>BNUQ01000029.1 GCA_025997475.1 Planctomycetales bacterium
ATACGATTCTGATATCAATACTATATATTCTGATTATATGCTTCATCCAGTAAATCATCTTATTTATTAATTTGCAACATTTGTATGTATTATCAGTCTTATGTTTATTTTTTCAAGCATAAGTCAGCATACGAGATACGAATTTGTGTCTGGTGTTTATTTTTTTTCTAGTCGAATACATCATACTAGTTACAAATACATTACTAAAGATCATTCGTGTGCTCTTTCGATCTTAAACCCCGCCCCCCCCACCATTGTTAATTGTTAATTGTTAATTATCTCTGAATAACTCCGCCGAAAAAAAAAAACCCCCCCCCCCCCCCCCCCGCAAAATTGATTGGAGGACGCCAATGACTGCGACAACTGAAACCTTATCGGCGTCGGAAGATGCCGACGAATTGACGCGACTACGGAAAGAGAACGTGCGATTGGCGCGGTATATGCGCCGTTTGGAAGCGAAGATTGGACGCAATGAAGCGGCGGCGGCGACCCAGGCGAGTTTGCATTCGGCGCAGACGTTTGAACAACAGAAGCAGGAGTTTTATATGCGGATGTTGTTGGACAATAGCCGCCATTTGATTTTGTTGCTGAACACGGCGGGCGGCGTCGCTTACTGCACCAAGATGTTTTTGCGTTTGGCGGGCATCGTCGATTTCGCCAAAATCGACGGGCGACCGTTAGCGGCGGTTTTAGGCGAAGTTATCGACCCGAATTGGAGCCGCGAGTTCGGCGAAAAAACAAGCGAGGCGTTCGCGCGCGGTTTGGCGTTTAGCGTCAACGCCGAAATTGATTTTCGCCGCCTCGGACGGCGGCATTATCACGTGCAATTCACCACGTCGCTGAACGCCGCCGGTCGGGCGGCGGGAGCCATCGTGCTGTTTAACGACGTTACCGAGCAGGAAGCGGCGTTGATAACGGCGGAACAAGCCCGCCTCGCGAAAAGAGAACTTTTGGCGAATCTGAACCACGAAATTAGTTATTGCCTCAATGAAATCGGCGATGTCGAGAATCGCCTGTCCCGCCTGACCAAAAGCACGCTGGAGATGTCGAAAATTGAGAGTTGAGAGTTTAAAGTTTAAAGTTTAAAGTTTAGAGTTGAGAGTTGAGAGTTTAGAGTTTAGAGAGTGGAGTTTTTATCTTAAAAATGCGCGAAGCGCAACCTCTTCTCAACTCTCAACTCTAAACTCTAAACTCTAATTTCACGCCTTCCGAAACGCCACCGCGCCTTTCTGCAAGTCCGCCACCACCGTGTCGCCTTCCTTAAATTCGCCTTCGAGAATTTTCAGCGCCAACGGATTTTGCAATTCGCGCTGAATGACGCGAATCAGCGGACGCGCGCCGTTGGTTACATCGTAGCCGAGCGCGACGAGTTTTTCTTCCGCTTTCGGCGTGAGTTCTAATGTGAGTCCGCGCGCCTGCAACAGTCCGCGCAAGTGCGCCAACTGCAAGCCGAAGACCTTTTTCAGTTGCTCAACGTCGAGCCGGTTGAACAGCACAATCTCGTCGATGCGATTGAGAAATTCCGGGCGGAAATGCGCCTGCAACGCCGCCAACGTTTGCGTCCGCACTGTCGGCGCGGTAATGTCCGCCGCGTCCTGAATAAATCGCGCGCCGAGATTCGAGGTCATAATCACCAGCGTGTTGCGGAAATTCACCGTCCGTCCCTGTCCGTCGGTCAGCCGCCCGTCGTCGAGCAATTGCAACAACACGTTGAACACTTCGGGGTGCGCCTTTTCGATTTCGTCGAACAGCACGACGCTATACGGACGCCGCCGCACCGCTTCGGTCAAATACCCGCCGGCGTCGTAACCGACATAACCCGGAGGCGCGCCAAGCAACCGCGCGACGGTGTGTTTTTCCTGATACTCGCTCATATCGACGCGCACGATATTTTGTTCGTCGTCGAACAAAAATTCGGCGAGGGCTTTCGCGACTTCCGTTTTGCCCACGCCGGTCGGACCGAGAAAAATAAATTTGCCGAGCGGGCGGTTCGGGTCTTGCAAACCGGCGCGGGCGCGGCGCACCGCGTGGCTGACGGCGGCGAGCGCGGCGCTTTGTCCGATGACCCGCGCGCCTAATTTTTCTTCCATTTGCGCGAGTTTGCTCATTTCGCTTTCGAGCATTTTGCTGACCGGAATTCCCGTCCAGCGGCTGACGACGGCGGCGATATCGGTCGCGTCCACCTCTTCTTTCAACAGCGCGCCGTGGTCCTTTTGCAAGTCGCGCAGGCGCAAATTTTCGACTTCGATTTGGCGCTCGATATCGGGAATTACGCCGTGGCGGATTTCCGCGACTTTGCTTAAATCGCCCGTCCGTTGCGCGGTCTCGCTCTGTTGGCGCGCGCGGTCGAGGTCTTCTTTATACCGGCGGATTTGCTGAATAACTTCCTTTTCGGCTTGCCAGCGCGTCGCTAAACCGTCGAATTTTTCTTTACCGTCGGCTAATTTTTCTCGCAACTCGGCGGCGCGCGCTTTCGCGGTGGCGTCTTTTTCGACCGCTTTCAATTCGATTTCAATTTGCATTTTCTGCCGCGCGAGCCCGTCCAATTCGTGCGGCATTGAGTCGATTTCCATCCGCAAGCACGAACACGCCTCGTCCACCAAATCAATCGCCTTGTCCGGCAAAAAACGGTCGCTGATATAACGCTCGGACAACTTCACCGCCGACACCAGCGCCGCGTCTTGAATGCGGACGCCGTGGTGAACTTCGTAGCGTTCTTTCAGTCCGCGCAGAATCGCGATGGAATTTTCCTCCGACGGCTCGCCGACATAGACCGGTTGAAAGCGCCGTTCTAACGCCGCGTCCTTCTCGATGTATTTTCGATATTCGTTCAGCGTCGTCGCGCCGATACAACGTAAATCGCCTTTCGCCAGCGCGGGTTTGAGCAAATTCGCCGCGTCCGCCGCGCCCTCCGTCGCGCCCGCGCCGACAATCGTGTGCAACTCGTCGATGAACAAAACCACGTCGCCCGCCGATTGTTCGATTTCGGTCAGCACCGCTTTCAGGCGCTCCTCGAACTCGCCGCGATATTTACTGCCCGCGAGCAACGCGCCTAAATCAAGCGTCAAGACCTGCCGGTTTTTCAGCGACTCCGGCACGTCGCCGGCAATGATGCGTTGCGCCAATCCGCCGGCGATGGCGGTTTTGCCGGTGCCGGGTTCGCCGATTAAGACGGGATTATTTTTGGTGCGCCGCGAGAGGACTTGCATTACGCGGCGGATTTCCTCGTCGCGTCCGATGACGGGGTCGAGTTTGCCCTGCCGCGCCAACTGCGTCAAATCGCGGGTGTATTTTTTGAGCGCCTGAAATTTTTCTTCGGGATTTTCGTCGGTAACGCGCCCGTTGCCGCGCACCGCGGACAACGCCTGATAGACCGCCTCGGACGTAACGCCGTTTTGCCGGAGCGCGTCGCCGACCGCGTTTTGCGCTTGCGCGAGCGCGAGCAAAAGATGCTCGGTCGAAACGTAATCGTCTTTCAGCCGCTCGGCTTCGGCGAACGCTTTTTCGAGCAGGTCGGCGAGTTCGCGCGTCAAATTCTCACCGGCGCGCGCGCCGCTTACTTGCGGAATTTTTTTGATGAGTTGCGCGGCTTCGCCGGCGAGCAACTCCGGCGCGACGCCGAGTTTTTGCAACAGCGGCGCGACGATGCCGCCGTCCTGTTTGAGCAACGCGAGCCATAAATGCGCCGCGGCGATTTCCTGATTTTGATTTTCTTCGGCGAAACGCTTCGCGACATCGAGCGCCTCGCGGGACTTAATCGTGAATTTATCAAAGCGCATGGGCTTCTCCTTTTTGACGGTAATGAAAAATCGATGGTTAAGAATCACGCCCGCCACAAAACAATTTTTGTGCCATTGAAGAAAGGTGGGATTTCTCGGCGGAATTAGCGGAATTACGAGGACGCGCGGCGCGGCGTGCGGGTCAGAATGACCGGCTGGGGTGAAATGTTTTTGATAAATTATTCGCTGAGGTTGCGCGCCGTCTTTAATCGCCCCACGCTTTAGCGTGGAGTATTAACGACCGCGCAAATTGGGGTTGACCGCGTAACGAGAGTTAATTCTTAAAACCCTTAATCGCTTGCTTACCGCCCGCCGAAAATTATCTCGCCGTAACAGCCGCTTCGCGCGTTCGAGCCGAAGGTGTCCGCCCATTGCACGATTTCATTGACCGGCTTACCGGTTTCGCGGACGACGCGCGCGCCCAAGTCGCGCCTTGCCGCCGAGGCGATATTTTCCGGCGTAATCGCGGCGTCGATGTTTTCTATCGGCGGCGGCAAGTCGGCGCCGCCGGTGAAGTCGTTGTGAAAAACGTCGAAGCCCCAGCGCGCGCGCGCCGCCGGCGCTTGCGTCAAGCCGAACGCCGCGAACGGAATAAACGCCTCGACCGCGTAGCCGTCGTCTTGCGGATGCGTCTTGACCTGCCACTGCGGATTCCACGCCAAACCGAATTGACTTGACCGGTCCAACGTAACGCCGGCGCTGTTGACCGCGAATTGATAAAAGTCGCGCCCCTCGCCCGTCGGGTCAAAGAAAAACTCCACGCTGTCGTCGCGATGCACCGCGTCGTCGTGAAATTTCGCCGCCGTCGCCGGACTGCCGCCGGTCGCGGCTTGCGCGAACAAATAAATGCCCGCCGCATCCGTCAGCATTTTCACGGCGAACGGACGGTTCGGCGCGCCGCCGCCGAGCGTGATAAAATCCCGTAAAACCGTCGCCTGTTCCCAGTCCGGCTCGCTTGCCACGCCGTCAATCATTATCGACGACGACGCGGCGCGCGGCGCGATTTCCGCCGATTTCTTCGCCGCGAAAATCAGCGGTTGCGTCGCCGAGCCGACGTTTTCAATCGTCGCCGTCAACTCCGGCATCGGCGCGGTTTCGACGGTGATGTAACGCTCCGCCGTGAACGTCGTGGTGCCGCGGAATCCGGGTTGCAACTGAAATTCGACCGCTTCCGGCTGAATTTTCCACGCTGTGTCCGACGCCGCCTGCCACTGCAACACGCCGCGCAACGGCTGTCCCGTCGGATTGTGCAAAATGAAATTGAGCGTCTGTTTATTCGCGGTCAAATCCGGCACGGCTTTCGCCGCCTGTCGCGCCAACGTCAGCACTTCGCGCCGCAAGGTCAGCGCCGCCAGCGCGTCGGTCAAAATGTCCGTCTTTTCCACCGCCGGCTCGCCCCCGCTTTCGCCGTCCGCCGTAATGGTCAGCGTGTCGAGCGGCGTTGGATTTTTATTCGCCTCGACGAGCGGATAAATCGTCCACGTCAAACTTGCCGGCGTCGCGCGCAAAATGCCGATTTGCGGCTGGTCAACCACGACCGCCGCGTATTCGCGTCCGAGCAATTTTTGCTTTTCGGTGTCCAGTCCGCCGACGTTGAGATAGCGCGTCGCGAAGTCGCCGGACTGCACCGGCACGGTGCGCAGGTAATAGCCGACCCCGCCGCTAATCACGAGGTTCACGCGGCTGTGTTCGAGGAGCGCCCCGAACGTCTCGACGAGCCACGCATTGATTTCTTGCATACCGAAGACCGGTTGCGACAGGCAGAGGATTTTCCAGGGTTGCGTGGTCATCGACAAATCGCGCGCCAACCACGTCAGCCATTCCTGCCGCGTCGTCGGATTTTTCAGCAATTCCAAATCGCCGAAATACAGCCGCACGCAACCGAGGTCGCGCGCCCAATAACGGCGCGGCAGAGGATTGGCGGCAAGCGGCGGCATTTTCGCCCGGTCTTCCGGCAGGAAAACTAACGGCACGCGGCGCGACAGCGGCAAAAACGGCTTAAAGAAAAATTGGTCCCAACTGCGGAGTTGCCCGTCGAGCGGCGTGGCGTTGCCGAGAACGACGACGGCGTTCGGCTGATAGCGATTAAATTCCTCGGCGGCGGCGGCGAGTTGCGGGGCGCGGTCGCGTCCGCCGTGCAGAAAGCCGATGGTCGCCGCGTCGCCCGCGGCGGGCAGACGATAATAAAATTTCTCGCGGTCTTGGTCGTCCACGAGCAAGGTGATTTCGGCATTGTTTTGCGCCGCCGCCGATTGCGTCCACGCGGTCAGGTCAATCGCGTGCGCGAGCGACCGCCGCCCGTAGCGTTCGACGCGCCCGCCGACGCGCATACCGGCGACGGACGGATAATCCGAGCGCAAATACAACATCGGCGGCAAGGCGGCGTCTTCAAGCAACGAATACGCGCCGACCAATTTCGGCGCACGAATAAAGGTCTCTTCGTCGATTTCCGGTTTTTCGGCGCACGCGATTAACACGGCGGTCAGCGCGGCGAGCAACAGACAACGGCAGGAGGTCATGGGGTTCCGGTTTGGAGAAAGGGGAATTACGAAACGAATTAAGAATTAAGAATGGCGGAGTGATTATTAAAATTTCGCGAAGCGATTCTTAGAATCAAACTCCGCCTTTCAACTTTCGACTTTCGACTTTCGACTCTGAACTTTGAACTCTAAACTCTAAACTCTAAAAAAAACGCCCGCCAGAAAGTTCGGCAGGCGTGGAGCCGTTATTTGGTCGCGATTGCCGGCGCGATTTCGGGGTCGATTTCGGCTTGCACCGGCACGCCGCCGGGCCACAAATTGCGCGCGAAACGGCGCGGGGCGGGGCGGCTGTTTTTCGCCGAGACCGCCGACGCTTCTAACTCGACCGCGTTGAAATTGCCGGGGTCGCCCGCGAGCAATTGTTGTTCGGCAAATTCTTCGGTTTCGGCGTTGGCGGCGCTCGCCATTTTTCTGCCGGAAATTTGATTGAGCAAACTTTTCAATCTGCCGCTTTGTTTCTCGGCGTCTTTGACGCTGTTCGCCGTTACACTTCCGCCGTCGGCGATTTGACAACTGTTGTCCGCGCAGTCCTTTTCCCCGATGGCGGCGACCGCCGGAATGCCCGGCGTCGGCAACACGGCGACTTGGCGATAATCAATCACCGGCTCGTCGGTATCGACAAAATCATAATCACTGCCCCGATTGACCGGACTGACCGGTGGCGGCGCGGGACGATAAGCCGGCGGCGCTTGCCGCGGGGCGGTCGGCGCGGGCAGGACGGTCGCCGGAACCTCGGTCGGGCGTTGACCGCTACGGATAACGTCGCCTTTGGTCAATTCGGAACTCAAAATGGCGGTGTCCTTGCTGACGACCACTTGCGCGTCTCGACGTTGCATGTCTTGGCGTTGCACGTCTTGGCGTTGCGCGGGCGACTGATAAGCGGGGCTCGTCGCCGGTCGGACCGGCGCGGACGATTTCTCGCCGCAGGCGACGGCGCAAAACGCGATAGACCCGAAAAATAAAGCGTGGCGAATAAGCATAGCGCACTCCTCTCACGAGCGATAACCAAAAAAGAACAGCCCGTCTATCGGCGAAAAAAGTTGACGCCCTTTAATTAAATTTTGTTTTTTGGTGAAACAATTTTTCCGCGGGCAGTGGGATTACCGTCCACGCTCATTGGCACAAAATTTGCAGTTCATCGCCGTTATATTTACCCGCGGCGGAAAATTTTTCCCCCGCGCCTTGACGGAGACCGACGATGGGCTTGCAAAATACTTTATACACCGGCATGAGCGGTTTGTTGTCGTATCAGACGGCGTTCAACGCGCTGGCGAACAACACGTCGAACATCAACGCCATCGGCTACAAACGCCTCGACACTTCGTTCGGCGACCTGCTCTACAACACCGTCGTCCCGGGCTACGGCGAAGAAAACGGCGCCGGCGCCACCAACGCCGCGGCTATCGGCAACGGCACGCTCGTCGCGGCGCAAACGCACAATTTCACTCAAGGTCCGCTCAACAACACCGGTCGCACGCTCGACTTCGCCATCGACGGCGCCGGTTTTTTTGTCCTTAACGGCGGCAACGCCGGCGAACTTTTGACCCGCGCCGGCAATTTTTACCTCGGACAAAGTTCCGCCACCACCGTTGATTTGCTCAGCAACGACGGGATGCAAGTGCTGGGTTACAACGCCACGCCCGAAGGCACGCTCAATAATTCGATGTCGGCGATTCGCCTGCCGCAACTCGGCACGCTGTATCCCGGCGTCGCCACGCGCACCGTCGAAATGAACGGCAATTTGCTCCCGAACACGCCGGTCGCGACCGGCAACACGATTACGAGCGCCGACAATTGGCTGAAAGCCGACGGCGTAACGCCCGTCGATTATCTCAACGTCGGCGCCGTGCAGACCTCGGCGGCGTTGCGCGATAAAACCACCGGTCAAGACGCGACGGCGCAAACGTTGCTCGCCAATCTGCAATTCACCGACTCGCAAAATATCGTTGGCGCGCAAAACGCGCAGAAAAACTTCGACGCCGTCAACGCCAATCCCGACGCCACGCCGGAACAAAAAGCGGCGGCGCAAAAAGCGTTGGACGAAGCGCAAAAAAAATTAGCCGCCTCGTGGCAAAATCTCTACAACGAACCGAGCGGTAGCACCGTCAACAGTCGCGAAATGACGATTAACTTTGAGCGCGGCGGCGTGGCTTACAGCAAAACCCTGACCGTAACGCCGGCGACGACGTTGGCGGATTTTTCGACGTGGTTGTGCGGCGGTTTGGGCGACGACGGGAGCGCGGCGCGCGCCGACGGCGGCGTGCTCGGCACCTATCACACGCGCGATTACACGCTTATCCCCGACGGTTTCGCGGCGGCGGGCGAACAGGCGGGCGGATTCTTGAGCATCGACGAAACGGGCGTCCACTTCAACATCGCCAGCAATGTCGGCGCGATAAACACGCTCGGCAACATTATGTTGACCACGACCGCCAACGTTACCACCGCCGACGGCGCGTCGCGCAATATCGTGGACGACTTCTATCAATTTTTCAACGCCAACGAGAAGTTGCCGGCGGACACGGCGGACAATCCGGTGGCGTTGTATGAAAAGGTCTCGCCCAATCCGACCGCTTACGCGATGCAAGTCGAAGACCAAATGCTGTATTTGGTCAAATTAAGCGCCGACGACGAGGGCTCGACGTGGCGCTGGTATGCGGCGCAAACCACGAACGTCGCGGTCGAAAATCCCGACAACGGCGCGGTTGGGCAAGGCACGGGACTCGTCCGCTTCGACAACGAAGGCAATATGATTAAGGAGACGGCGGATTTGGGCGCGACGCTGAATTTTGATTTCAGCCACGTTACGCAAGTCGGCGCGGCGCGGAGTTTGACGGCGGGCGCGGACGGTTATATTCAGGGGTCGTTGATGACCTACACCAACGCGCCGGACGGTATGATTTACGGGCGTTTCGACAACGGGCAAACATCGCTCTTGGCGCGTTTGGCGCTGGCAATCGTGGCGAATCCGCAAGGGTTGGACGGTAAAAGCGGCACGACGTTCAGCGCGAATGAAATCAGCGGCGCGGCGATTTATAGCGGCACGGGCGTCTGGGCAAACATTTTCGGCTCGTGCTACGGCGGGTATTTGGAGGAGTCGAATTTTGAACTGGGCGCGCAATCGATTATCTACCAACGCGCCTACCAGTTCAGTTCCAAATTAGTAACCACGGCGAACGAAATGTTGCAAACGGCGTATAATTTGAAGAGTTGAGAGTAGGGAAAAATTGAACAAGGAAAAAGGATCCCCGCAAATGTTATCCGCCGGTAAAAAAACGCTGTTGCTCAATCTCGCCGCCGTGTTCTTATGGGGCGGGTTTGCGGTCGCCGTGTTCGTCCGCGTTATTCTGGCGGGCGGCACGCACCGTAGCGCCTACGACTGTTTTTATTTTGCCGGCGAACATTTTTTACAACAGTTGCCGCTGTATGCCGGCGAATCCCACGGTTATCAATACTACCCCGGCTTTGCGGCGGCGATGACGGTTTTGACGTTGTTGCCGTTCGCGGTCGGTGCGCTGGTTTGGACGGCGATTAATTTCGCGGTGTTTTTATCCGGCGCGTGGCGCTTCGCCGGTCAATTTATTCCGCCGCCGCAACGCGCGTGGTTTTTTATCGCCTTGTTGCCCATCGCGTTTGAGGGGCTTCTCAATCAGCAGTCCAATCCGCTTCTCGGCGGCGCGATTCTTTGGGGCGTGGCGCTCGTCGCGCAACATAAATGGTGGCGCGGCATCGCGGCGCTGACGGTCGCGGGCTGGATTAAAGTCGCGCCGCTGTGTTACGCGCTCCTCGTCGGCGCGATTTTCCCCAAACGTTTATGGTGGCGCGGCGCGGTCGTGCTGACGCTCGCCGTCGGCGGCGTTTTCCTCTGCCAAAATTACGAATACGTGGTCGCCGGTTATCGCGACTGGTTAGATATGTGCCAACGTCTCAGCAACGACCGCCACGACTATCGCGATATGTTCACGCTCTACGAATATCTGACCACCGGCGCGATTACCAGCGGCGCCCCCGTCGCCGAGATGACGTGGTATCACCTCGCGCAATTGCTCGCCGCCGGTTTGGCGCTGGCGTTCACGCTGAAAGTTTATTATCGCGACCAATGGGACGCGGGACGCGCCGTGCTTTTTGCGTATGCGGCGGGCGCGTGGTGGCTGATGTCGTTCGGTCCTTCGACGGAAATCCCGACGATAACGCTGATGGCGGCGGGTCCGGCGTGGGCGCTCGTCGCCGCGCGGGAAATGAAAAATGCGGGGGGGGGGGGGCGTTTTGGTTAATGGCAATCGCGTATTTTTTATTGCTACTCGGCGCGAACGGCGATATTGATTATCATCTGCGCCGGGCGTTTTCACCGGCAAACACCGCGCCGGTAATTATGTTGCCGTTAGGAAATGTTTTATACGGAATTTGGCTGTTCGGCTTTTATGCGCGACGAAAAAAGAACTTATCCACGAATTCTCACGAAACCGAGGTTAGTGTGCTTGCCAAATTTTAACGAATTGGACGAATTAATTTTTGGTTTCTTCCTTCATACCGCAAAAAAACACCCAGCGCGAACCGGCGGGGGTGTTTTTTTACCTTAATGGCGTGGCGTTCAGGCGAGACAACTATGTTCAAGCGCCGTCCAAGTTTGCGAAACGGGAAAGAACGGGAACCGTTTGGGCTCGCCTTCTTTATGGCAAAGCGCGTAACGAAGCCACTTTTCGTGTTCAACGCGGATATTGTTCATCGTCAAACCGGCGGCGGTTAATTGGGCGTAAATTCGTTGCCGCATACCGGTTATTTTTTTTGTCTGGGTTTGCCAGTCGTGAATTATGCCTATCGCCAACGTCGCCGCAAATTGCGCGGCAATAATTTTAGTCGCCATCGACCATTCCGCATTCTTTTCCGCCACGCTTAATTTTTTCAAAGTTGTTACCTTTTTCGCCTCATCCGGCTTCAACATCGGCGGTAACCACATTATCGCGCACTCCGTCGCAGCAATGATTTTATGGCGGCAAATCAATTCGTTGTCAGGATAAATATGCCCGACGTAAGGACGGATATGCTTGTCCTCAAAAGCAAAACTATACGCCGCCAACGACGCCGACGCATACGGGACATCGACGAACTTAAACCACGAATAACGATTCTCGGTCAAAAGGCGGAACCCTTGCAGATAAAAGTCGATATACGCGGCGCGACCGGCGACGCGGTCATACAAAAGGTTGATGTCAGGCGTCATACGCGCTCCGCAATTCGGCTTCCGTATAGGTCGCCGGCAAGTCAAAAACCCACTCCGCCGCGCCGACGTTTGTCGGCGTCAGAATTTTCCGCGCGTCTTCTTCGTGATTAGTGAAAATCGGCGTTTCCGGCAACCCGGGAAAATCGCCATTAAGCGTTGAGATTGAAGCCAACAGCCGGTCGTAATCCGCCTTAAATTCTTCAATGGCAACAGGCATCTCGTTTCCTCCGGTAAAAACCCCCGCCGCCCCAATTTGAACAGAGCGTCTCTCAATTGAATTTCTCCGCTACACGGCGGCGGCGACCATTGCCGCCGGAATTTGGTCCAACGGCAGGATTTCATCGACGCCGCCCGCCGCAATCGCTTCTTTCGGCATACCGAAAACGACGCACGATTTTTCGTCCTGTGCCAAACAATACGCGCCGGCGTCGTGCATCAATTTCATTCCCTGCGCCCCGTCGTTGCCCATACCGGTCAAGATTACGCCGACCGCTTTATCGCCGACCGTTTGCGCCACCGAGCGGAACATCACGTCCACCGCCGGACGCTGATGACAAACGAGCGGTCCGGTCTTGATGGAGACAAAATACCTCCCCGGCGCTTTGGGGCGCACGACCAAATGGTAATTGCCTTTGGCGATAATCGCGCGACCGATGGTGATTTCGTCGCCTTCTTCCGCTTCTTTGACTTCAATCGCGCAAATGCCGTTCAACCGCTCGGCAAACGAGTTGGTGAAATTTTCCGGCATATGTTGCGAGATGATAATGCCGGGAGAATTGGCGGGCAAAACCGTCAAAACCGCTTCCAACGCCTGCGTGCCGCCGGTCGAAGAACCCATCGCGATAATGCGCGACGGCGTCCGCGTCAATAAATTTTGGCGTGTTTGTTGCCGTTCGACGACTCGTTGTTTGCTTAATTTGGTAACTTTGACTTTTGCCGCCGCTTTGATTCTGTCCGCCAGCATCACCGATAAATCGCTCAGCGCGTAAGTGGCGCTCGGTTTCGCCATCACTTCCACCGCGCCGTAATCCAGCGCTTCAAACGCCAATTTACTGCCGGCACGGGTGAGCGACGACAACACAATCACCGGCAACGGCACGTGATACATTATTTTTTTCAGAAAACTTAAACCGTCCAAACGCGGCATTTCCAAGTCCAACGTTATCACGTCGGGATGCAGTTGCACAATCATATCGCGCGCCACGTAAGCGTCGGGAGCCGAACCGATGACCTGAATTTCGGGGTCGCGCGCCAATTCCGTCGAGAGAATTTTGCGCACGGTATCGGAATCATCGACAATCAACACGCGAATAGCCGCCATTAAATAACCCTCCCTCTTTCCATTCTTAATTCTTCATTCTTCATTGCCTTTTACGCTTCCGGCGTATAGGACAGCAAAATCAGGTTGTCATCGACCATAAACGACAACCCGTTAAAGACGCGGCGGGTTTCGGCGAATTCTTCCGCCGTCAAACCGCGGCATTGCGGCGGGCAGAGGTCAAACACCGGCTCCTCGCCGAAATACGCCGTCATAAATTGCCCGCAGGTCATATTCAGCAGTTCGCGCGCCGCGTCATCAAGGTCAACGCTGGCGGGAATTTCGCTTTCATCGACCCCCAAACTCGACCCGGTGATGATGCGGCAAAACCGGCGCGACAGCGCCAGATACAATTCGCCGCGCGAATAGCCGTGGTAGGTGATGGTTACCGCCGACATCGGCTCGTCCACCGCCGGCGCTTCCGCCAAATCAACGTCTTCGGCAAACAAAAACATCTGTTCGTCCAACACCTTAATAAAGACCTGCCGCAACACCGCAAGCGGGTCAATTTCAATCGCCGGCATTTTACGCCTCCCTTAAAATCAATTACGAATTAAGAATTAAAAATTAAGAATAACCGCTAAAAGAAAGAATTTTCCCCGAATTTCTTGCGCTTCAAATTCTAACCGATTTCGATAATCCCCTCGTCGCCGTCCGGGTCGCCGATGAGGACGCCGTTAATCACGTCGCGGATACATTCCGGCGTGAACGGCTTGCGGACATACGCGCGCACGCCTTTGGCTTTGACCTCTTCGATGCGCGACGACGAACCGTCGGTCGAGACGACGACGATGGGTATCGTGCTCATCACCTCGTCGTTGGCGAGCGTGTTAATCAGTTCTATACCGTTCATTTCCGGCATATTGATGTCGGTGAAAACGAGGTCGAACCAGCCGTCGCGCAGAATTTCCAATGCTTCCCGCCCGTTGTTGGCTTCTTTCAACACGCCGACCGCGACGCCGGACAGATGCAACGTCTTTTTCAACACCGACCGCACCGTGGCGGAATCATCGACGATAACGATATTGTATGCCATAGGAGTTCTCCTTGAAAATGCTTTCTAATTTACAATTTACAATTAACAATTTGGGTAGCCGCTTCGTTCCGTTAGCAATAATTGTTAATTATGAATTGTTAATTGTTAATTGATTACAAAATGTGCGCCTTTCCGCCGCTACTGATTTCCGTGCGTCCGTCCTTCATATAAAGATACATCGTGCGCGGCACGGCGCCGCCGACTTCTTCGTTGGCAATTAAGATGTTGTTTTTCCACAACAATTTACGCAAAATCGTGTAGTTGCGCTGACCGATTTGGAACACCGTTACGTCTTTGAGCGGCGACGCGCCGCCCGCGACCTTGACCTCTAAATTTTCCCGCCGCGCCCCCAGGTCATAGACCTTTTGCAACAACAGCGACACGCCGGTATCGACAAACATCGCCGGATTGGCGCTGGCTTTGTCCGGGTTATCTTTGCTCATCGGCAACATACAATGCACCAATCCGCCGACTTTCGCGCGCGGGTCATACACGGTTACGCCAACGCACGACCCCAAAGAATACGTAACTATGACGTCTTCCGGGTCTTGCGACACGTATATGTCAGAGATTCCAACCGTCCGTTGCATAGCGGCACCTGTTTAGATGAGAGTTTAGAGTTGAGAGTTTAGAGTTAAAAGTTGAACAGATTTATTTTGACCATGCGCGAAGCGCAACCTCTGCCCAACTATAAACTTTCAACTCTAAACTTTTAACTCTAAACTTTTAACTTTGCCCTTTAACCTGCCAATTATTTCTTTTTAAGATACGTCGCCGGTTTAACGGTCTTGAATTCGGTGTTCAGACCGGTCAAACTTTCGGCGTGTCCGATAAAAAGATACCCGCCGGGCTTAAGCACGCGGTAAATTTCGCGCACCAATCTCTCGCGCAACCCGTTGTCGAAATAAATCATCACGTTGCGACAAAAAACGATGTCGAGCGGACCCCGAATCGGAAACGGCGGCGCGGATAAATTCAGCCGACGGAACGAAATCATCCGTTTCAGCGCTTCGCCGGCGGTGTATTCGTAACCGCCGCGCGCGCCCGCGCGGGTGAAGTATTTATCGCGCAACGGCACCGGCACGCCGCGGATTTTTTCTTCGTCGTAGTCGCCGTTCATCGCCTTTTCTAAAATTTTCGTCGAAATATCGGTCGCCAAAATCCGCGCGTCCACGCCGCTCCCCAACGCTTCATAAGCCATAATCGCCATCGTGTAGGGTTCTTCGCCGCTGGAACTCGCCGCCGACCAAAAACGGAAGCGGGTCTGCCCCGCGGCGCGCCACTTTTTGCATAATTCCGTCATCAATTCAAAGTGGTCCGGTTCGCGCCAAAAACTGGTAACGTTGGTGGAAATGCAGTCCAACAAATGAATCAATTCTTCGCCGCGCGCGTCGTTGTGCAGTAAAGTCAGATAATGCTCGTAATCGTTTGCCCCTAAGCCGATTTCCCGCATCCGCTTGCCGACGCGCGACGACACCAACGACTCCTTGCTATCGGTGAGCGCGATGCCGGATTTATCATAAACTAATTTGCAAAATCCTTTGAACGTATCATGGTTCATAACGCCGTCCTCGTCTTACCGAGAGCAATTAAAATAATTACGAATTACAAATTTTGACCTTTGGTTTTCAGTTTCACTACGCGCAAGTTTTACGCATCAACTCCTTAATTATTAATTTTCAATGGCTAATTGCGCCTTTACGCCGTGCGTCCGGCTTTGTCCAACGCATCCAAAAGTCCGCCGATGTCGATAATCAACCCGACCAAGCCGTCGGGCATAATCGCGCCGCCGGCGATGCCCGGAATGGCTAAATAATCGCCCAAACTCTTAATCACGACTTGTTGTTGTTCTAAAATTTCATCGCAAAGAATCGCCAATCGCCGCCCGTCGGCTTCCACGATTAACACGATACCGGCGCCGACATCGTCCACCGCGTCGCGCGTGTTCAGTAACGACGACAGCCGGAACATCGGCAATTCGCGCTCTTCGTCGCGCACCATTTCGCCTTTGCCGACGACCAGGACCACGTCTTTGCGGCTCATTTGCAACGAATGTAAAATCGACAGGGTCGGAATAATGTAGCGCTCTTTCGCCACGCGCACCACCATCCCGTCGATAATCGCCAACGTCAGCGGCAGGCGAATCGAAAAATTGGTGCCGCGACCGGGGGCGGAATTGATTTCTATCCGCCCGCGCATCGCGTCCACGTTGCGCTTGACCACGTCCATCCCCACGCCGCGTCCGGACACGTCGGTAACTTTTTCGGCGGTCGAAAAGCCCTGCTCAAAAATCACCTTAAACACTTCGCTGTCCGACGCGCTCTCGCCGCCCGGAATCGTCAAGCCGCGCTCTTCCGCTTTGGCGATAATTTTTTCGCGGTCCAAACCCCGTCCGTCGTCGGACACGTCCAAACAGACGTTGCCGCCCTTGTGATACGCGCGCAACGTTACTTTGCCCGCTTCCGGTTTGCCTAATTCGATGCGGTCTTTAACCGCGGACTCGATGCCGTGGTCAACCGAGTTGCGAACCATATGGACTAAAATATCGCCGATGCGCTCGATGAGCGACTTGTCCAATTCGGTGTCTTCGCCAATCGTTTCCAATCGAACGCTTTTGTTGCTTTTGTGCGACAAATCGCGCACCAAACGCTCCATTTTATTGAACACGCCCCTAATCGGCATCATCCGCAACGACATCCCGATTTCCTGCAACGTCCGCGTAATTTTGCTCAACTGCCCGATTTGCCGCACCAACACCGGTTGGTCGGAAGTGAGTTTGTTAATCGACTGGTCAACCATACTTTCGGCGATGACAAGTTCGCCAATCGTGTCGAGCAACCGGTCTAACCGGTCGGAATCGACGCGCACCATTTCCCGCACCATCGCGCCGCCGCTCGCCGTTTCGATTTTCGGTTCCGGCGCCGGACGCGGAGCCGCTTTTACCGCCGGAGCCGGTTCAAACGCTCTTTTCACCGCCGGCGTCAAATCGCTCTCGTCTAAAGGCATTACTTTCTCCGTTTCTTGCTTCGCCGCCGGTTCGGGGTTGATTTTTACCGCCGCCGCTTCCGCGATAAACGGATGCCCCGCCGGTTCCATATTCGGCGGACGCCGCCGCGGACGCGGCGGTCCGAAAATAATCGGCTTCGTCGAAGTAATTTTTTTCGTCGCCAAAACCACCAACGGGTCAACGGACTTGCCCTCGGCATCGACCGCCTCGCCGCCGGCGACCGGCGCCTTTGCCGCCGCGACATTCTCCGCGTTCTCCGGCGCGGTTGCCTCCACCGATGCTTTTGTCGCCGCCAACGCCGGTGTCGCAGGCACAGGTGTCGCAGGCACAGGTGTCGCAGGCACAGGTGTCGCAGGCGTCGCAGGCGCGGTAGCGGGCGCGGAGGTTGCGACGGACGCCGCGTTTACCGTCGGCGCGGGCGTAGGCGCGACCGACTCCGGTTTGAGCGGCGACGGCGTAACTTTATTGGTGGCCGGCACCGGCGCGCCGGCGGCGGTGCGGTTGAAAATGTCAATCAACGGACGCGGCGACGCGATGGCGTGTCCGCGCGACAGTTCGGTGAACGCCGACCGCAACCAGTCGAGCGTCGTAAAGAAAACGTTGCTCAATCCCAACGGATAGCCGTTGCGCAAATTGTCTTCGACCGCGTGGCACAGATGTTCGATTTGGTCTAAACCCATCAGCGCGCTGTCGCCTTTGAGCGTGTGAATCAGCCCGCGCAAATCGGCGAGGTCGGCGACTTTGTCGCCGCGTTCGGCTTGTAACAGCATTTGTTCCAAGTCGTCCATTCGCCCGAGTTGCTCGCCGACAAACGCCATAAAAATTTCTTCATCGACGTTGTCCGGCAATTGCATTTTTTCGTCGGTCGTTACCGCGACGCCCAAATCGGCGTCCACAATTTCGATGCCCGACACGGGCGTCTCTTGCGCTTCCGGCGCCTCCGGTTCGGCGACCGGCGCCGCGGGGGCGGGCGCGGGCGTCTTATTGCCGACCAGTTGAATTTCGGGAAGTTGTTTGCTTTTTTCGAGCGCGGCAAGCGAATTGCGCCCGCTGAAATTCTCGAATTTGGCGGTCAGCGCGTCCGCCGAGACGAACGACTCGTGGTGCGTCAGCGCGACGAACACCGAGCGCAACCAATCGAGCGCCGCGAAAAAATCGTCGCTGATTTCCGCCGGAAAACCGCCGTCGCGCAAATTGTCTTCCATCACGTGACAGAGTTTTTCCACGTCGTCGATACCGAGCAGTCCGGTCTCGCCTTTGAGCGTGTGAATCAAGCGGCGCAAAGCGTGCACGTCTTCGGGGTTTTTGTCCCGCTCGATTCTGACTAAATACTCTTCAAAGTCGTCGAGATTGGCGGATTGCGAGGCGACAAATTCGGCAAAGGTCTGCTGGTCGATATTGGCGGGCAGGACGTAAGTGTTGCGCGACGGCAAGCCGAAATAGACAAACATTTCGTTACGACCGCGCAACGTCGCGCGGTCGCGGAAAACCGGTTGCATCGCCGTCAGCGCTTCGGTAACGTATTCTATCGCTTCGGCGGCGTCGGCGATTTCGCCGTCGTGGAGTTTTTGCAGACACCACACGCATCGGTCGAGCAACTCGCCGGTGTCGGCGGCGCGTCCGTCGCTTTTCAGGCGGAATAAATCCAGCAGTTCTTGAAAACCGGCGAGCAACTGCCGCACGCCGCCGCGGTCGCCGGGTTCAAGCAACATCAAGTTGTTGGCAAGTTCGTCGATAATTTCGACGGCGCTTTTGGTTTGGGATGACATCGTTTAGGTGTCCTTAGCGACACTCGTCGGGAAAGCCGCGCAGTGAATAAAAACAGGATTGTAAATAAAAAATCGGGGCGCAAAAGGAGAATTTTATGCCGAAACGCCAATGTTTAACGAAAAAAAGGAAAGTTGAAAGTTAAAGAATGTTTGGCTAAATTATTCCGCTTTTAATTCCTCTCTACGGATGGGCGGCAGTCGCGAGGTTCTATCAGCGGTTGACGGGGCGATTGCCGGCGTTGCCCCGGTTTCGACCACCCACCTCGTCAGGCGAGATAGAACGTTTCGCTTGTCGGCGGACAGTCCGCCACCCCTCCGTAGAGGGGAATAAGCCGCGCTTCGCGCTCGTTCTTTCAACTCTAAACTCTAAACGTTGCCCGCCTCAACTCATCATCATATTCTTGAATTCGTTGTATTCGGCGATGGCTTCCTGCAAGGCGTTGAGCGCCGTTTCGGTTTTGAGGCGCAATTTTTCCGCGACGACCGGCGGCAGGTATTTTACGATGGCGTTGGGCGCGTCGCTTTTCGCGAGCGCGTCCAACATCCGCCGCGCCGCGTAAATGAACGCCGCCTCCAATTGAAACCCGCGCTCTTTCGGCGTGGGGTTATATTGATACGAAACCGCGTCCAACAAATCGTTGGGAAATTTCCACAAACGCGCCAGAATATAACCGACGTGGACGTGATTGATGGCGAACCGCTGATGTTCGAGCACCGGCAAATCCGCTTCGAGCAACCGGTCGGCGACCACCGCGGCGTATTCCCCTCTCAACACGTTGTTGAACGCGATAATGCCGGTTTTGCTGAGAATCGCCGCGGTGAAAATTTGTTCCGGCGACGGATGTTCGTTGAAATGCGCGACGGCGCGGGCGAGGCAGGCGATTTGTAGCGTGTGGTCCCAAATTGTTTCCGGCGGAATGCCGCCCGGAGCGCGGCGGCGGTAGAGCGCCGACAAACCGTGCGCGTTGGCGATGTGTTTAATTTCGTTGAAACCGAGAATAACCGAGGCGTCGGTAATCGTGCGCACCGGCGAGACCAACCCGTAAAACGGCGAATTGACCTGTCGCAAAATTTTTGCCGACAGCGAGGTGTCGGTTTCGATGACGTGCGCCAAATCGCGCACGCCGACGGCGGGTGTGCAGAACAAGGCGTTTAATTTTTGCACGACGGTCGAGAGCGGCGGCACCGCGCTACCGTCCTTGACCGCCAGCAAAACCTTGTCTTTATAGTTGTCGCCGGACATCGCCGCGCCCCTTCGGAAAATCGCGTAGGTTAAATATCGCGCGGTAAGAGTCAATTTTAACGAGCCGCGGGCGGTTGAAAGTTGAAAGTTGAAAGTTGAAAGTTGAAAGTTGAAAGTTGAAATTGCGCGAAGCGAATTTGCCAATCAAACTCCACGATTTTCACGGTCTTTAATTTGTAACTCATATTATGCGACTTTGCCATTCTCGACCCCGCTAAAAGCCCCGACAGGGGCTTAATGTGAATAACCCCGAGTGGAGCGGCGAGGTTCTATCCGCCGCGCAACTCGGGGAAAAGCGTCCCCGCCAGACACAACCCCGAGAGGGGTTGAACTATTGTTGAACCCCTCTCGGGGTTCGGTCAGCGGGCGGCGTCATCCCCGACCTGCGCGACGATAGCGCGTGTCGCTTGGTCGGGGTTATTCAAATTAAACGCCTACGGCGTTTTTTAAGGATTTTCACTTTTATCAAGTCGGTTGCGATTTTTTGACGCGCGTAACATGAGTTTGTAATTTTTAACTTTGTAATTGCTCTTTCCCCGAACGCCCACTGCCCATTCAACCGCGAGACCAAAAATGCCCCTTCCCATCGCGCTTTTCGGCGGCACGTTTGACCCGCCGCATTGCGGACATCTGAAAATCGCGCTCGCGGTGTTGGACGCCCGCTTGGCGGCGCAGGTTTGGTTTATGCCCGCGCAAACGCCGCCGCACAAACACACCGGCACGGCGTTCGCGCACCGTTTCGCGATGACGGAATTGCTCGTTCAAAATCATTCCGGCTTGGCGTTGTGCGACATCGACGCGCGCGTCGCCGGACGCAACTACACCATCGACTCTTTGCGGCGATTGCGCGCGCAATATCCCGACCAAAAATTCCGGTTGGTCGTCGGCGCGGATATGGCGCTATCTTTCGGCACTTGGCGAGAGGCGGGCGCGGTGTTGCGGCTCGCGCCGCCGTTAGTCGCGGCGCGTCCGGGCTATGAATTTCCCGCCGGTTTCGGCGCAGACGAGCCGGCGGAATTGACGCCGGACGAGCGCCGGCTTTTAGCCGACGGCGTTTTCACCGCCGCGTTGGACGACGCGGCAAGCACCGCCATCCGCGCCAATATCGCGCGCGGCGACTACCGCTCCGTCCCCGCCGCCGTCGCCGACTATATCCGCGCCCAAGGGCTGTATTCAATTAACAATTAACAATTCACAATTAACAATTGTTGAAAGGATGCGCTCCGCGCATTTTAAAAATATAGTCGATTGACTTAAAAATTGAACTTAATTGAATAATGAACAGTGGACAAATGCAAGCGATTACTGTTCGCTAATAACCAGACGCCGTTCGTTTTTAAAATCAAACTACTATAACTCCGCTAAATAATTGTTAATTGTGAATTGTTAATTGTTAATTATTTACGCCGGCTTTGCCGCCGGCGGCGTGGATGAGTTGCGCCGCGTCGAAATGATTGCCGGTCAGTGCGGCGTCCAACGGGGTGTCGCCGTTTTCGTTCGCGGCATTGGCGTCAGCGCCGCCGCGCAGAAACGCGGCGGTAATTTGCGGGTCGGAATTATGCAACGCCGCCAAATGTAGCGGCGTAAAACCCATACCGTTCACGGCGTTGACCGCGCCGCCGGCGGCAATCAAGGCGGTAATCACGGCGGGGCGCCGCCCCAACATCGCCGCGATATGCAACAGCGACATTTTCTCGACGCCGGCGGTGTCGGCGAGGTTCGCCGCTTCGTTCGGGTCGGCGCCGCCGCGCAATAATTCCGCGACAATTTCCGGCGGGCGATTGCCGGCGACGGCGAGATACAACGGCGTCCAATCAAGATAACCGCGTTGTCGCCAGTCGGCGCCGTTCTTCAATAAGGCGGCGACGACGGCGGGGTTTTTATTGACGGCGACGGCGAGATGCAACGGCGTCTGCCGGTTTTGGTCGGGCGCGTTGACCGCCGCCCCGTTTTCGACGAGCAACGTAATCACCGCCGGGTCGGGATTGGTCATTGCCGCCAAGTGTAGCGGCGTTACGCCGTTGGCGCGCGCGACGGTAACGTCGGCGCCGGACGCGAGCGCGGCGCGAATATCGGCGACGGCGCCCTGTTGCGCCAACGCGAAAATATCCGGCGTTTTATCCGTATCGTCGGGCGTTTCGTCGGCAAGCGTCCACCGTCCGCTCGCGATTACGATAAATAATGCCCATACCGCCAATCCGCGAAATTGTCGCATTGAACAATCCTTTTGGGGTTTGCAATCTCCGCGTAACCTCGGTTACCGACAGGGAACTTTATGCTCAGACCCGTGCGGCGCAACTTTGATGAAAAAGCCGGTTGTCGAACAGGTCTATTGATAATAGCGAGAAGTTTTTTACTTTACACCACCTTTTTTCGGGCATAATTTTTCATTCCGCTATGAAAAATAACGAAGCAATGCCGATGTATGGCGAGAAATAAGGAGAAATACGATGAATGAAACTTTCCCTTTTCGGCGCGTTTGGCTCGGGTTATTATTTTTTTATCTTATCGCCCTCGGCGTGCGCATTCATTACGTCCACGAAAAAGACGGCGTTTTGATTGACGATGTCTGGACGGTGGTCTTTGCGCAATACAACAAGCACCACAACTTCTCCTCGCTGTTCGAGCCGCCGCGAACTTTCAGCGGTCGAGAAATCAAAGACCGGTTGCTCAACGATACCGGCGAAAGCGTCGGGCTGTTCAATGATTTATCCCGTCTGTGGGTCAACGACCTCGACTCGTCGCATCCGCCTTTTTACTACGCGCTCTTTCGCCTCGCGATGCTCGGCGTCGATGACGCCACTTTGTCCGCGATTATTTTTCGCGGCGCGATGTTGAATTTATTGCTTTTCACCGTTTCGTTTTTCGGCTTCTTTGCGACGCTGAAATTGGTTCTGCGCGCCCCGCCGCCTGCCGCCGCGACTATCGTCTGGAAAAATTTGCTGGCGTATGATTTGGCGCCGGCGGTCGCGACGCTTTGCGCGTTTCTTTCCACCGCGACGATTTCCAACACTTTGTTTTTTCGCCCGTATCAATTGATGGAGACGTGTTTCATCGTCTTCGCTTATGTTTTTTTCCGTTTTTTCGACGCACCTAAAACTACGGGGGGGGGGGGGGGGTTTTTTTTTTCTTCCCCGCGAACTTCTTTGGCGGGGTTTTATCTG
>BNUQ01000030.1 GCA_025997475.1 Planctomycetales bacterium
TTTTGCCCAACCCCGCCGAAGTCATATCTTTCACCGAATAGACCGTCCGGTTCTGGTCGCCCGCGCCTTCGCCAATCTGCAACTGCATCCCGCCGGTGAAGTTCTTGATGATTTCCGTCGTCGAGTGCAGAGCGTTGACCTGTTTGTTGCTCGTGTCGCCAAGGACGCCCGCTCTGGTCGCCAACGAACCGTCGCCGTAGCCGGTGGTCGCGATGGTCGTGTTGCCGACCGAGCCGGCGTTGAAGACGATGTTCGCCGTCGCGTCCAAATTCGACAACGTGCCGGCGATGCCTTGCAGTTCGACCCGTTGCCCGTTCAGCGACAAAATCGCGTTGCTACCGTAGTTGGTCCAATCCGCCCCCGACAAACCGGCGTCAATCACGTGCGCCTTGTTGTCGTTGTCGTAATGGGAGAAGATTGCGCCTTGCTCTTGCGTGATTTTGACAAACTGGTTGGCGCCGTATTCGCTCGCGCTCAGCCGCACCCCCAAGTTCTCAAACTTCACAATCGCGCCCTCCACTTTGAGGTCAACTGTCGCCGCGCCAAGGTTAATCGCGCCGTAGAGACCGGTGTCTAAACCCGTTTCCCCGATTTTCTCCGCGAAAATGCTGACGCTCTGTCCAGTTCCCTCCGTCGCGTTAAACTTATCGCTCCGCGCCACCAAATCGCTGTCCTTCATCTGCGCGTCTCTATACACCCAAATTTGACTTGCGGTGCCGGACGTGGAAATGTCGGCTTTGATATACAACTGACCCGTCTCGCTGGTATTCTCGCCCAACCGCACCCCGCTGAAATACGAGTTGTTCACATTGGCACTGCCGACATCCGTCCCCAACGCTTCCGCCAACCCCTTGAAGTTGACCGAGTCCGACGCCGCCGACGCCCCGTCGGTCGCAATCGTATCCTGCGCTATCGAACCGAATTGCAACACCGAAGTCGAACCGGCTTTGAAATCGGCAAGGTCGGCAAACGTCAATTGCAACCCGCCGATACCCGAACTGTTCGCCGCCGTAACTACGGACGCCACGCCGTCCGTCGCCGTCGCACCCGCCGCAATGTCGCCGACGCCGATTTTCATCGTCATCGCTTTGTCTTTGTAAATCTCGTACTTATTGTCCGTAACCATCTTCAAATACATTCTGCCGTCGCCGTCAAGATTTATCCCGATTTCCAACGGACTCTTATCCAATTTCACCGTAGCAGTTCCAGAATAAGCGTCAGTGCTCCCATTATTTATATCAGATTCATCAGGTGCGGTTGTCTTGATATCCGTGGCAACGTATTCCACATCCTTGCTGAACGAAATTCCGGTTACGCCGACGCCGGCGCCGAGAATCGTGCCGCCCCGATCAACGTTGAACGCCCGCGCGGCATTGTCGTCGGTAACTTTATCAATAGATTTATTCACCGTGTCAACCGTGGCGCTGTCTATCGTTACCGTTGCGGTGTGCGTGCCGGCATCCGTGTTAAGACCGGCGTTACCAATCGCGCCGTTTATTGCGAGATCAATCGCCGCCTGAATCGCAGTAGTGTCGGTGCGATCAGCCCCAGCCACAGAAACTGCATCGGTTCCGATTACGGCGCCCGCGTCTTTCGACATCACCTTACTGTCAAATATCAAGTTCGCTTTGACGCCGGTCGAATCCTGCACGCTGTTAATCGACGTTACCATTTCGCCGAGATGCGTCCCCTTCGCAAACGTCAGATAACGCGAGCCAGCGTTGCCCGTCAACGTGAACGCCTGGTCTTTCGTCAGCGTATAAGCGTCATACGCGGCTTCGCCGCTCGTGCCGGAACCCGTATAACCGGTTACCTGCGTCGCTTCGGAACCCTTTACTTGCGTGGTGATTTCAAAATACGCCTTTTTCGCCGCGTAACCGTTGTCCAACCCTTCGGCGGTCTTGCCCGAAAAGTTGATGTTCAACTGAAAATCCTGCCGCTTGAAAATTTGCTGAATGTCCGTCAACCCTTTGTCCACCATATTCATATCTTTGGAATCTTTAACCAAGACGCTGGTGTCGTAGTTGATTTGTTTGTTGCCGTTCAACAAATTGTCGCTCGAATAAGTCGTAGTGCGGGCGATGCGGTCCAACGTTTGAATTGAACTGTCAACTTCCGATTGGTCGGCGGCGACCTGGTCGGCGGAAGTGATGCCGTTGTTCGCCGCGTGAATCGCGAGTTGACGCATTTTCGTCAAGATGTTGTTCATCTCGTTGAGCGCGCCTTCGGCGATGCCGAGAACGTTGTTCGCTTCTTGGGTGTTTTGCACCGCGCGGGCGATGCCGTTGGTTTGTGAACGGAGCAATTCGCTGATAACCAAACCGGACGGGTCGTCTTTGCCGGCGTTAATTTTGTAGCCGGTCGAAAGTTTCTCCAGCGAGCCCGACAAATAAGAATTGCTCTGGTTCAAAGTCCGTTGAATCCCAACTGCGTTGAGATTGTGCGCAATAGCCATAGCCATGATAGAATTCCCTCCCTGAAAATCTCTTTTTAAAATGTGTGTGCCATTGGAACCCCCGTTCCAAAATCGGCGACGCAACAACCTTGTTGCGCCCATAACTTTTTTCACCGCTCCGGCGAGCGTTTATCGCGCGGCGACCTCCTTCGGCACCGCAATTTTTTTTTCGCGTCCGTCCGCCTTAATCATCCGTTCCCGTCGCTCCCGTCGGCGCCGTCGGCAAACGGCAGTTCAGGCGAGCAATCGGGCGTAAAAAATGAATAACGCGGTTCCGCTAACTTGGTTGATAAACGAGTAACTTCCTGTCCTCATTGATTGTCGGACGCGAGTTGCGGAACTTTAATTATTTCATTTTTTTTAATCTTATTTCCTTCGTTATACCTTGAATCGTAAGGAGATTAAAAAAGTTAAGCGGAACTTTTTTTTATTGCGGCGCGAAATTATTTTGCGTAAAAATTCCTCGCGGTCGCGGTGAAACCAATAGACCTGTTCGATAACCGGTCATAAAAAATAGGTTGCGGCGGTTATGTCAAAGTGCATAACCGGTTGACATGAAAAGCCTACCCATCGGTAGAAGTTAAGCGACGCGGATTTCAAGCGCCTCTTCGGCGTGAGTAAGTCCGCCTACGCCGCGATGGTCGTCATCTTGCGAAAAAAACACCGGCAACAACACCGCCGCGCCGTCCGCCGAAATTAAAAGTAGCCGATAAACTCGCCATTACGTTGCAATTATGTGGTGGTCGATGTGACCGAAAGCACGATACGGTGGCGCGCGCGACGCGGAAGATTATTTGCGTGGCGCCTATGCACGGGGCGCGAGCACGATTTCAACCTCTACAAGACGACGAGCGCCGCCGCGGACCCCGCTTGCGACGGTCATTGCTCCGCGGCATCATCAACCACGATTTAGCCCTAAAAACTTAACGGTTATCGAACAGGTCTATTATTATTGGGACCGTAAAACGAGGACGAAAAATGAATTCCACCAAATTATGGCACTTATTTTTAATCCTGCTCCTCGCGGCGTTCGGCGCGGAAATTGTTTATCTCGCGATGCTCGACCCGTCGCTATGGGGCGATGAATTTTATTGCGTGCTGGAAACGGCGTTGCCGTGGCGCGGCGTTTTACACGGCGACCCCGGCAATCCGCCGCTGTATCCGCTGATGTTGAAACTCGTCGTTACGCTGTTGGGCGGCGAGCCGTGGATAATGAAACTGCTTTCCGGCGTGCCGCTGATATTGGCGGCGGTGTGCGGCGCGCGTTTTTTGCGGCGGGAATTTTCGCTCCGCGCCGCGATTTTGTTTGTTTTGTGTTTGGCGGCGACGTGGTTACCGGCGCATTACGCGATTGAAGTTCGCGCTTATGGCTGGGCGTTTTTCTTCGTGCTGATGACGTCGTTTGCCGCGTGGTCGGTCGGCAAAAACGGTCGGCGGCGCGATTGGGCGCAATTTTTATTTTTCGCGGTCTGCGCCGCGTTCACGCATTATTACGCTTTGCTGACTTGCGCGTGGGGCTATCTGCTATTGTTCGGTTACGTCGTGAAATATGACCGGCGGCAACTCCGCGCCGCGCTTTTGACCGCCGTCGGCGCGGCGATAGCGTTCGGCTGGTATGTGCCGACGATGTTGGATGCGGGAAAATCGCCAATTGTCGGTTGGGTGCCGCCGGTAACTTTTACCACCATCATTGGTTACGTTCGCGTCGTTTTCGCCACCGGTGAATTTGACGAAACCGCTTGCACAATGAATGCCATTACCAACATTTGGGACGGCAACCTCGTTGGCACGGCGTTGTTAGCGGTGATTTTTGGCGCGGTCTTATTCCGGCAAATTCGCCGTTCAGAAAACACGGAAGGGAGGGGATTCGCGTGGGCGTGTTTGGCGGTGTTCGGTTTGGTGATGGCGACCGGCATTTTGATTTCGTGGATAATTCAACCAGCGTTAGCCAATCGTTATTTATTTCCGGCGGTCGGTTTGTTGTGGTTATTTTTCGCTATTGCCGGCGCCAATTTGACGCGCCGTTCGCCGCGACTTTTTGCCGGTTTGTGCGGCGTGTTATTGGTGTTTGGCGCGTTGACTTTCACGGCGCAAGCGCGCTATGAAAACGTCAAGGGCGAGCAATTTTTCGCGTCGGTGGGATATTTGACGGACGAAATCGCGAACGGCGGCGGCACGGTCTTTCTCGTTACGCAAGGCGCAACTCACAAGCCGGGGTGGTGGGTGTTGCAAATTTATATTCGCGGCGATTTCATCATGGCGAAAGATGCGCGGAAGTGGACGCCGGAAGCAGTCGGTGTGTGGAAAGGCAAACCGGCGTGGATTCTCGCCAATCCGGGTGAAAAATTAGCGTTGCCGCCGACCGCGGCGATTGAATTTTGTCGTTCCGTCAATCTCGATTTGCACGACCACGACCTTTATCACACTCCCGACGCGGCGGCGGTGTTGCCGTATTTATGATTCCAACGGAAAATAATTTTTCTGAAATGCTCTATCTTTTGGAGAAGAGATTAGAGTTGAGAGTTCAGAGTTTAGCAGAGGTTGCGCTTCGCGCGTTTTTAAGATAAAAACTCCACTCTCTCAACTCTAAACTCTAAACTCTAAACTCTACCGCAGTTGTTCCAAAAACGCTTCAATCCGCGTCAGGTTGCGTCCATCGGTGAGCGCGGGGCGGTCGGCTTCGATGGTCAGCACCGGCAAGTCCACGGCGCGGCGCAATAATAAATCGTGCAGTTGCCGATGACAAAACGACTGGACGTAGTGGACGATGCCGCGCGCGCGCCGTTTTTCGCATTGAGCGACAATTTCCGCGAGCCGCCGCCGGGCGTTCGCCGGATAAGTAAAATGCCGGTAGGTTTCCACCACGTCCGCGCCGATAAAATCCGCGCGGGAAAATTGGTGCGGGACTTCGTGATACACCACGCGCCCGCCGGCGTTTTCAATCACGTCCCACAAATCGCCAATCATCGTCGGCACGCCCACCGCCGCGAGCGGCGTTTTATCGGCGCCCGCCGCGGCGGCGGCGTATTTTTTCACCGTCGCCGTTAGTTCCGCCGCCGCGCGGTCGAGGTCGCCCAACATATCGGTCGTCAACAATTGCGCGGCGAAGGACACGCCGCTGGGGATATTCATTTTTTGCCACGCCGCGTCGTCGATAATTTTCACCAGACGCCGCGCGGCGTCGAAACGTTTTTTCATCGCTTCGGTTTGCGCGCGGGTAACGCCGAACACGGTTTCGAGTTCGCCGATAGCGCGGTCGAACGCCGCGTAGTCGTTGGCGCGCGGATAGGCGAACGGAATGATTTTCATTCCGGCATCGGCGAGAAGGTCAAGCAACGCGGCGTTCGGCGAGCAGTCGCCTTCGACTACGCCGACGACCGCTGACGCCGCGCTCCGGTGGGCGGTGGCGTAAAGCCCTTTGACCCACGCGCAAGTGTTCGCGGGCAAACCGGCGCGTTCGGCGGTTTCGACCAATCCCGCCGCATCGGCGTCGGCAATAAAAACATTGTTCAAATCGACCACTTTTCCGCCGGCGGCGAAAATTACTTCGGCGGGAATGGTGGTGGTGATGGCGACGGTGAGCATGGTTGAGAGTTGAAAGTTCAGAAAGCCGACTTTAGCCGAATACGGAAAGCGTGGGGTTTAGCCGAATACGGAAAGCGTGGGGTTATTAAGAGCGCGAAAAAATAAGAACCGATAAGAAATTGGATTTTAAGAAATGCAAAAAAAAAGACGACTTTCAACTTTCAACTTTCAACTTTCAACTTTTAACTTTTAACTTTTAACTTTTAACTTTTAACTTTTAACTTTTAACTTTTAACTTTTAACGCCGAACTCTCAACTCTAAACTTCGCCGCCGAAAACCATATACTCATTTTTTTTAATTTATCGCCGCTTCCTCTTGACTTCATATTTATCGTGCTATCATCGGCGCGATAAATCATAAAGCACACCTTATTGTGATTTATTGAAAGTCCAGAGCAAAAAAGCGGCGGCAGACCGGTGAAAGGGGGACGCCAATGGCTATTTCGCTCAAATGTCAGTATGGACTCCGCGCGATGTTGGAACTCGCGGCGCGGGAAAATCAGGGTTTGATTCGCTTAACGGAAATCGCGGCGGCGCAAAACATTCCGGCGCGTTTTTTGGAAAACATTTTGAACCAAATGCGGCAGGGCGGTTTTATCAGTAGCCGGCGCGGCAAAGACGGCGGTTTTGTCTTGGAGCGGGAAGCGCGCGACGTTCGCATCGGCGAAATTATCCGTTTTTTTGAGGGGGCGTTGCACCCGCTCGAAGCGCCGACCAACAGCGACGGCGAATATCACCGCGGCGATTTTGTGTTCAACCAACTGTGGCGTGACGCGGAAAAAGCGCTACTGCAAGTGTATAACCAAAAAACGCTCCGCGACCTGCTCGAAGAAGAAAATCACGCGCAAGCCGGTGCCGTCGATAGTTACTGTATCTAAAGGGCTGAGTTGAGAGTTTAGAGTTAAAAGTTGAGAGAGAGCGGAATTTTATTTTTAAGATGCGCGAAGCGCAACCACTGCTAAACTCTCAACTCTTAACTCTCAACTCTGCTCTTTAGGGATAGACCGATGGCAAAGGCATTATTGCTTCTCTCCGGCGGACTCGACAGCACGCTTGCCGGAAAAATGTTGTTGGACTTGGGGTGCGCGGTTTCGGCGGTGAATTTCACCTCGCCGTTTTGCCGGTGCACGCCGAAAAATTTTGCCGCCGGTTGTTCGGCGGCGGCGAGCGCGGCGCAAAAACTCGGCCTTCCCATCAAGGTTTTCGCCAAAGGCGAGGATTATTTGGCGGTCGTCAAAAAACCGCCGCACGGCTGGGGAAGCGGCGTTAATCCGTGTATTGATTGCCGGATTTTTACGTTCAAGCGCGCCAAAGAAGAAATGGAAAAAACCGGCGCGGATTTTATCGCCACCGGCGAGGTGTTGGGTCAGCGCCCGATGTCGCAAAAGCGCCACCCGTTGTTGTTAATCGAGCGCGAAGCCGGGCTGTCCGGCAAAATCGTCCGCCCGCTGTCGGCGCAATTGTTGCCGCCGTCGGACGCGGAAAAAAGCGGCGTTATCGACCGCGAGAAATTATTGGCGATTAGCGGGCGCTCGCGGCAGACGCAAATCGCGTTGGCGGACGAATGGAGTATCGCCGATTATCCGTGTCCGGCGGGCGGCTGTTTATTGACCGACCAAGAATTTGCGGCGCGGTTTCGCGAGTTGTTAAGCGCGACGCCGGATTTTGATTTGAACGACGCGCGGTTGTTGTCGTTGGGGCGGCAGTTCCGTTTGCCGAGCGGCGCCAAAGCGGTGGTCGGGCGCAACGAAGACGAATGCGGACGGTTGGAAAAAATCCGCCGCCCCGCGAGCGACGCGCGCGGCGGCGATTGGGTCGGTAATTTTACCGACATTTCCGCGCCGACGGTGTTGTTGCGCGACGGACGCGAAGAAGATTTACCGCTCGCCGCCGGTTTGGGGTTATATCACAGCAAAGCCGAAACCGGCAATTTCGTCGCCGCCGGCGACGGCGGCAAAGAAATCACCGTTGCCCCGCGCCGCGTGAGCGAAGAAGAGGTCGAGCGGTGGCGGATTCAGAGAACAATTAACAATTAACAATTGAAAATTAACAATGGTAGAGCAGGCAGGTCGAACAGGTCAATTAACTCCGCAATTGTTAATTGTTAATTTTTAATTGTTAATTCTCAATCACTTTGCCCAAAAATAATCACTTATGAATAGAGAAACTCTACTTGCCCAAGCCGGCGCGCGGCGCGATGTTTTCGGCGCCGTGTCGATGCCGATTTACCAGACCGCGACGTTCGCGCATCCGGCGTTAGGACAAAGCACCGGTTACGATTATTCGCGCTCCGGCAATCCGACGCGGACGGCGCTCGAAGAAACCTTGGCGCAACTCGACGGCGGCGCGCGCGCCTGCACTTTTGCGTCGGGCTTGGCGGCAATTGACGCGATTTTGCGGCTGTTCCAAACCGGCGACGAAATCATCGTTACCGAAGACCTTTACGGCGGCACCTTTCGGCTTTTTGAAAAAATTTACCGGCAAATCGGCATTACCGCGATTTACGTTGACACTTCCGACACCGCCGCCGTCGCCGCGGCGCTGACGAAAAACGTCAAGGCGATTTTTGTGGAATTGCCGACGAATCCGTTGTTAAAAGTCGCCGACCTGACGGCGCTCGCGGCGCTCGCGCGCGACCGACAGGCGTTATTGATTGTCGATAACACGTTTTTAACGCCGGCGTTGTTGCGCCCGATCGAACACGGCGCGGACTTGGTGGTGTATAGCGGCACGAAGTATTTGAGCGGACACAACGACATCATCGCCGGCGCGGTGGTGGCAAAGACGGCGGAGTTGGGCGAGCGGCTTTATTTTTATCAAAACGCCGCCGGCGCGATTCTGGCGCCGCTCGAAGCGTGGCTGTTTTTGCGCGGGCTGAAAACCTTGGCGTTGCGGGTGGAGCGGGCGGAGCGGAACGCTCTCGCCGTCGCGAAAATGCTGGCGCGGCATCCGCGCGTGAAAAAAGTTCACTACGCCGGTTTGCCGACGGACGCCGGTTATGAGCGGTTGAAAAAACAAGCGTCCGGCGCCGGCGCGATGGCGGCGTTTAGCGTCGATGACCCCGCGCTCGTGCCGGCGATTTTGGCGAACGTGAAGGTCTTTATTTTTGCCGAGTCGTTGGGCGGCGTGGAGTCGTTAATCACTTTTCCGGCGGTGCAAACGCACGCCGAAATTGCGCCGGAAATCCGCGAACGGTTAGGCATCACCGACCGGTTGTTGCGCATTTCGGTCGGCATCGAAAACGTCCACGATTTAGTCGCGGACTTAGAAAGCGCAATTAACAATTAACAATATCACAATTAAAAAATTTTTTAATTCGTCATTGGAATTTTACCCTTACCCACTTTTTTTTTAGGAGGAGAGAACGATGCCACATTTCTTTGGCGACAATTCGTTGTCCATCGGCAACACCCCGCTGATTAAACTGAACCGCGTCGCGGGCAAAAAAGCCACCGTGTTGGTCAAAATCGAAGGGCGCAATCCGGCGTATTCCGTGAAAGACCGTATCGGCGCGGCGATGCTCAACGACGCCGAAAAGCGCGGCGTGTTGAAAGCCGGCGTGGAAATCGTCGAGCCGACCAGCGGCAACACCGGCATCGCGCTGGCGTTCGTCGCGGCGGCGCGCGGCTACAAATTAACGTTGACGATGCCGGAAACGATGAGTTTGGAACGGCGGCGCGTGCTGGCGATGCTCGGCGCCAATCTCGTCTTGACGCCCGGCGCGGCGGGAATGCCCGGCGCGGTGGCGAAAGCCGAAGAAATCGCGGCGTCCAATCCGCAACACTATTTCTTACCGCAACAGTTTAAGAATCCGGCGAACCCGCTCGTGCACGAGCAGACCACCGGACCGGAAATTTGGGACGCCACCGACGGCGCGGTGGACGTGGTGGTCGCGGGCGTCGGCACCGGCGGCACGATTACCGGCGTTTCGCGCTATCTCAAAAACACGCGCCAGAAGAAAATCACGTCGGTCGCGGTCGAGCCGAAAACCAGTCCGATTTTGACGCAGAAATTGGCGGGACAACCGTTGAAACCGGGTCCGCATAAAATTCAGGGTATCGGCGCGGGCTTCGTGCCGGACACGTTGGATTTAAGCGTCGTTGACCGCGTGGAATTGGCGGAAAGCGAAGAGGCGGTCGAATTTTCGCGGCGGTTGGCAAAAGAAGAAGGCATTTTGGCGGGCATCTCGTCCGGCGCGGCGGCGGCGGTCGCGTCGCGGTTGGCGCAACTCGACGAGTTCGCCGGCAAAACCATTGTGGCAATTCTGCCCGACGCCGGCGAGCGTTACCTTTCGACCGTGCTGTTCGACGGCGTGGGCGTGTAAAACCTCCAATTAAGAATTAAGAATGCATTCTTAATTGTAGCAAGCGTCCCCAAGACCCTTAATCGGGTGTTGGGGACGAGTTTTTTTTTGCGGTTTGTTTCCCATAACGCGGCGCGTCCGTCTTATTGCCGAATCTCTCGCTAATCTTAACTTTCTTTGCTATGACGAAAAAACTTATTATCAACGCCGATGATTTGGGGCTGTCGCTGGCGGTCAGTCGCGGGATTGAAACGGCGCACCGGCAGGGCGCGGTAACGTCGGCGTCGTTGTTGGTCAATTTTCCCGCGTTCGCCGCAGGCGTCCGCGTCGCGCGGGACAATCCGCGCCTCGGCGTCGGCGTTCACCTCAATATCATTCGCGGCGCACCGACGATAGCGCCGGAAAAAGTCAAGCCGCTACTCGGCGGCGACGGCAAATTTACGGGGAATTTTTGGGAAATCGGGCGGCGCGGTAAAAGCACCGAATTTTTAGCCGCCGCCGCCGCCGAATATCGGGCGCAAATCGAAAAAGCGCTTGCCGCCGGCGTCGCCATCGACCATTTGGATTTTGAAAAACATCACGGGGTTTGGCGACCGTTGTATGAAATAGGGCGGCAATTGGCGGCGGAATATCGGGTCGGTTTGCGCGTTTATCGCGAGCCGCTGTTTTTCGTTTGGCGGCATTTGTCGTTTCCGACCGCGGGCGCGCTCGCGGCGTCGGCGCGGTTATGGCTGTATCAGCGTTACGCGCATCGGCAACGGGGCGCGGGCGCGGTGAATTATTTTTTTGGGCAGTCGCATATCGGGCGCCTTGACGAAAAATTTATGCTCGCCCTCATCGCGAATTGTCCGGTCGGCGTCAGCGAATTGATGTGCCATCCCGGACTGCGCGACGCAGACGAAGAAACCGCGCTCGCCCCGTTAATCGGCAAAACGTGGATTACCGCGCGACGCGACCGCGAACTCGCCGCCCTCACCGCCCGCGATTGGCGCGCCGTCGCCGGCGAATATGGGGTGGCGCTGGGGAAGTTTGGCGAATAAGGTTTTTAAGAGTTTTAAGTTTTTTAAGATTCTTCAGCGTTTTAATGATTCCTAAAAAACTTAATCGCTTAATAAAAAGCGGCGGCGGCGAATTGTTCGCCGCCGTTTTTTTATCACTTCCCGCCAAACCCGATATGGCGGACGCGGTTGCCGCTACTGTTTTCCCAGCGGTATTCCGGCGGAAAGTCCGGTAGCGCGATTTGGACGAGCGTCTTGTTTTTGATTTTTTGATACAACTCGTTCGACTTGCTTTCCCATTTGTTTTGTTCCATTTTGTCGAGAATGGTTTTTTGCGCCCGCGAATATGGAATTATTTTCGGCGGGTCGGCGCGGATTAACCTCGCCAAATGGCAACCGCGCGGACTGACCAAAATCGGACCGAGTTCGTTCGGCTGTTGGTCGGCGGCGGCGGCGCGGACTTCGCTCAACCACGCCTCGCGCTCCGGGTCGGCGGCGACCGTCGTTTCCCGCCCGTCGCGCCCTTGGCTTTCCGCATCGTCCGAATACTGCCGCACCGCCTGCGCGAACGTCAGTTTGCCGTCTTCGAGGTCGCGGTAAATTTGTTCCGCCAATTCATACGTTTTATCTTCGCCGCCGTGCCGGTCGTTGCGTAACAACAATTGTTGAAAGACCACGTCGCCCGGCTCGCTGAATTCGTCGGGGTGCGCTTCATAATAACGCCGCACTTCTTTCGGACTCGGTTGCACCACTTTGCCGAGCGGCTCAAATAAATTCGCCAAATAACTGTAAGTGTAGGCCTTGCGCACGAGGCGGTTTTTCCATTCGTCGAACATCAGCCCGCGCGCGACCAACACGCGCGACAAATTGTCGATGCCGCCGGCGGCTTTGAGATTGTGGTTGATAATAGACGCGATTTGCTGTTCGCGCGATTTGTCGATAATCCCTTTCAGCCGCCGCTCGGCGTCCGCCCGCGTCCCGCCGCTTTGTTGCGCGCGCATTTGCGCGTAAAGCAGGTCCACATTTTGCTGAAACGCCCGTTCAAAATCGTTCATCGCCTCCTGATAAAACAGTTCGTCGCGAATTACGGCCTCGACGTCTTTCGTCCATTCGGCTTGCAGTTGCGCGTTGACCGCGCCGCCGGAAATTTTGCCGCCGCGCCCCTTGGCGATAATTTCGCTCCAACTCGGATACCACAATTCCAACACCGCGTCGAGCGTAACTTTGCCGTTGCCGACATTGGCGACGGTAACTTGCCGCGCCGAGGTCTCGCCGCCGCCCGCCGCGCCGAGACCCAGCGTCAGCGCCAACAACCCACAAATGCGTCGCATGGTCTATTCCCTTTTCTTTTAGAGTTGAGAGATTAGAGTTGAGAGTTTAGATGCTTAAAAATAAAATTCCATTCTCTCGACTTTGGACGTTCAATTTTCAACTCCGACCCGACCGGCAAAAATGAGCAAACGCCGCAAAAATTCCAACCCGTCGGCGCTCCCGAACGAGCGGCACAATCTGTTTGCCGAAGCCGAACAGCAGGCGCGCACCCATCGCTGGATTGAGTCGGAAAAGGCGCGGCGCGACTTGGGCTACGACGCCATCAAGGACTGGTATCGCAAATACTGGTGGACGTTCTGCCGCGAGCGTTTTATCGAACACCTACTCGGTCAGCGCTTCTGGACGGAACTCGACGACGACAACTTCGCCTTAATCGGGCAACGCTTCGCCAAAGACGACCCGCTGATCGCGGCGATTGTCGATATTTTCGCCCGCGGCGGCGAAAACCTCGACGTGATACAATACGCGCTGGCGAACCGGCTCAATTTGGAAGAAATGGCGGTGCGGCTCGAATTGTTCGACATCAACGCGGCGCGGTTGCCGCCCAACGTCGCCGTCACCGAAACCGAATTTATCGACAACATTCGCTCGCGCCGCCGCCGGTGCGGCTTAATCGTTGACCCGGACGAGACGACGCGCCGGTTGTTGCAAGAAATGTTGTCGGCGGCAAAACTCGCCGGCGTGGCGGTCGCCACGGTCGGCGAGGCGTTGGACAGTGCGGCGAAAAAACGGTTCGACGTTTTTTTTGTCGAGTTGAATTTACCGGAACGTTTGGGCATCGAAGTTGCGGACGCGCTCGCGCGGCGCGGCATCAAAACGCGGGTCGCGGCAATGAGCGGACAACTCGCCGATTGGCGCGAAGACGATTTGCGCGATTGCGGCTTCACGGACATCCTGCCGAAACCGCTCGACCGCGCCGCCGTGAAAGAAATTTTGGACAGTTTGCCGAATGAATAGCAGAGTTAAAAGTTGAGAGTTGAAAGTTGAAAGTTAAGAAAGAGCCGTGGATGCGTGCTTTTTTCTTAACTTTTAACTTTCAACTTTTAACTTTAAAAAAAGCGGAGCGCGAAAACTATGTGTGGTATCGTCGGTTTCACCGGTAACCGCAACGCGATGACGGCGGTGATACAAGGGCTGTCGGGGTTGGAATATCGCGGCTACGACTCGGCGGGCATCGCGTGGGTCGCGGACGCGCGGCTCGCCGTCAAAAAGACCGCCGGTCGCGTGGACGACCTCGCCAAAATTCTCCCCGTTGCGCATCCGTCGCTCGCCATCGGGCATACCCGCTGGGCGACGCACGGCGCGCCCGACGAAACCAACGCCCACCCGCACCTCTCGCCCGACGGCAAAATCGCCATCGTCCACAACGGCATCGTCGACAATTATTTGGCGCTCAAACAAACGCTGGGCGAAGCGTTTTTAAGCGACACCGATTCCGAGGTGGTTGCCCATCTTATCGCGCGGGAATATCGCGGCGATTTGCTCGCCGCCGTCGAAAAAGTCCTGCCGCTCCTCGACGGCACTTACGCGCTCGCCGTTATCGCCGCCGACCAGCCGGATTTGCTTATCGCCGCCCGCAAAGGCAGTCCGTTAGTCGTCGGCATCGCGGACGACGCCACGCTCGTCGCCTCCGACGTCGTGCCGATTTTGCCCTACACCAAAGAAGTCGTGTATCTCGACGACGGACAAGTCGTCGTTTGCCGCGGTAAGTCCGCGCGGTTTCGCGCCGCCGGACGCGAGATTGAAGTCGCGACGACGACGATTGACTGGTCGGTCGAAGCCGCGCAAAAAGGCGGCTATCCGCACTTTATGTTGAAAGAAATTTTTGAGCAACCGGCGGCGTTGCGCAACTTGGTTCATCACCGCGTCAAAATCGAAAACAACGCGCCGGCGTTCAACCTTGAAGGCATTGAGTTGCCGACCGATTATTTTCGCGGCGTCGGGCGCATTGTGTTAATCGCGCAAGGCACGGCGTATCACGCGGCGATGATTGGTCGCAATTTAATCGAGCGGACGGCGCTGATTCCGAGTTACGCCGAATACGCCGCCGATTTTCATTATCGCGACCCGTTGCTCGACCCGTCCGTCTTGGTTATCGCGCTGACGCAGTCGGGCGAAACGATGGACACCTTGCAGGGCGTCCGCAAAGCCCGCGACGCCGGTTGTAAAGTTGTCGCCGTCGTCAACACCGTCGGTAGCACGATTGCCCGCGAAGCCGACGGCGTGTTTTATATGCATTGCGGACCGGAAATCGGCGTGGCGAGCACCAAGGCGTTCACGGCGATGGTGGCGTCGCTCTACATTTTATCGTTACGGATGGCGCAAATGCGGCGGACGCTCGACCCGGCGGAAATTATGCGGCGGACGCTCGACCTCGCGCAAGTCGGACCGCGTTTGGAGGCGGTGTTAAGCACCGCGAATTACATTCGCCAAATCGCCGGTCGCTACGCCGAGGCGAAGAACTTTTTATTTTTGGGGCGCGGCACGGGCTGGCCCCTCGCGATGGAAGGCGCGTTGAAATTGAAGGAAGTGAGTTACATTCACGCCGAGGGCTACGACGCGGCGGAAATGAAGCACGGACCGATTGCGCTGATTGACGAAAATATGCCGTGTTTGTTTATCGCGCTGTTGGGGCGGCGCTACGGCAAAGTGCGGAGCAACATTCAGGAAGTCCGCGCGCGGCGCGGGCGGGTGATTGCGATTGCCAGCCACAACGACGACCAAATTCACGAGGTCGTTGACGACGTGATTTACGTCCGCGCCGAAAGCGGCGTGATGAATTCGCTCGTGTGCGCGGTGCCGTTGCAGTTGCTGGCGTATTACATCGCGGCGGCGAAAAATTGCGATGTCGATAAACCGCGCGGCTTGGCGAAAAGCGTAACGGTCGAGTAGCGATAGAGTTGAGAGTTTAGAGTTTAGAGTTGAGTATTGGATGCGCTTCGCGCGTCTTAAAAATAAAACTCCACTAGCTCAACTCTAAACTCTCAACTCTAAACTCTAAAAAAGGGAACCAAAAATGAACCTTTCGCAACGTCATTGGCATATGGGCAACGCGCGCGGCTTGTTGGTCGTGATTTCCGGTCCGGCGGGAAGCGGCAAGACCTCGATGGTCGAGGAAATCACGCGCCGCTCGACGGGGCACATTTGCCGCGTCATCACCGCGACGACGCGCCCGCCCCGCGCCGGTGAAATCGACGGACGCGACTATTATTTTCTGACTAAAGAAAATTTTGAGGAGAAACTGCAACGCGGCGAGTTCGTCGAATACAACGTGTTCAACGACAATTATTACGGCACGCCGCAAGACCGGTTGCAGGCGGAATTGGCGCAAAACAAAGTCGTGGTGTTAGTGATTGACGTGAACGGCGCGGAAAAGGTCTGGCGGCAATATCCGGCGAGCGTGCGGATTTTTGTGTTGCCGCCCACCCGCGAAATTTTGCGCGCGCGCCTGCAAGGGCGCGGCACCGAAAGCGCGGAAAACGTCGAGCGGCGCTTGGCAATCGCGGAAAACGAAATCGGCTGGTTGGAAAATTACGACTATTTGGTGGTGAACGACGACTTGCAATTGGCGGTGAGCGACACGCTCGACATCATCAACAATTCCTACTCCCACCACATCCGCGGCGGCGAACTGACGGCGTGGCTGAACAACCGCTATCAGGACTGGCACGGACAAGTCAAAACGTTTTGACGGAAAAGTTGAAAGTTGAAAGTTAAAAGTTGAGAATTAAGAACTTATCCGCATATCAAACTAATCGGCTGTTTGCCCCGTAGGGGCAAAATGTCGGTAGAAACGCCGCCGCCCTGAAACCGCGTCCCGTAGGGACGCAATGTCGGTTAAATGGCGCTTGATGTCTCGCTACCGACATTCCGTCCTACGGGACTGGGAATTTTTACCGTATCGTTTCTACCGACATTGCGTCCCTACGGGACGACGCTCGTTAATAGCAGGTCTAATAATCGCCGCGACCAATTGCAACTAATCTTGATAAAGAGATAGGTTCTAATTGTTGATATGACCGCTTCTAACGTTCAACTTTTAACTCTCAACTCTCAACCGCCAACTGCCACGCCCCGTCGGTTTCAACGGCGGCGACGGCGCAGACCGGATGCGCAAAATTCGCAAACTCGTCGCCGCGCAAAATATGGCGGCACGCGGCGGCGGCGTTCACTTCCGGCAGGGCGGCGCAATTTTCCGGTGCGATAAAATTTCGCTCGTAAGTCGATAAATAAAAACAGCGCCCCGCCGAGAGCGGCAACCGCCGCACCGCCAAACCGTCGTGGCGGACATAGCCGAGCCAGCCGTCTTCGCCGATTTTCGCGACCGCGACGATGCGCGGCGTTTGGTAATCGTCGTGTTCGTAGTCGAGCGTCGTGAGCGTCAGCGCGAGCGCGTCGCGGATATTCATTCCGCCGGCGATTTTTTCGGCAATCGGGTCGGTGTGACTGCCGTTGGATAAAACCGCCGCGCCGACGTCGGGGATAATCGCGGCGCAGTGATAGGCGATATACGGATTGCGAAAAATATCCGTTTCGTAGCCGGTCTTGGGGACAATCGCGACGCGATTTTGATGCAGGCGCGGCTCGCGGTTGGGGAAACTCCGCGACGACACGCGATACATCAGCGCCAATTTTTTCGCCGGCGTCAAGCCGACCGCGACGATGCGCCCTAAATAAAGCGGTTCCATTGCTTCTCCTTTGAAAGAGCAGAGTTGAGAGTTTAGAGTTTAGAGTTTAAAGTTTAGAGTTGAAAGTTGAAAGTTGAAAGTTGAAAGTTCAGAGTTGAAAGTTCAGAGTTGAGCAGAGGTTGCGCTTCGCGCGTCTTAAAAATAAAACTCCACTCTCTCAACTCTCAACTCTCAACGCTGAACTCTAAACCCTACTTGACTTCGGCGCAATACTCGGTAACCTCCACCGCCGTTTAACCGGCCGAGTAGCGCAATTGGTTAGCGTACCAGACTGTCGATCTGGTGGTCGCGGGTTCGAATCCCGTCTCGGTCGCCAAAATTATCACGCGGACTGTATAGCGAAAACGCTACGCAGTCCGCGTTTTTTTTGACAAGGGACACGGCTGTGGTCGGGCAGACCGCCGCCGCGCAACAGATTTTTCTCAACGCCGACCAAGCGCTCTACCAAGCCAAAGAAACCGAACGCAATCGCGTCGTGCGCTATGAGGCGAGAGATTAGGGAATTTTAATAAAGTTGTTTCCCAACGCGGTTGCTCTATTCAATTGCCACGCCTTTTAAGGCGTGGTCGGCGGTCAAAAAAAAGAACGGGCTTTAGCCCAAAATAAAAAATGCGGTCTCATTTCATCGGCTTTAGCCGAATGACTGTTTGGGCTAAAGCCCTTTTTAGAGAGAACGCCAACCACGCCCTAAAGGGCGTGGCAATTGAATAGAGCGTTCCCCAAGCGATATTACTCCGTGTTCGTCGTGCCTCCGTGAAAAATAAAAAAAGATTAGGACGCAAGGTCTAATCTCCCCCCAAAAATAACAGTGGCGCGGCAAACGTTATCGCCTACAATACCCCGCTTTTGGTGCGCCGCGTCTTGCGGCACGTCGATTGTATAGACGCCTGAATTTATTTTCACCGGTGTATTGTCGGTGTTTTTTGTCGGTAAAACAACAAGGAGACAGTTATGAGTTTCACTCTGGAAGGGATTATCATCTGGTTAATTGTCGGCGCGGTCGCCGGCTGGGGCGCGAGCAAACTGATGCACGAGCCGAGCCACAACTTGGTGCGCAACATCGTCATCGGCATTGTCGGCGCGGTTCTCGGCAACGCGATTTTGTCGCTGTTGCACGTCGGCGCGTTCATCATCAATTGGTGGATTACCGCGATTATCGTGGCGGTGGCGGGCGCGTGTTTGTTGATTTATCTTATTCGGCTACTCAAAAAGTAATGCAACCGACCGACTGTATCGACCTGCATATTCACTCCACCGCCTCCGACGGCGTGTTGCGTCCTCTTGAAGTCATCGAAGAGGCGCAATGGCGCGGCGTGTCGGCGGTGGCGCTTACCGACCACGACACGGTGGACGGGGTCGCCGAGGCGCTCGCCGCCGGACGCGACAAAGGTATCGAAGTCATCGGCGGCGTCGAGTTGTCCTGCCAATATCGCAATCACCAAGAAGCCCACATCGTCGGCTTGTTGCTTGAACCGGAAGCGTATTTGCTTTCGACCTTGACGCATCTGCGGCAGAGCCGCGGCGAGCGAATGAACAAGATGCTCGCCAAACTCGCCAAACTCGGCATTCTCGTTAATTACGACGAACTCAAAGTTGACGAGCGGCAATCGCCGGGGCGTCCGCATTTGGCGCGGGCGCTTGTCAAGCGCAAAATCGTGTCCAACGTCGGCGAGGCGTTTGAGCGCTATCTCGGCGATTACGGTCCGGTGTATGTCGAGCGCGAGCGGCTGTCGGTGCCGGAGGCGGTCGAACTGATTAAAACGGCGGGCGGCGTGAGCATTTTGGCGCACCCCGGTCCGAGCGGTTTGCTGAATTGTTTGGACGATTTCCGCGACCTCGGCGTGCAGGGTCTCGAGGCGTATTATCCGCACCATTCGCCGGAGTTACGGCGGCAATTGTTGGATTATTGCGGCGCGCATCACCTGCTCGCCAGCGGCGGCAGTGATTTTCACGACCACAGCGAGCGCGTCGGCGGCATCGGCAATCCGCGGATGCCGTATAGTTGCCTGATGGCAATCAAAGAGCGCAAAGCGGCGACGCCGAAAAGCAATTAACAATTAAAAATTAAGAATTGAGGAGTGATTATTAAAATTTCGCTTCGCGATTTTGATAATCAAACGCCAGAATTGTTAATTGTTAATTGTTAATTAGATTAAGGATTACCCAACGACTCAAAATCAAAAACTAAAAAAGGGGAGAAGCATGGCTACGATGTATTACGAGAAGGACATCAACCGCGAGTTGTTGCAAAACAAAACCATCGCGATTATCGGCTACGGCTCGCAAGGGCACGCGCACGCGCAAAATCTCCGCGACAGCGGTTTTAAGGTTATCGTCGCCAACCGCGCCGGTAGCGCCAACGCGCGCCTCGCCGAGGAACACGGTTTTACCGTGCATTCCGCCGAGGACGCCGCGCGACAAGCCGACGTGATGATGATTTTGCTCCCCGACGAAATTCAGGCGCGGGTCTATAAAAACGACATTGCCCCGCATTTGACCGCCGGCAAAATGTTGTTGTTCGCGCACGGTTTCAACATTCATTTCGGGCAGATTGTCCCGCCCGCCAACGTCGATGTCGCGATGATTGCGCCGAAAGGTCCCGGACATTTAGTCCGCAGTGAATTTGAAAAAGGCGGCGGCGTCGCCTGTTTAATCGCCGTGCACCAAAATCCGAGCGGACAGGCGAAGGATTTGGCGCTGGCGTATGCGCTCGGTCTCGGCGGCGCGCGCGCGGGAATTATCGAAACGACGTTTAAGGAAGAGACGGAAACGGATTTATTCGGCGAGCAAGCCGTGTTGTGCGGCGGCGCGTCGGAGTTGATTCGCGCCGGTTACCAGACGTTGACGGACGCCGGTTATCAGCCGGAAATCGCCTATTTTGAGGTGATGCACGAATTGAAATTGATTGTCGATTTGTTCTATCAGGGCGGCTTGGCGTATATGAATTACTCCGTGTCGAACACGGCGGAATACGGCGGGCAAACGCGCGGACCGCGCGTCGTCAACGAAACGTCGCGGCAGGCGATGCGCGAGATTTTGGAAGAAATCCAAAACGGCTCGTTCGCGCGCGAATGGCTGTGCGAATGTTTGGTCAACCAGCCGGTGTTGAAAAAATTGCGCGACCGCGACTCCGAGTCGCTCCTCGAAAAAACCGGCGCGGGCTTGCGCCGCTTGATGCCGTTCGTCAAACCGAAAGAAGTCCAACCCGACGGCGGGGTCAAAGCGGTTTAGTTGATAGTTTTTAGTTGGTAGTTTTTAGTGGTGGAGTTTGGCGGTCAAAGATTCGCTTCGCGGGCGCTTGCGGATTTGCCGATAAAAACTCCGCCGCTACCAACTAAAAACTACCGACTATCAACTGAAGTTTTTAATTGTTAATTCACGCGCAAATCCTACAATCCGCCCCATTCGCGTGTCCGCGCCCTAACCGGCGGGACTCGTTTTTTTATTGTCCAATCCAAACGAAAAAGGAGTGTGAACTATGGCAACCGCATTTTTAGGCGCGAGCGACGTGACGTTAGACCAAGCGGTGTTTTCCGTGATTCCGGCGCCGAGCGAAGCGGGCGCGACTTACCTCACCGGTCAAAAAAACGCGCCGCAAGCCATCATCGACGCCTCGGCGCATCTCGAAAGTTTCGACGAAGAATTCGGGCGCGACTTGTTGGCGTTGGACGCCGTTCACACCGTTGACCCGGCGAGCGCGCCGTCCGACAGCGCGCTGTCGAACTGGTTGGTTGAACAAGTGAACGCCGCGCTGGCGGCGGTCGCGGTGCCGGTGGTTTTGGGCGGCGACGGCACGGTGTCGTATCCGGCGATTAAAGCCATCGCCGACCGCGCCCACGACGAGCGGCAGGAATTGTCCGTTCTGCACATCGACGCGCACGCCGACTTAAACGAATTGGACGCCGGTGAAAATAATCTCAACGTGATGCGTAGCGTTCTTGCGCTCAAAACCAAAAACATTCATTTGTCGGAACTCGGCGTGCGCAGTTTAAGCCGCGCGGCGTTCGACCTCATCAGCGACGACGAGAACGGCGTGGACTGCTTTTTCACTTCGGATTTGCGCAACGCCAGCGACGAACACTGGCAGGACGACGTGGTGAAAGAGTTGAGTTCGCCGGTGTATGTCAGCATCGATTTGTCGGCGTTGGCGACGGGTTTGGTGCCGAACGTCGGCAATCCCGAACCGGGGGGCTTTACGTGGTTGCAGTTGACGGGTTTGTTGCGCCGTTTGGCGACGCGCCGCCGCATCGCGGGAATTGACATTGTCGAACTTTGCCCGCATCCGAATTTGCCGACCAGCGATTACACGGTCGCGCGCCTTGTCTATAAATTGATGAACGCCATCGTCGCCGGCGGCAAAGTGTTGGCGAAAAGTTAAGCGGACCGCCCCGCGGCGGACGCTTTCGGCGGCAATCCTTTATTTATCGTCGTTTGATGCAAAAATCAGAACCCTAATAACCTATCCGCATTTCGGACAATCATCTTGCCCCGTAGGGGCAATATGTCGGTAGAAACGCCGCCACCTAACAACCGCCCCCTTGGGGGCGCAATGTCGGTAGGGACGCAATGTCGGTTAAATGGCGCTTGATGTCTTGCTACCGACATTCCGTCCTACGGTTTCTACCGACATTGCGTCCCGATGGGACGCGGTCTATTTTATCGCCGATTTTCTACCTACCTCCCGTCTTATGGGACGGACGTAAATGTCCCGCAGGGACATAATATCGGTAGAAAGCCCGACATAAAAAAAATAATCCCGTCCCGTAGGGACGGAATTGGTCGTGCCGGACGAATTATTATCATGCAACCGTCATTCATTTTTCTACCGACATTGCGTCCCTACCGACATTCCGTCCCTACGGGACGGAAAATTTCTACCGTATCGTTTCTACCGGCATTGCGTCCTACGGGACGACGCCCGTTAATAGCAGGTCTAATAATCGCCGCGACCAATTGCAACTAATCTTGATATACTCAAGGCGAATTGTTTTGCGGAAAGTCACGTTGGCAACGGCAGTCGTTTCTTGATGGGAGAAACGATGTCGAATTTTAGCGTCAGCAACGTTTTCAGGTCATCAGCAAAATCGCCCGCGGACAACCGAAAGAAAAATTCGCGCAGGGCACCTCGAAAGCCCAAAAATTTCTCATAATAACGGTTATTCGTTACTTGCTGATACATAATCGGTGTTCGCCGGAACCGCGATATTTTCGCCGCGCAAACCCCAAACCTTGGTCGGGCGCGGATGGTGCGTCGGATGCACCGCGTCGAGATAAATGACCGGCGTTTCCGGCGCTTTATGCGCCAATAAATCCCTGATTTTCGACAAATTCGCGTTGCGCTTGCGGGTCGGCGTTGCCCGGCACCAAGACCGTGTGCTTATACACGAAGTCCAAACTGTGCAGTAAATCGCGCATTCCGCTGATGGAAAACTCGGCGTCAAATTTTTCGCGGCACCAATCAATCGCCG
>BNUQ01000031.1 GCA_025997475.1 Planctomycetales bacterium
GGATTTGCCCATAAAAACTCCACCACTACCAACTAAAAACTACCGACTACCAACTCTTTTTCCGCCTAGTTGGTAGTTTTTAGTGGTGGAGTTTGACGGTCAAAGATGCGCTTCGCGCGCGCTTGCGAATTTGCCGACAAAAACCACTACCAACTAAAAAATACCGACTACCAACTCGCTCTCCGTAATTTTTAATTCGTAATTCGTCTCATAACTTCGTTAAAAAAAGTTCTCATGAAAAAACTTGAGCGCGTGGAAAATTTATTGCGGCTGGCGTTATCGTCCGGCATCGGCGCGACCGGCGTGGCGAAGTTGTTGCGGCAGTTCGGCGACAGCGACGCGATTCTCGGCGCGAGCGAAACGCAATTGAGAAAAGTCGAAGACCTGCGCCCGCAACAACTCAAAGCCGTGCTGGCGGCGCGCGACCTCGACCCGCGCCCGGAATTGGACGCCGCCGCCCGCGCCAACGTCCGTCTGCTTCCTTACGACGCCGCCGAATATCCGGCGGCGTTGCTGACGTTGACCGACCCGCCGTTTTTGCTGTATATCAAGGGAAAATTGCTTGCGACGGACGGGCAGGCGGTCGGCATTGTCGGCACGCGCGCGGCGACCCGTTACGGGCGCGAGCAAGCCGATTTTTTTGCCGCCGGTTTGGCGCGGTTGGGCTACACGGTCGTCAGCGGCTTGGCGCGCGGCATCGACACGGCGGCGCATCGCGGGGCGCTGGCGGTCGGCGGGCGGACGGCGGCGTTTGTCGGGTGCGGTTTCAATTTTCACTATCCGCCGGAAAATCGCGATTTGGCGGCGGAAATCGCGGCGCACGGCGCGGTGTTGAGCGAATTTACGATGAACGTCGCGCCGGACGTGCGCAACTTTCCGCGCCGCAACCGGTTAATCGCCGGTATGTCGCTCGGCACGTTAGTCGTCGAAGCGCCGGTCAAAAGCGGCGCGATGATTACGGCGCGCCTCGCGACGGAAATGGGGCGCGAGGTCTTCGCCATTCCGGGGCGCATCGACAGCGACGAATGTTCCGGCTGTCATCAATTGATTCGCGACGGCGCGGTGCTGACGCGGCGGCTTGACGATATTTTGGAAGAATTGCCGCCGCCGGTCGCGGTCGTCGCCGAACCGGACGCCGAGAATCGCCGCGCGCCGGAAAAATCAACGTCCGCGCCGGTCGCGCCGATTGAAAACGAAACGCCGCCGAAGGCGTCTGCGGGATTGGAGATAACCGTGTCGCCGGCGGAAAAACGGCTTCTCGACGGTTTAACCAAAGAGCCGATGCATCTCGACGAATTGGCGGAAAATTTGGCGATGCCGGTGAGCGAACTCGCGGCGAGTTTGTTGATGTTGGAATTGCGCGGTCTCGTCAAGCAGTTGCCGGGGAAACTTTTTGTGCGGGGCGGGCGGTAACGTGATTTTTACGTTGCAAGGCGGAGCGAAAATATCCGGTTTCCTCTAAAATGCTCTATTCACTTGCCACGCGCTTTAGCGCGTGGTCGGCGTTAGAAAATAACCGGCTTTAGCCGAATAAAAGAGTTTGGGCTAAAGCCCTTTTTCTTTTGACCGCCGACCCCGCCATAGAGAACGGGGCAATTGCATAGAACCACCGCGTTGGGAAGCAAGTCAATTTAAGAATTACAAGCGGGGCGATAAAAATGTTCACCGGTTTAATTCAGACCGTCGGGCGGCTGACCGGCGCGGTCGCGCGCGGCGGTGGGCGATTATTAAGCGTTGACCTTGGCGGCTTGGCGCGATTGCCCGCCGTCGGCGCGTCGGTGGCGCTCAGCGGCGCGTGCCAAACGGTGGTCGCGTTCGCCGGCGGCGCGGCGCAATTTTTCGCCGCGCCGGAAACGCTGAACCGCACGACGCTCGGCGCGAAAAAAATCGGCGATTATTTGAATCTCGAACCGGCGTTGCGCGTCGGCGACCCGTTGGACGGGCATTTGGTCACCGGTCATATCGACGCCGTCGCGACGGTGTTGGCGCTCCGTTCCGTCGGCGAGAGCCGCGTTTATGAATTTTCGTTGCCGTCGGCGCTGACGGCGTTGGTCGCGGAAAAAGGGTCAATCGCGGTGGACGGAATTTCGCTCACCGTTTCGGCGGTAACGGCGAAAAGTTTTTCCGTCAGCGTTATTCCGCACACCTTGCGCCAGACCACGCTCGCGCAGTTAAGCGTCGGCGACGGCGTGAATATAGAAACGGATATTTTGGCGCGCTACGTTGCGCGGCGGTTGTCCGTCGCGACCGCGCCGAGCGGCATTACCGACGAGTTTTTGTTGACGGCAGGATTTTGAGCGTAATTAACAATTAACAATTCAGGAGTTTTATTTCAAATTCGCGAAGCGCATTTTGGCAATCATTCCTCAATTGTTAATTGTCAATTGTTAATTGTTAATTGTTAATTGTTAATTGGATGCCGCTCCCCGTCGGCATCAACATTTACCCGCAATTTATAGGACACCAACCCAATGTTCATCGACCAATCAATCACGCAGTATCTCGACGCGCTCGCGTCCGGCGTGGAAGTGCCGGGGGGCGGGAGTGCCGCCGCGTTAGCCGGCGCGGTGGGCGCGGCGACGGCGATGATGGCGGCGAATTTTTCGCTCGACCCGAAAAAATTTGCCGCCGTGTCCGCCGAAGTTCGCGACCTCCTCGCGCAATTGCAACGGTATCGCGCGGCGATGCGGCGGGCGGTTGACGACGACGCGGTCGCGTTCGGCAAATTCCGCGCGGTGTGCGCGTTGCCGAAAAACACGTCCGAAGAAAAAGCGCGACGCGACGCCGCGCTACAAAAAGCGCTCACCGCCGCGATGCAACCGCCGTGGCGCGTAATGAACGCGGCGACGGCGGCGTTGCGGCTACTGCCGCGCTTGGCGGCAATCGGCAATGAAAATTTATGCACCGACACCGGCGGCGGCGCGATTCTTTTAGAAGCCGCCGTCCGCGCGGCGCGGCTGAACGTGCTGGTCAATTTGCGCTATCTCAAAGACGAGGCGCAAAAAAAACACGTCGCGGCGCAAGTCGAAGAATGGCGGCAAACGGCGGCGAGTATGGTGGCGAAAGTTGAGCAGTGGGCGGAGTATGCGTTGTCGGCGAACTGAAAACGAATTCACAATTAACAATTAACAATTAACAATTAACAATTAACGATTGTGGAGTTTGACTGTCAAATTCGCTTCGCGCGTTTTTTTTCCTTCATAGTCAATTTTTAATTGTCAATGGTTAATTGTTCTTAAACGGGAGCAAGCAAAAATGAACGTTCTCATCATCGGCGGCGGCGGGCGCGAGCAGGCGTTGGCGTGGAAAATCGCGCAGTCGCCGCGCTTGACCAAACTCTACATTATGCCCGGCAATCCGGGGTGCGCCGCCTGCGGCGAGTGCGTCGAAGACCTTGACATCAACAACCTCGCCGCCATCCGCGTGTGGGCGAAAAAGCACGCGATTGACTTCGTTATTCCCGGTCCCGAAGCCGTCCTCGCGGCGGGGATTGTCGATGAATTTTTCGACCTCGGCATCAAGGTCTTCGGACCGGCGCGCAAGGCGGCGGCGCTCGAAAGCAGTAAAAGTTTTGCTAAGGATTTGATGCGGCGTTACGGCATTCCGACGGCGGACTACGCGGTGTTTGAGCAAGCCGAGCGGGCGTTCGCTTATTTGGACAGCCGCGAGGAAGCCGAGCGAGCGTTGAAGACCGCCGCCGCCACGCCGCTCGTCGTCAAAGCCGACGGTTTGGCGGCGGGCAAGGGCGCGCTCGTTTGCGAAAATATCGACGCGGCGCGCGCGGCGGTGCGGCGGTGTATGGTCGATAAAGAATTCGGCGACGCGGGCGCGAAAGTGGTGATTGAGGAATGTTTGCGCGGCGAAGAATTGTCGGTGTTGGCATTGACCGACGGCAAAACGATTGCGCCGCTGGCGTCGGCGCAAGACCACAAAGCGATTTTTGACGGCGACCTTGGTCCGAACACCGGCGGCATGGGCGCGTATTCGCCGGCGCCGCTGTTGACGGAAAAATTGCTCGACGAAGTTGTCGCGAAAATTCTCGTGCCGACGGTGCACGCGATGAACAACGAAAGCCGCCGCTTTCGCGGCGTGTTGTATGCCGGTTTGATGATTACTAAAGCCGGACCGAAAGTGCTTGAATACAATATGCGTTTCGGCGACCCGGAAACGCAACCGATTTTGATGCGGCTTGACGGCGACTTGTTGGAAATTTTGCTCGCGACGACCGACGGACATTTAGACCGAATGGAATTAAAATGGCGCGACGAGGCGGCGGTGGGCGTGGTAATGGCGGCGTCGGGTTATCCGGGGCATTACGAAAAAGGGCAGACAATTTCCGGTTTGGATAAATTTTCGCCGGACGACCAAAACACGCAAATTTTCCACGCCGGCACAATAAAGCGCGGCGGCAAAATTGTTACAAACGGCGGGCGGGTGTTGTGCGCGACGGCGTTAGGCAAGGACTTGCCCGCCGCGATTGCGAGCGCCTACGCCGCCGTCGAAAAAATCACTTTTGCCGGCGCGCAATACCGAAAAGACATCGGACAAAAAGCGCTGAAAAAATTGGCGTGAGCGGAGGTATGTATGCCAAACGCGGCAAGGGCGGATAAACTGCCGCGCCGTTTGTTCGACGCTCGATGAAAGTTCTATTCAATTGCCACGCCCTTTAGGGCGTGGATAGCGTCAAAAAATGACCGACTTTAGCCGAAATTTTTGGCTAAAGCCATTTCTTTTTTTTTGACTGCCGACCACGCCTTAAAAGGCGTGGCAATTGAATAGACCTGTTCTAAACCTACGCGTGAGCAAATGTTCGTGTCTAATTTTTCGTGTCGCCAGGAAAAATGACGAAGCAATACCGAGAGTATTGCAAGGAATTTTGACGCGGCGGGACGGAAAATTAGCCGAAAATTTGCCGCGAATTGGTTGTCGAACAGGTCTAATAGAGCAAGGCACTAAAATTTTGTGATAACTTTCGCTTTTACCCTGGAAAACCGCCTTGCCGACCTCCTTTCCGCGATGTCCGCGCCGCGCCGTGTTGTGGCTCATTTTTTTGACGTTGCCCGTGCGTCTGCTCCTCGCCGCCGTTACCGGTTTGGGCTACGGCGAGTCGTATTACACGCTGAACGCGCTTAATCCGCAGTTGAGTTATTTTGACCAGCCGCCGCTGGCGTTTTGGTTGGCGTCCGCGTCCGGTTATTTGTGCGGCGCGCCGACCGCGCTGACGTTGCGCTTGCCGTCGATTATTTGCTTCGCCGTCGTCACCTATTTAATGTTCTTGCTCGGCAAAAAATTATTTTCCGCCCGCGCCGGTTTTTACGCCGCGCTGTTGCTTAATTTATCGATGGTGTTCACCGGCACGACCGCGATGTGGCTCCAACCCGACGCCGCGCTGATGTTGTTCTGGCTCGCCACCGCGCTCTGTTTGACGCGCATTTTTTTCCGCGAATTTCCCGACGACGAAGCGGCGGCGCGTTGGCGACGCTCGGCGGCGAGTTACGGTTGGTGGGTTTTGACCGGCGTCTTTTTAGGACTGACGACGTTAAGCAAATATCACGCCTTATTTTTATTTGCCGGCGCGGGGCTGTTCGCGCTGACGACGCCGAAAAGGCGGCGGTGGCTTTTTCACCCCGGTCCGTATCTCGCGCTGTTAATCGGTTTGCTCGTCGCTTCGCCGATTTTCATTTGGAACGCCGAAAACAATTGGGTGTCGTTTTTATTTCAGAGTTCCCGCGCCGGCGTCAGCGGCGAATTTTCCCTGCATTGGGCGTGGCTAGCGCAATCGCTCGGCGGGCAGGCGCTGTGGCTTCTGCCGTGGATTTGGTTGCCGCTGATGTGGCAACTGTATAAATGTTTCGCCGCCGGACGCGGGGCGCCGCCGGACGCGGCGCGGTGGTTTTTGGCTTGCACGGCGATTTTGCCCATCGCGTTTTTCACGGTCGTAACGCTGTGGTCGAAACTCGGTTTTCATTTTCATTGGCAGGCGCCGGGTTATCTGATGCTCTTTCCCGCGCTCGGCGCGGCGACGGCGGCGATGCTTGACAGTGCGGCGGAGAAAATTCGCGCGTGGACGAAACGCTGGCTGTGGCTGTCGGGAATTTGTTGCGTCTTTTTTATGGTGATTTTACAACTGCACGCGGCGACCGGTTTCTGGACGTGGTTCGGACCGAAATACTGGGCGGCGAAATTCGGCGAAGACGACCCGACGTTGGAAGGTTTCGACTACGACGCTTTGCGCGAATTTTTTAGCAAAAATAATTATCTCGACGACGAGCGGATTTTTTTAGCGGTAACGCGGTGGTATGACGCGGGCAAGGCGGGCTGGGCGTTGCGCGGAAAAAAGCCGGTGTTGGTGTTGAACGACGACCCGCGCAATCCGGCATTTTTGTATCCGCAAAAAGAACTGCTCGGGCAGGACGCGATTTTAATGTCGCGCTACGCGAGCGAGGAAGAAATCCGTCGCGTAACGGACGGCGTGTTTGCCGAAGTTCGCCGGTTGCCGGATTTGGAAATTGTGCGCGGCGGCGTGGTCGAATTGCGCTTGCCGCTGTATTACTGCCGCGAAATGACCGGCGAATATCAATACCCCGAACATTACCGGCGGGCGTTGGCGAAAGCGGGCGAGTGATTTTTCGTTGTTTATCACCGTTAAGCGCGCCGGCGCCCCCTGTAAAAATCATCGCCGGTTGCTTATAAATTACGAACGATAGAATTTTTGGTTTGTAATTCGTAATTGCCGCAAACGGTCGCACAGGTGAGGGAGAAAATGAAAGAACGCCGTCGTTATTTGGCTTTGGGCGCGTGGAGCGTGCTGGTGTTGTCCGGCATTTTTTTGCTCTATTACAGTGCGCGCGAAAATATGAACCGCGCCTGCGAGCAGGCGATTATCGACCGGCACGAACAGAAATGTTCCTTGCTCGAAGCCGTCTATAACCGTGAAATCACGCTCGCGCGCCTACTCAGCGAGTCGGAAGCGGCAATCGCCTATTGTTCGTTGCCCGTCGACTCGCCCGCCCGCCTCGCGGCGGCGGAAAGAATCCGCAATTACTCCCGCTTCATTACCAGCCGCGAAGTGTTTTGGTGCGCCGCCACCGATATGATGTTCAACATCGTCGATGACGACAAAGTTACTTCATATAAAGTGAAGCCCGACGCGCCGGAAAATTATTGGTGGTATTTGACCATCGTGGGCGGTCAGCCCTATAACGTCAACGTCAATTTCAATCCCGATTTGGGGCGAACCAACGTCTGGATTAACGCGCCGGTGCTTGCCCCCGACGGTCAGGCGCTCGGACTTGTCGGCGCGGGCATCGACATCAACGAAGTGTTGCAAGGCATCTACGAACAAGTCGCGCCCGACATTCAAATCGTGTTGTTCAACGGCAACTACGAAGTTACCATCGACCGCGACCTCGCGAATATCGTCGCCAAACGCCACATCTTCGAGATTGCGCCGGGCAGTCCGCAGTTCATTTCGACCTACGCCGAGCCGTTACGGAAAAAACAAGTCGAGGGCGCGCGGCGGCGACCGGAATGGTATGCCGACCAAACGCAACACGTCGTCAAACGCGACGGGCGGAGCATCGCGGCGTTGAGTTATATGCCGACGCTGAACTGGTATATGTATAGTTCGCTTCCCCTGACGTGGTCGATGCTCGCCGAAAGCGAATTCGTCGGGATGCCGCTGACGACGTATGCGGGGTTGGCGGTATTGTGGTTGGCGGTCGGGGCGCTGGGTTTTTGGGCGATTCGGCAGAACTGGCGCTTGTCGGCGCTGATGCGCAAAGCGGCGGAAGTGTCGCAGATGAAAAGCCATTTCGTCTCGTTGGTGTCGCACGAAATGCTGACGCCGATTAACGCGATTACCGGCGTCGCGGCGTTGGTCAAACAAGAGGACCCGCCGAAGAAAATCCGGCAATACGCGACCGACATCGCCGCCGCCGCCGACCGCTTGTTGTCGATGGTCAACAACGCCATCGACCTGACGCAATTCGAAACCGGCAAAATCACGCCGCAGAATCAGCCGTATCAATTACGCTCGCTGTTGTTCGACGTTATCAGCCGGCTTCGCGCCAAACTCGGCGAAAAACCGTTGTGGTTGGCGGTGAACGTGGACCCGCAATTGCCGCGGACGTTGCGCGGCGACGCGGCGCGGTTGCGCCGGATTATCGGCGTCATCGCCGACAACGCCGTGAAATACACCGAGGAGGGGAGTATCGCGCTGACGGCGCGCGGCGAGTGGAACCACGGCAAATTTTCGCTCGTCATCGACATCGCCGACACCGGCGTCGGAATGTCCGCCGACACCGTCGGACAAATTTTTTCGTTCGACAAATTGTTCCGCTCGCGCTCGATGCGGATGAGTCATCACGGCGAGCACGGCGCGGGCTTGGCGCTGGCGTCGGCGTATAGTTGGGCGCAGGCGATGGGCGGCGAAATCACGGTAACGACCGTCGCGGCAAAGGGGTCGGTGTTCACGACGCGCTTTCCGCAAATCGTCGTCAACCGCGAGCCGCTGGCGCGCGCCGCCCGCGCCGCCGACTGCCGCGCGTTGGTGCTTGAGCCGCGCGAGTTGTTGCGGGCGTCGCTGGTGGACGCGCTGAAAGCGTTGAACGTCGCCGTCGAAACGGTGGACGACTGCAAAATGGTCGGCGAAACCGTCCTCCGTCCGGCGCGTCCGTTCTCGCATATTTTCATCACGGCGAAAATTTGGAACGTGGCGATAACGGCGCTTAACGCGGCGTATCAAGCCCAGCCGAACAGTTTCGCGCCGCGTTGCCGGTTGTGCCGGATGGTCGAAATCAGCGCGCTGAGCAACGTCGAAAACGACGGCGCGTTGGCGGCGGGACTAACGCCGACTTTTCCGGCGCGGGTCGAGACGGTCGAATTGCCGCTGTGGGCGGAGCCGCTGACGCGGCTACTTGACGCCCCCGCGTCCGCCGACGCGAAAACGCCGGACGATAAAAATTCAGCCGATTGGACGGCGCCGCGCGCGCGGATTTTGGCGGTTGACGATATGCAGATGAATTTATTGGTGGTGCGCGGACTGCTGAAAAAACGCGGTGTGCAGGTGTGCGAATGTTTGAGCGGCAAAGAAGCGCTCGAAAAAGTCCGCGCCGCCGCCGCGACCGGCGAGAAATTTCATTTGGTTTTGCTGGATTATATGATGCCGGAAATGGACGGCTTGGAGACGCTGACGCGGTTGCGGGAAATCGACCCGCAGTTGCGCGTGGTGGTGCTGACGGCGAGTTTGGACGAGGACGTGCGCGAGCAGTTTCTCCGGCAAGGCGCGGTCGGCTACCTGAACAAACCGGTCTATGCGAATTTGCTCAACGAAATTCTGTTGGAACACCTGCCGCCGGCGGTGGTCGAGCGGGGATAAGGAGGACGACGATGACTTTACATTTAGACCGCGAGATTTATCGGCTGGCGACGGAACGTGCCGGCGCGGAAAACGTGTCCGTTTCGAAATTGATTAACGAGGCGCTAAAAAAAGTTTTTACGGCGGAAGGCGAGGCGCGACGCGAACGCTTGCGCAATCTCTACGGCTCGATAGACGACCCGACTTTTATGGCACCGCCGCGAGAATTTGTTTGATGATAAACGGAGGCGGGAGGGAGACGAATGATTTGTTTTTTAGACACAAATAGTTGTGTGTTTTTTATGAACGGCAAGAATGAGACCATCCGGCAAAAAGTGTTGGCGAAACCTAAAAGTCAGATTTTGATACCCGCGATTGTTGCCGGCGAATTGTATTACGGGGCGGAAAAAAGCGGTCGGCGGGAATTTAATCTGCGACGGGCGCAAGAGTTTTTGTCTGATTTTGCAATCGCCGTTTATGACGAAGCGGCGGCGATAGCGTATGGAAAAATTAAGGCGGAACTGGAACGTCGGGGCGAAAAAATACCGGTCAACGATTACTTAATCGCGGCGATAGTGTGGTCGCGCGGCGGCGTGTTGGTTACCGACGACGCGCATTTTTCGCGAATTAGAGGGCTGATAATTGAAAATTGGAATTAGACGCGAACACGGTAAAAAATTCAATTAGACCTGTTCTAAACCTACGCGTGAGCAAATGTTCGGGTCTAATTTTTCGTTTCGCAAGGAAAAATGACGAAGCAATACCGAGAGCATTGCAAGGAATTTTGACGCGGCGGGACGGAAAATTAGCCGAAAATTTGCCGCGAATTGGTTGTCGAACAGGTCTATTACAAAAGGAGTTTTCGCCATGTCGTTATTTGCCGACCTGCAAGCGTTGACCGCCGCCGCGCGCGCCGCGACGGACGCGGCGAAAAGCCGCGAGGACCTCGCCGCCGCGAAAAATTTATTTTTGGGGCGTTCCGGTCAATTGAATAATTTGATGGGGCGCATCAAAGAACTGCCGAACGCCGAAAAAGGCGCCTTCGGGCAGGCGATGAACGCGGCGAAAAACGAATTGACCGCCGCCTTCGAAACGGCGGCGCAAAAATTCGCCGGCGCGGAAAAGCTGCTCCCCGACCCGACGTTGCCGCCGAAAACGCGACCGCTCGGCACGTTGCACCCGTTGCGGCAGATGCGCGACCGCATCGCCGGCATTTTCGGACGGCTCGGTTTCGCGGTGGCGGGCGGTCCCGAAATGGAAGACGATTTTCACAATTTTCAGGCGCTGAACATTCCGCCCGACCATCCGGCGCGCGACAACGCCGAGACCTTCGCGTTAGTCGGCGGCGGCTTGTTGCGGTCGCAAACGTCGAGCGTGCAAATTCGCACGATGGAAAAAATGCGCCCGCCGATTCGGATTCTCGCGCCCGGTAGCGTCTATCGTCCCGACGCGGTGGACGCCACGCACCATTATCATTTTCACCAAATCGAAGGATTGGCGGTCGATACCCGCGTTACGCTCGCCGACCTGAAAAGTTGCCTGTTGTTTTTCGCGCGCGAAATGTTCGGCGACGCCGCGCGCATCCGCTTGCGTCCGAGTTTTTTCCCGTTCACCGAACCGAGCGCCGAGATGGACGTGTCGTGCGTGTTTTGCGGACAAGCCGGTTGCCGCATTTGCAAAAACAGCGGCTGGATTGAGGTCTTGGGTTGCGGGATGATTGACCCGAATGTTTTTCGCGAGGTCGGCTACGACCCGGAAAAATATCGCGGCTTCGCGTTCGGCATCGGTTTGGACCGAATGGTGATGCTGACCGCCGGCGTCAACGACATCCGCCTGTTGACCGACAGCGACTTGCGGTTTTTGCGGCAATTTGTGGCATAAGAAAACCAAGTTGAAAGTTGCGCGTTTAGATAGAGAGGAAATCCTATGCCTGCCGTGCTTGAAAAAGAACCGCGCCGAAAAATTACGCGCGAAAAAAACCGGACTGATGAAGAGTTGCGGGCCATCGACCGGAAACTCCTGCAAAATCCCGATGTTTTACGCGCGCATGCGGACGCGCTCGAAGGGGTCAATCTGACGGAATACGAAAGTTTTGCGGCGTGGGCTAAACAAGTTGACGCCGACCGCCGCGGACGCGGGTAATTTTTAGGAGAAGGAACTATGGAAATAAAGTCCGCCGAAACAAACTTGTTCAAGCGCGACCGAAAAAGAATGGATAAACGCGGTTACAATTTAGATGAACTAAAAGCGGTTGTCGCGATATTGAAATCAGGCGAGACGTTGCCGTCCAAATATCGCGACCATTCTATGGACGGAATGCCCGGACTTCGCAATTGCCATATTCAATCCGACTGGGTTCTGCTCTACCGATATAGCGCGGACAAGACGAAATTGATATTAGAGCGCACGGTAACGCCCGGAGATTTTATGTAGCCGAGTTGGCAATCGCTTGCCAGAGCCGGAGATTTAACCGCTAACCACGCGAATTTTTTCAACGCGCGTAACCTCAGTTCTTAATTGGCGTTCAACTCCCGATACGCGGCGACCAAGTCCTTTTCTCGCAAGCGGTCGCCGTGGAGCAAGCCCAAACACCGCTTGGCGAAATCGGCGTCGCGGTTAATCCGGTCGATTAGAAATTTCCGCGCGGTTTCTTCGGTAACGACGGTTTCGCGGTAGCGTTCTTCGACTTGTTCCGGCGTGCGGTTGAGGAACGGCTTGCCGCGCGTCAATTCGTCGTCGTAAATCACCTCGCGGCTCACCCACTCCCAATCGACCCGTTGCAACCACAATTTTTCGCCGGTGTAAAGCGAATTGACGTTGACGGTCATATCGTCCGTTACCCAGTAATAGGTGTTCGGGTCGGTGAACAACGCGCCGGCGACGCTGTTCGGCAGATTGACGTGATTGCCGGAAAAATTGCGGAGGTTGGCGCAGGCGTTTTCCGTGGTGCGATAGGCGAGCGTCAGTTGCAGATACAGCCCTTCGCGCGCGTATTTGTTAGGGCGCGGCAGTAAATTGCGGAAGACCAGCGCCGCGCCCGCGCCGTAGATTTCGATAAGATTTTCGCTTTTATCAAAATACCAGTTGTCGCCGTAAATTTGCGCTTCGCCGGCATAGACGGTGCCGGACTGTCCGAGCACGTCGGTTTCCCGCGCGGTCAACGGACGCGGCATAATCGTCTTTTTGACGCGGGGAAAAAATTCGCGTTTGAGGGTGAGCATCGGGACTCCTTGTTTATGAAAATGATTTTCAAACCTGTCTAAAAAAATAAGCAACGCACGGAGGCGCGGCGGACGCGGAGAAATCCGATTGGAACGGTTCTCTTCAATTCCCCGCCTTTTAAGGCGGGGCGGGCGGTCAAAAAAGAAAGGTCTTTGGTCCCAAAGAAAACCATTCGGCTACAGCCGGTCGTTTTCTAACGCTATCCACGCGCTAAAGCGCGCGGCAATTGAATAGAGCGTCGCCGGTGGAATTTCTCCGCGTCCGCCCGTTCTTTCCATGAGAAAAATTTAGGCATCAAAACGCCGGCGGCGGAAATCCTCGTCGCCGATTGGTCGCCGCGCGTGGGCGCGAACCGGCGACCGTCGGAAAACTAAAGGGCGGCGGGACGCGCCGAACGTCGCCAATTTTTCTGCCGCCGACTTTTTTCTCGCCGCCGAGTTTGCTGAAAATGTTTGCCCAATGCCCGCCGCCGGTCGGCGTTGGCGACGCGGCGGGCGGCGGCGCCAACACCGACCGGCGGCGCAGGTAAATTTCGCTGAAATCAACCGACTGTCGCGCCGTGATCTTTTTCAGCCGCACCAATTCCAATATCGCGATAAAAATGCCGACGCAAGTGTCGCGTCCGGGGTTTTCGCCGAGGAGCGCGGTGAAGGCGACGACTTCCCGCTCGGCGAGCGCGTTTTCGATTTGCGCGATGCGGCGTTCGGTCGAGACCTCCTCGTTGACGATTTGGCGGCGGTGTCGGTCGGCGATAATTTTTTGCGCGATTTTTTGGAACGCGGCAAACAATTCCCACGGGCTATGCGCTTCCGGCTCAATCGGCAACGCGGGCAAATCCGGCGCGAGCGGGCGCGGAAATTGCGCGGCGTATTCGTCGGCGCTCCGCGCGAGTTCGCCCGCCGCCTGCTTGAAAAATTTGTAGGCGAGCAACGTTTGCGCCAAACCCTGCCGCGGGTCGAACCACGCCTCTTCCTCGTCGCCGGCGTCGGCGGTCGCCGGCAACAACCAGCGGCTTTTCATTTCGACCAACGCGGTCGCCATCGCGACAAACTCGCCGCCGTCATCGACATCAACCAAGCCGCGCCGGTCGATTTCGGCGAGATATTCGCGGGTGAGTTTCGCGATGGGAATATCCTGCAAATCGATTTCCTCGCGCCGCACTAAATACAGCAACAAGTCCAGCGGACCGGAAAACGTGTCGGATACTTGAATGGTGTGCGCCATAGTTTTCGCGAGCGAGGAAAAAATTTGTTGCCCAATATCTCTTGCCGCGCCGGCGTGGTCGGCGGTCAAGACAGAAACGGGCTTTGGTCTCCCAATAAGACCGGTTCGGTTAAAGACGACCATTTTACCGCACTCTCCGCGCCTTAAAAGGCGTGGCAATCGGGACGGTCAATTTTCGCTTCGCTCGGTTTGCATCGAGCATAATCAACTCGTTGCCCGCCATTAGCCCGCTGTTACAATCGGCTCGCTTTGTCACTGATGGCGGAGAAAAAATAGGGTCCGCCCTCAGCGGAACGATTGCCAATGGGGCGCATTCGGCGCGCTCCTATTCGTAATTTCGACACTCGTAATTTTCCCTTCCCCCAAAAGAACCGTCGTGCTGACCAACCTCAAAACCGCCTTTCTAAACTTGAAGCGTCTGCGCCAAATCGTCTTGATTTTGGCGCGGCACGGTTTCGGCGCGGTGTTGTGGAAAGCGGGTTTATACCGGTTGCTCGGCATAGGCGACCGCGTTCGCGTCGCCAATCAAAAAAACAGCGGCGCCGATTTCGCCGAACAACTCGCGCTGGCGCTCGAAGAAATGGGCGCGACGTTCATCAAATTCGGGCAGATGCTCGCCACCCGCGCCGACCTGTTGCCGCCGGAATTTTTGGCGGGCTTGGCGCGTCTGCAAAGCAAGGTCTCGCCGTTGCCGTTCGCGGAAATTCGCCCGATGCTCGTCGCGGAATTGGCCGGCGCGCCGGAGGAAATTTTCGCGCACTTCGACGAAACGCCGCTTGCGTCCGGCAGTATCGGGCAAGTCCACGCCGCGACGCTGAAATCCGGCGAGGCGGTGATTGTCAAAATCAAACGCCCCGACACCGACCGGCAGATGCGCGAGGATTTGTCGCTGTTGCGTTTTCTCGCCGAAATCGTCGAGCGCAATTTGCCGGAAGCGGCGGCGCTGTCGCCGGCGGTCTTGGTCGAGGAATTCGCGCGCGGCTTGCTCGGCGAACTTGACTTTGTCAACGAAGCGGCGGCGACCGAAAAATTCGCGGCGGCGTATGCGCGTCCGGCGGGTTTTTGGTCTTTCGCGCCGACGGGAGCGCGCGCCCCGCAAATTTTTTGGCAATACACGACGCGCAACGTGTTAGTCGAAGAAAAACTCGCGGGCACGCCGCTGACGGACGCCGCGCCGGACGCGCGCTTGGCGGCGGCGCTCGCCAACTGTTTTTTAGACCAGTATTTCATCGCCGGTTTTTTCCATTCCGACCCGCACGCCGGCAATTTGTTGCGCTTGCCGGACGGCGCCATCGGCTTTATCGACTTCGGACAAGTCGGGCATTTGACCGGCGAAACGCGGCAGAATTTGTTGGCGTTGTTGCTGGCGCTGAACCACGGCGACTTGGACACCGTCGCGGATATTTGCGCCGACCTCGGACACGGCGGCGGCGACGCGGCGGCGTTCCGGCAGGACTTGTCGGCATATTTAGACCGCTACGTCGGCGCGCCGCTGAAAAATTTGAACTTCGGCTCCTTGCTTGGCGAAGCGCTGATGATGGCGCGGCGGCACGGTTTGACGATGCCGCGGGAGTTGATTTTATTGGCGAAAAGCGCGGCGATTGCCACTAATATCATTTTCAAATTGGCGCCGGATTTTCGCTTCGCCAAAATTTTGCCGGCGTTTGCGAAACGCGCCGCGCGGCAGTGGCTCGCGCCGCGCAACGTGCTGTTCGGCGGCGCGTTGTTTGCGTATCGGCTGTGGGGTTTGGTCAAACATCTGCCCGGCGATTTGCGCGAACTGCTGACGAAAATCACCGGCGGGCAGTTGCGCATTATTTTCCGGCACGAAGGATTGGAAGAATTGGGCGACCAAATCGAGAGGGCGAGCAATCGCATCACGTTAGGGCTGTTGATTGCCGCGATTTTATTGGGCAGTTCGTTGGTGCTGGCGGTGGCGCCGGATTTCACGCGACAGGTCTCCCTGCCGTTTTTCGCCGACGCGCCGCTGTCGGCGGTCGTCGCCGGCATCGGCTACTTGTCGGCAATGGGATTGGGCTTCTGGTTGGCGTGGGCGATTCTGCGCGGCAAACGACTGTGAGGCGCGATTGAATTTTTGGCGGCGTTATCCATAATTTCCGTCGTCGAACGGAGGCCAAATCGATGAACCGAAAAATGACCATCACGTTAGAAGCCGGAACGCTGGCTTTCGCGCGGGATTTTTCGCGCCGGACGAACCAACCGGTTTCAAAAATTATTGAAAATTATTTCTAGCAATTGCGCGGCAAAATCTCGGCGCCCGCGGAAAAGCCGCCGGTTTTATCGCCGGCGACGGCGGAGTTGTATGGCATTTTAGGCGGGGTCAAGGTCCCCGACAAAAAATTTATACGGCGGGAGTTCCATGAAAAGAATCTTGCTTGATTTGAAGGTGGTGTTGGATTATCTCGACCAAAGAGCCGGACACGAAGCGGCGGCGCGGATAATTGACGACTGCGTATTGGGCAAAGTCGCGGGCTATGTTTGCGCGCACGAAATAACCACGCTGTCTTATTTTTTAGAAAAAAGTTTAGCCGATAAACGCGAGGTGATAAAAATTATCGGCAAGTTGCTGAAAATGTTCGACGTGATTGCGGTCAACGCCGAAATTCTGACGCGGGCGCTGTCATCAAATATCCTTGATTACGAAGACGCGGTCGTCGAGACCTCCGCGCAAGCCCAAAAGATTGACGCCATTAGCACGCGAAACCTCAAAGATTTCCGCGCGAGCCGAATAAAGGCAATATCGCCGGAAACGTATCTCGCGTTATAGATAATCCCGCTTCTACGAAACATTCCCCAATGTCTTTCTTCCTCGCCGCTTTCATCGGCTACGTTTTGGGTTGCGGCAACGCCGCCTACTATTTGGTGAAGTGGCGGCGCGGGGTTGATTTGCGCGTCGCGCACAGCGGCACCGGCGGCGCGACCAACGCCGGACGGGTCGGCGGCAAAAAATTTTTCATCGCGACGATGCTCCTCGACGCGCTTAAAGGGACGGCGGCGGCGACCGTCGGACTCTGGCTTGGCGGCGAAATTTTTTACGGTTTGGCGGGCTTGTTCGGCGCGGTGCTGGGGCATATTTATCCGGCGCAGTTACAATTTCGCGGCGGCAAGGGCTTGGCGACGACGTGGGGCGGAATGTGGCTGATAAACTGGCGCATCGCGCTGACGATGAGCGCCGTCGCCGTCGCCGCGAAAGTGTTGGATAAAAAACTCGCGCGGCGCGCGCCCGCCACGCAATTCGCGCCGTTATTGGTGCCGGTCGCCGGTCGGTTGATTTTGTCCGCCTACCCGCTGATTTCTTTCGCCGTTCTCGGCTTCGACGAAAATTCCCTATTGATTCTCGCCCTCGCCCTGACGATGTTGGCGCGGCAAAAGAGCAATTAACGATTTAGAGGAATTAATGGTTAGAATGGCGCGAAGCGAATTAAGAAAATCAAATTCAATAGCGGGGATAAAAAACGGCGCGATTGTCAAGACGGCAATCGCGCCGTATCCGCGAAATTGGGCGAACTAAAGCCGCGCAACTATTTCTTTCCCTCTTCTTTTTTCGCCGCGTCGAATTCCAACGTTACGACATCGTTGTTTTTGCCGAAGCGGCACAGCAACACGGCGGACTTTTTGTCTTGTAACGTTTGCTCGATTTGCTTGAACTCGTCAATGGACGTTACCGGTTTTTGATTGAGCAAAACGACCAACATTCCGCGTTGCAAATTCGCGCGGTCGGCGGCGCCGTCGTCATCGACTTTCACCACCAACACGCCTTTCGCGTCCGCGTAAATTTCTTTCTCTTCCGCGCTTCCCGCGGACAGCGGCGCCACCGTCAGCCCTAAAATTTCGCTGTGGTATTTATCCGCCGTTTCAACCTCTTCCGGCGCGTCGTCTTTTTCCGCGTCGCCCGTCAACACGCGCGGCTGTTTTTTAATCGTTACCGTCAGCGTTTCCGTTTTGTCGCCGCGCAGAATTTCGACCGGCACTTTTTTGTCGACCGGCGTTTTCGCGACGAGCGCCTGTAAGTGCGCCGTGTCGTTAATCGCCGTGCCGTCGAACTTCACGATGATGTCGCCGACCTGCATACCGGCTTCGCTCGCCGGCGTGTTCGGATAGGTCTGCAAGACATACGCGCCGCTCTTCACGTCCGGCAACGCTTTTTTCATCGTCGCGTCCAAATCGCGAATCCCGACGCCGAGATAGCCGCGCGTAATCGAGCCGCTTTGCACCAATTCGTCTTTAATCGACTTGACCATATTGATAGGAATCGAAAAGCCGATGCCGTCCGAACCGCCGCTGGCGGAACTAATCGCCGAGTTGATGCCGATGGCTTCGCCGTCGAGATTGACAAGCGGTCCGCCGGAATTGCCGAGGTTAATCGTCGCGTCGGTCTGAATGAAATCCTGATACATAATCGACCGCAATTCGCCGCCGCCCAATTTGTTGCGATTGGTCGCCGACACGATGCCGCAAGTAACGGTTTGTTTCAGTCCGAACGGCGCGCCGACCGCGATGACGATGTTGCCGGTCTTGACTTTGTCGGAGTCGCCGAGCGCAATCGGGGTCAGTTGCGCGGCGGCGGCGTCTTTCAGGCGGATAATCGCCACGTCGGTTTTCGGGTCGGCGCCGACGAGTTCGGCGCGAAATTCCGCGCCGTCCGCCAGCGTTACGTTGATGTTGCCGGCGTTTTCGACGACGTGATTGTTGGTCAAAATCAAGCCGTCGGCGCTGACGATGAAGCCGCTACCGATGCCCTGTGAGCGATACTGGCGCGGCGGCGTCGAGCGGCGGCGGAAAAATTCGCGGAATTGCGGCGGCAAGCCGGGCGGCAAAATATCCTCGCCGTCCTCTTCGGCGACTTTTTTCTCGGTGTTAATCGTTACCACCGACGGCGCGATTTTGCCGACCACTTCCGCGTAGGCGTCGGACAGGGCTTTGGCAATGCGCAGATTATCGCTATCCGCCGCGCGCGCCGTCGCGCCGAACATCAGCGCCGCCGCGCCTAATAAAATCGCCGGTAAAATGTTTCGCATTTCGTTCTCCTTTTTTAGAGAGTTGAGAGTTAAGAGTTTAGAGTTAATAGTTTAAATATTCGGCGGTGATTTATCGCCGCCGATTGACGCGCGGCGAAGCCGCCGCCGAATTCAATAGCCCGCCGTTTTAACGGCGGGTCAATGTTAGAGTTTAGATATTCGGCGGTGATTTATCGCCGCCGATTGACGCGCGGCGAAGCCGCCGCCGAATTCAATAGCCCGCCGTTTTAACGGCGGGTTAATGTTAGAGTTTAGATATTCGGCTTCGGTTTAGAGTTGAGATGGCGGCATTATCTCAACTCTCAACTCTCAACTCTGCTCATCCGGCACTTCCTGACTCAGCGTCGGACCGGCGTCGCCGTCTTCGCGTTCTTCCGCCTCGGCGGCGCGGGCGACGGTCGCCACTTTGTCGTCGTCTTTCAAGCCGATAACTTTGACGCCCTGCGTCGCGCGCCCGATGACGCGGCAACCGTTGACCGGCGTCCGCACCACCATTCCGCCCGTCGTGATAATCACCACGTCGTCGTCCTCCCGCACCGCCATACAGGCGACGACTTTGCCGGTGCGGTCGGTCAGTTTCATATTGGTTACGCCTTTCGCGCCGCGCTTGGTCAGGCGGTAATCCTCGAACGAACTCCGCTTGCCCAAACCGTTGTCCGCGACCGTCAGCACCGTCGTTTCCGGCGAGACCACCATCGCGCCGACAATCTCGTCGCCGGTTTCCAAGTTCATTCCGATAACGCCGCCCGCCGCGCGTCCCATCGCCCGCACGTCGGATTCTTTGAAGCGGCACGCCATCCCTTCGCGGCTCGCCAACATCAATTCGTTTTCGCCGTTGGTGACGAGCGCCGCAATCAGCGCGTCGCCCGCGTCGATATTTATCGCTCGAATGCCGCCTTTTTGCGGGCGGGCGTAAGCCGACAGCACGGTCTTTTTAATCGTGCCTTTTTTCGTTACCAGCACGAGAAAATGCGCTTCGTCAAATTCGCGCACCGGCACCAACGCCTGCACCGTTTCGCCGTTTTCCAACTGCAATAAATTGACGAGCGGACGCCCTTTCGCGGCGCGTCCCATTTGCGGCAGGTCGTAAATTTTTAGCCAGTGGATTTTGCCGATGGAGGTGAAGAACAACAAATAATCGTGCGTGGAGCCGATGAACAAATGTTCGACAAAATCGTCGTCCGCCACCGCCGCGCCGGTAACGCCTTTGCCGCCCCGTCCTTGCTTGCGATAGGTGTCGAGCGAAATCCGCTTGATGTAGCCCTTGTGCGAAATGCCGACCGTCATCTCTTCGTCGGCGATTAAATCCTCGACGTTAATCTCGTCCGCCGCCGCGACGATTTCGCTTCGGCGCGGGTCGTTCTTGCCGTATTTGTCGATCAAGTCGCGGCAGTCCTGCACGATTAAGTCGAGCAATTTTTGCCGGTCGGCGAGAAGCGCCTGATATTCGGCGATTTTCGCGAGCAGGGCGTCGCGCTCGTCTTCCAATTCTTTCCGTTGCAAACCGGTCAGGCGGCGCAACTGCATTTCCAAAATACTGTGCGCCTGAATGTCCGACAAATTAAATTCTTTGCGCAACGCCGCTTTCGCCTCATCGACCGTTTGTGAATTACGAATCAACTCAATGACGCGGTCGATATTATCGAGGGCGACGAGCAAGCCGATTAAAATATGGACGCGGGCTTCGGCTTTGTGCAACAGAAAAATCGTGCGGCGGCGCAGGACTTCGTAGCGGTGGTCGATGAAATGCCGGAGCAAATCCCGCAACGGCAAAATTTCCGGGCGCCCTTTGACGAGCGCGATGCTGTTGATGGAAAACGACGATTCGAGAGCGCTGAATTTATACAACTGATTAAGCACCACCTCGGCGTTTTCGCCTTGTTTCAAATCGACGACCAAGCGGATGCCGTCTTTGTTGGAGTAGTCGTTAATCGCCGCGATGCCGCGGATTTTTTCTTCGTGAAACGCCTCGGCGATTTTCGTCTGCAACGCGGCTTTGTTGACCTGATACGGAATTTCGGTAACGACGATGGACTGCCGCCCGTTCTTTTGCGTTTCGATATGACATTTGGCGCGAAGCACCAGCCGCCCGCGACCGGTTTCATACGCTTCTTTAATGCCCTCGCGCCCGCAAATCAACGCCCCCGTCGGGAAGTCCGGTCCCTTGATGTGCTTCATTAAATCGGCGGTCGTGGCGTCGGGATTTTTGATGAGTTCGATGACGCCGTTGCAGACCTCGGTCAAATTGTGCGGCGCCATTTTCGTCGCCATTCCGACCGCGATACCGTCGGTGCCGTTCAGCAACAACAGCGGCACTTTACACGGCAACACGACCGGCTCGACGCCGGTGCCGTCGAAGTTATCGACGAAATCCACGGTGTCTTTGTCGAGGTCTTCCAACAATTCGTCGGCGAGGCGGTGCATCCGGCATTCGGTATAGCGGTAGGCGGCGGCGCCGTCGCCGTCAATCGAGCCGAAGTTGCCGTGTCCGTCAACGAGTAGATAGCGGACAGAAAAATCCTGCGCGACGCGCACCAGCGCGTCATAGACGGCGGAGTCGCCGTGTGGGTGATAGTTGCCTAAAACGTGTCCGACGACTTTGGCGCATTTGACGTGTTTTTTGCGATAGTCGAGATGGAGGTCGTTCATCGCGGTAATGATGCGGCGATGGACGGGCTTCAAGCCGTCGCGGGCGTCGGGGAGCGCGCGGCTGACGATGACGCTCATTGAATAATTAAGGTAACTGGTGCGCAATTCGTTTTCGATGGTGATGTCGCGAATGCCGGTGCGCGAAACCAAAGTCGTGGCGGGGTCGCTCATAAGATAATCCTCGTTTGCCCGGGGGCGATGAAAGCGCGATAAAAGGCGCGGCGGTAAGAATCAAGGGGCGCGATTATACGAAAAATCAACTTCGCACGAAAAAGAAATTCCGAAAAAAAACGGCGCGCCAAAAATGCGCGGGACAACTTCCTTCGTCGGGCGCGGCGGATACAATCGCACGAATTATTGAAGAGCAAGAGATTCGAGTTGAGTTATTTGGGTGTTCATTCGTGGATTATTTTTACCGCGTAACACGAGTTTTCAATTTGTAACGGCTCTAACTCCTCACCGCCCACCGACCTTATGTCCGCCATTCTCGCCGACCTCACGCCCGAACAGCGCCAAGCCGCCACGCATTTCACCGGACCGATGTTAGTCGTCGCCGGCGCGGGGTCCGGCAAGACGCGCGTGGTCACGCGCCGAATCGCGTGGCTGATGGCGCAGGGCGTCAAGCCGTGGCAGATTCTCGCGCTCACTTTCACCAACAAAGCCGCCGGTGAAATGAAGGAGCGCGTCCGCGAACTCACCGGCGACACGCCGAAAAGCGTCGGCACCTTTCACTCGCAGTGCGCGCGTTTTTTGCGCTTTGACGTGGAGCGTCTCGACGACGGGCGGCGCGGCAATTTTTCGATTTACGACGCCGGCGACCAGCAGGGGATTATCAAACAAATTCTCAAAATCCGGCGCCTCGATGCGCAACAACTTAAACCCGCCGCCGTCGCCAACGCCATTTCCGCCGCCAAATGCCAGTTGCAATATCCGAGCGACCTGCCGCAAAATTCGTGGCGCGAAAAAATGACGGCGGAAATTTACGCCGAAT
>BNUQ01000032.1 GCA_025997475.1 Planctomycetales bacterium
TTTTGCCCAACCCCGCCGAAGTCATATCTTTCACCGAATAGACCGTCCGGTTCTGGTCGCCCGCGCCTTCGCCAATCTGCAACTGCATCCCGCCGGTGAAGTTCTTGATGATTTCCGTCGTCGAGTGGAGCGCGTTCATCTCTTGGTTATTCGTGTCGCCCAACCGTTGCGCTTTCGTTGCGAGCGAGCCGTCGTTGTAACCGGTCGTGGCGATGGTCGTGTTGCCGACCGAACCGGCGTTGAAGACAATGTTCGCCGTCGCGTCCAAATTCGACAACGTGCCGGTAATGCCTTGCAGTTCTACCCGTTGCCCGTTCAGCGACAAAATCGCGTTGCTACCGTAGTTGGTCCAATCCGCCCCCGACAAACCGGCGTCAATCACGTGCGCGTTGTTGTTGGCATCGTAGCGGGTGAAAATCGCGCCTTGCTCTTGCGTAATTTTGACAAACTCGTTGGCGCCGTATTCGCTCGCGCTGAGACGCACCCCCAAGTTCTCAAACTTCACAATCGCGCCCTCAACTTTGAGGTCGGAGGTCATACCATCGGCGCTACCAAGGTTAATTGCGCCGTAAAGACCGGTGTCTAAACCCGTTTCGCCGATTTTCTCCGCGAAAATACTGACGCTCTGGTCGCCCAACGTCGCGTTAAATTTATCGCTCCGCGCCACCAAATCGCTGTCCTTCATCTGCGCGTCTTTATACACCCAGATTTGACTCGCGTTGCCGTTTGTGGTGATTTCGGCTTTGATATACAACTGACCCGTCTCACTGGTGTTCTGCCCCAACTTCACCCCGCTGAAATACGAATTATCCAATTTTTCGTTGCCAATAGTGAGAGTGACGGCGGCACCACTGGTGTCAGTGCCTGCGGCGACGCTACCTAACGCTTCCGCCAACCCTTTGAAGTTCACCGAGTCCGACGCCGACGACGCCCCGTCCGTCGCATTGACATCTTGCGCTATCGAACCGAATTGCAACACCGAAGTCGAACCGGCTTTGAAATTGAACTTCTCGTCAATGTAGTTATTAAACGTCAATTTCAACCCGCCGATGCCCGAATTGTTGACCGCCGTAACCGAGGAGGCGTCCGTCGCATCGACCGCCACATCGCCAACGCCGATTTTCATCGTCATCGCCGCGTCTTTGTAGAGTTCATACTTCGTGTCGGTCGTCATCTTCAAATACATCCGACCGGCGCCGTCCAAATTCGTGCCGATTTGGAAGTTACTGACCGTCGCCGCTTGAAAACCGTCGGTCTGCGCGCCGGAAAGTTGGCTGTATTGCGTTTGCGACAGGATTTCGCCGGTGTCGGTGTTGTAGTGATTCGTTTTCGCAACGTCAGCTAAATTAATTGCGGTTACGCCGACCCCCGCGCCTTGGATATTGCCGCCGCGGTCGATATTAAACGCTCGCACCGCCGTCCCATCAGTGGCGCCAACCATTTCGACATACGCCGCACCCGCCTTAACAGCATCATTAAGCGTGCTGGCACCGCCATCTGTTCCAAAACTAACAGCGGCGGACACTCCGTCGGCACCAACGGCAAACGCTTCATGCGCCAACACACTGCTGTCAAAAATCAAGTTCGCTTTGACGCCGGTCGAGTCCTGCACGCTGTTAATCGACGTTACCATCTCGCCGAGATGCGTCCCCTTCGCAAACGTCAGATAACGCGAGCCAGCGTTGCCCGTCAACGTGAACGCCTGGTCTTTCGTCAGCGTATAAGCGTCATACGCGGCGCTACCGTCGGTACCGGAACCCTTGTAGTCGTTCACTTGTGTCGCTTCGGCGCCCGCCACTTGCGTGGTGATTTCAAAATACGCCTTTTTCGCCGCGTAACCGTTGTCCGTCCCGTCGGCGCTCTTACCCGAAAAGTTGATGTTCAACTGAAAATCCTGCCGCTTAAAAATTTGCTGAATGTTCGTCAACCCTTTGTCCACCATATTCATATCTTTGGAATCTTTAACCAAGACGCTGGTGTCGTAGTTGATTTGTTTGTTGCCGTTCAACAAATTGTCGCTCGAATAAGTCGTGGTGCGGGCGATGCGGTCAAGCGTTTGAATCGAACTGTCAACTTCCGCTTGGTCGGCGGCGACCTGGTCGGCGGAAGTAATGCCGTTGTTCGCCGCGTGAATAGCAAGTTGGCGCATTTTCGTCAAGATGTTGTTCATCTCGTTGAGCGCGCCTTCGGCGATGCCGAGAACGTTGTTCGCTTCTTGCGTGTTTTGCACCGCGCGGGCGATGCCGTTGGTTTGCGAGCGTAACAACTCGCTGATAACCAAACCGGACGGGTCGTCGGAGCCCTTGTTGATTTTGTAGCCGGTCGAAAGTTTTTCCAACGAGCCGGACAACGAAGAATTGCTCTGGTTCAACGTCCGTTGAATCCCCACCGCGTTGAGATTGTGCGCAATAGCCATAGCCATAGTGATACCCTCCTTGAGTTTGGCGTCCCATCATGGGTTCGCCGGTTTAGAAAAGCCGCCGACATCGTGTCAACAGCGTTTTACCGCTTAACCGTAAAACTAACCGCAGAACTTAACCCTTAAATGACCGCTTGCGTCATACGCCCCTCCTTTTCGTTGGTTTTTATCGAGTGTCCGTCCAAGTAAATTTCTTTCGGGTAAATGCTCGCGAAAAATTATGACGTGATTAACGACAGTCCGGGGTGATTCTTGAGAAAAATCACAAAATAAAAATCTTGCAAAAAAAAATGGGATTTTTTTGGCGCGCGGAGGGAAGGCGCGAGGGGCGTGATGAGAGTTATTTACTCGTGTTACGCGGTTAGTAGCCGGTGTTGTTGCAACGAATAAACTTCCGACAATCGCGCTGAAAGCGCGAAATATATCAGCCTATGGTAAGCGGCGATGCTCTATCAGCCGCGCCACCCTGGGTTAGAGGTTGCGGAGCGCCAACCGAAATTGGACGGTTCGCCGCGTTTTGGCGAACCGCTCTCGCCGCCGCCGCGTTTGCCGCCGCAAACCGCGCGGCGGGAATGTCGGATGGTTTTATCAATCAACCGCTACCTATGGTGGCGGCGCCAAGAGCGTGCGCCTTACCATAGGCTGATATATTTCGCGCTACGGGACTGCGTCCCTTTCAGCGCGACTGTCGGAGGTTTTTCAATTCCTTCGTTGTAACAGCAGTCAATGCTAACCGCGTAACACGAGTTATTTCTCACGGCGGCGCGGCGCGGACGCGATAGAGCCGCAAAAAAATAACGGGCGCCGCAAATGTTCGCGACACCCGCCTTTCAGGAATGGTTCATTGTTCGGTAACGCCGGTCAGCGTCAGTGCGCCGACCATCTTGCACAATTGCGCGCCGCGCTGTTCCAAGACCTCGCCCCAGCGCGAAAATTCACTGAGGTCGTCAGCGCCGGCATCGCCTCCCGTCGTTTCGTCGGTTTCCACATTTTCCTCCCCAAGAAAAATCCCCTGCCCTAAAAAAATCGCTGTCAGGATTGTCCCCCCGCCGAGCCAAATGTTGTGCCGACGCAATCCCGACAGTTTTTCGATATTGTCTTGCTAATTTATTCCGCCAGTCGCCCCAACGGGGCTAAATATATCAGCCTATGGTAAGCGGCGACGCTCTATCAGCCGCGCCACCATAGGTAAAGACGGAGCGAAGCGCCAACCGAAATTGGACGGTTCGCCGCGTTTTGGCGAACCGCTCTCGCCGCCGCCGCGTTTGCCGCCGCAAACCGCGCGGCGGGACTGTCGGATGGTTTTATCAATCAACCGCTACCTATGGTGGCGGCGCCAAGAGCGTGCGCCTTACCATCGGCTGATATATTTCGCGCTACGGGACTGCGTCCCGTTCAGCGCGATTAGCGGAGTTTTTTCAAATTCTTCGTTGCAACAGCAACAATGCTAACTGCGTAACCGCAGTTAATTAAATCCCAAAGATATTCAGCGCTTGTTGCCGGCGTTGCGCCGCGTATTCGTCGTCGCGCGTCATTTCCGCCCGCACCGCCGGACTCCAGACCTCTATCCGCGTGTCCATTCCGATAAACAAAATATCCTGCCCGTCGATGCCCGCCCACTCGCGCAATTCTTTGCTTAACACAAAACGATTTTGCGTGTCCAACTCCAACGACCCGACCTGCTCCATAAACCGCCGGAAAAATTCGGGGTTGCCGGCGCGCGCGGCGTATTCTTTCGCACGGTCGCGCGCTTCGACAAAGTGTTGATAAGTATAAATATACAGACAACGCGCCGCGCCGGGCAAAATTAACAAACCGCGCGCGCCGTCCGCCAACACTTCGCGAAACCGTTTCGGCAAAGCGACCTGCCCTTTCGGTCCGATGCGGCTTTGACTGCCGCCATAAAAATAGACCAAATCGTCCGCCACCGCCCCGCCTTTTTCTTCTTTTTACTTCTTGCCAACGCTTTTCGTTGCGAAACGGCGCTACTTATATCTTTTGCCAAACGCGGCGCAAATAATTTCTTGCCGGAAAAATAATTTTCTTTTGCCCGCCGCGCACCGCGAAAAGAATGGACTTTGGCGCCGATTCTGACGTTAAATGACGGGAGGAGAACGCGATGAAATTCTCAATATGGCAATGGTTAAACGCGGCGAGTATCGCGTTATGCGCGGGCGGAAGCGCGACGGGCTGGGCGGACGACGGAAAACCGCCGCCGCTGACCGCCGAGGCGTTTATCGCGGAAAATCACGCGCTGTTACCCGAACCGGTGCGAATGCCCAGAATGAGCATTAAGCCGGTCGCGCCGCTCCGCGACGCGTCGCCGCGCGTGGCGCCGCGCCCGGCGAAAACCGCGCCCGCGCCGCGTCCGGCGGAAAAAGCGCCGCCGCCGCCGAATAATCGTCCGTTGGTAACCTTGCCGGACAATTTGACGGTGGAAATCGGCAAGGAAAACCGGCTGTCCGCTTCGGCGACCGATTTGGACGCGGACGAATTGACGTATCGCTGGCGGCAACTTTCCGGCGCGGCGTTGCCGATGCGCGGCGACGACAAGGATTTGTTGATTATGCCGTTAGTGGAGGGCGTGTATATTTTGGAATTGATTGCCAGCGACGGCAAAAACGACAGCGAACCGGCGGTCTGCGCCGTTACCGCGCTGGCGGAGGACTTTTAGAAAGTTGAAAGTTAAAAGTTAAAAGTTTAGAACTTTTCGCCCCTTTCAACTTTCAACTTTCAACTCTCAACTCTCAACTCTGCACTTTCAACTCGCCGTCCGACGCGCGCGCCAATCGCCGTCGCCACGCAATAGGGAATCATATCGTGGTGGTGGCGCGCCAATTCTTCTAACGTAATCCGCTCCGTGCCGTCCGCGCCGATAAGCGTCGCGACCGCGCCGACGGTTAGCGGCGGCAAATCCGTGATGTCAACGAGCGTGTAATCCATACTCACCCGCCCGACCACCGGCGCGCGCCGTCCGCCGATTAACACGTCCGCGCGATTGCTGTAATACCGCGCGTAGCCGTCGGCGTAACCGACCGGCAACACGGCGATTTTTTTCGTTTGGCGCGAAGTGAAAGCCGTCCGCCCGTAGCCGAGCGACACGCCCGCCGGATAATCCTTAATTTGCGCCACGCGACAGCGCCAACTCAACACCGGCGTCAGCGGAAATTTTTCGCGTAGCGACTCGTCGTCATAAAAACCATAGACCGCCGCGCCGGGGCGAATCATTTCATAATGCGCTTCGGGATAGCGAAAAATCGCCGTGCTGTTCGCGGCGTGCCGCAGAGGAATTTTTACGCCTGCGGCGGCGATTGTCGCCAACGTTTCGTCGAAAATCACGATTTGCCGGCGGCTATATTCGGCGGCGGCGGCGACGGCAAAATGCATAAACGCGCCTTCTAAAAAAAGCGCCGGCAGACGGCTAATCGCCACCGCCGTCGCGACGGCGGCGTCCGGCAACACGCCCAGCCGCCCCATCCCGCTGTCGATTTTCAGATGAACCGTCCCGCGCTTCCGTTGGCGCGTCGCCTCGGCGTTCAACCGTTCCGCCGACGCGACCTCGTGGACGCTAAAAATTAAATCGCACGCGACGGCGGCGGGAATTTCGTCCGGCAACACGGCGCCGAGAAGTTGTAACGGCACGCCGATACCGGCGCGGCGCAATTCTTCGCCTTCGGCGACGGTGGCAATCGCCAACCGCTCACAGCCCGCCTCGACGGCGGCGCGCGCCACCGCGACCGCGCCGTGGTTGTAGGCGTTGGCTTTCACCGCCGGCATCACCAACACGGAATTGCCGCACGCCGCGCAGTGGGCGCGAAGTCGGCGCAAATTTTCTTTGACCGCCGGCAGGTCGATTTCCAACCACGAGCGGGCGGCGGATAAAGCGGTGGACGAATCGTTTTCCATATTTTTTTCAAGAGCGTAAAAAAAGTTGAGAGTTGAAAGTTAAGAGTTGAGAGTTTAACTGTGGAGTTATTTTTCAAGATGCGCGAAGCGCAACCTCTGCTCAACTCTCAACTCTCAACTCTCAACTCTCAACTCTCAACTCTATCTCCGCACCGGCGCGGGCGCCGGACGCCGCGCGGGGGGCGGCGCCGCCGGACGCATCGCGGGACTGCCGCCGCCGCGATTTAATTCCACCGCAAGTTCGACCAACTGTTTTTCGGTCTTGGGGAAATCCGCTTTTTCGTCCATTCCCTGTTGTAAAAATTCCAACAGCGGCGGCATAATTTTTATCGCCTTGTCGATTTCGGGATTCGTCCCCGCCGCGTAGCCGCCGATATTTATCATATCTTCGTTTTCCGCGAACACCGCAAGCGCGTTGCGCAACCCGCCCGCCGCCGCGCGAAATTCTTTGCTGACAATTTGCGACTGCAACCGCGAGAGCGACGCCGACACGTCAATCGCCGGATAGCGGTTTTTCTGCGCGATGTCGCGGCTTAAAATGATATGCCCGTCCAAAATGCCGCGCGCCGCGTCGGCAATCGGCTCGTTCATATCGTCGCCCTCGACCAGCACCGTATAAAAACCGGTAATCGACCCCGTCGGCGAAATGCCGGAGCGCTCCATCAGCCGCGGCATCAGATTAAACACGCTCGCCGGATAGCCCTTGCCCGCCGACGGCACTTCGCCAATCGACGAACCGATGTCCCGTTGCGACATCGCCATGCGCGTAACCGAGTCCATCAACAGCGCCACGTCTTTGCCGCGGTCGCGGAAATACTCGGCAATCGCCGTCGCCACAAACGGACAGCGCACGCGCACCGGCGCCGGCTGGTCGCTGGTCGCGACGACGACGACGGATTTTTTCATTCCCTCCTCGCCCAATTCTTTTTCGATAAATTCGCGCACTTCGCGTCCGCGCTCGCCGACCAACGACACGACGGCGACCTCGGCTTTCGAGAAGCGGGCAATCATTCCCATCAGCGTTGATTTGCCGACGCCGGTGCCGGCGAAAATGCCGATGCGCTGACCGCGTCCAATCGTCATAAAAGCGTCAATCGCGCGGACGCCAATCGGCAACGGTTCGGTGATGCGCGGGCGCGACACGGGGTCGGGCGGGTCGCAATACAGCGGGCGGGTTTGCGTGGCGGCGAGGTCGCCTTTGCCGTCGATAGGTTGCGCGAGACCGTTGATGACGCGCCCCAACAGGTGGTCGCCGACGGGAACGGTTTGCGAAGTTTGCAAACTTTCGACGAGGTCGCCGGGGGAAACGCCGCGCATTTCGCCGAGCGCCATCATCAGCGAAGCGTCCTCGCGGAAGCCGACGATTTCAACGGTGAGGCGCTGTTTCGACAAACGGGCGTGAATGACGCAGACGCTCCCGACCGGCAACAGTAGCGGCGTCGCCTCGACCAACAAACCGACGACGCGCTTCACCCGACCGGTCAGCCGTCCGGGCAGAATGTGCGGCAACTCGGCGATTTTGTCGGCGAAAAGGGACATCGGGGAACCAATTAAGAATTAAGAATTAAGAATTAAGAGCAGTTGATAGTTGATAGTTGGTAGTTTTTAATGGCGGAGTTTGATTGTCAATTAAATCGCTCTAATCGGTGGCTCTTATTCAATAGACCTGTTCGATAACCAAGAGTGAGCAAATGTTCGTGTCTAATTTTTCGTGCCGCAAGGAAAAATGACGAAGCAATACCGAGAGTATTGCAAGGAATTTTGACGCGGCGGGACGGAAAATTAGCCGAAAATTTGCCGCGAATTGGTTGTCGAACAGGTCTAATTACCACGCCTTTTAAGGCGTGGTGTGCGGTCAAAAAAGAAAAAGGGCTTTAGCCCAAATTAAACCCTTCGGCTAAAGCCGGTCATTTTTTAACGCTAACCACGCGCTAAAGCGCGTGGCAATTGAATAGAGCATCTACAACTGATGTATCTCCGTGTCTCCCTCTGTGATAAATAATTTTTTCCGCAAACGGTTTCACAGCCACTCCGCCCCGTAATTCGTAATTTTCGTAATCCGTAATTCTTACTATACTGCGCGAATTATCCACCTCATACTTTGGGAGAGCAACTATGCCGCCGCTGAAATCGCGCTATCTCGTTACCGCCGCGTTGCCGTATGCCAACGGACGCGCCCACGTCGGACATATCGCCGGTTGTTATTTGCCCGCCGACACCTTCGTCCGCTTTCTCCGCCTGACCGGTCGCGAAGCCGTGTTCATTTGCGGCTCCGACGAAAACGGCGCGCCCATCACTTTCGCCGCGCTCAAAGAAGGCGTGTCGCCGCAGGACATCGTCAACCGCTATCACCAAATTCTCAAAACCAGTTTCGCCGGACTCGGCATTGATTTCAGTTTCTACGGCGAAACCCACGCCCCCGCGCACGACGACGCGACGCAAAAATTTTTCCTGAAACTGCTCGCCGGCAACTATGTGCAAAAACGCACGGTGGAGCAAGTTTATTGCCGCGAGTGCCAAATGTTTTTGCCCGACCGCTACATCGAAGGACTTTGTCCCTTCTGCGGCAAAAGCGGCGCGCGCGGCGACCAGTGCGAAGCGTGCGGACGCCCGACGGACGCGACCAAACTGGGCGAGCCCGAATGCAAAGTTTGCCCGCAACAAGGACGGTCGGGGAAAAATTGCGTCGAAGTCCGCGCCTCCGACCATTGGTTTTTACAACTGAACAGCAGTGAAACCGCCGTCCGCCAATACTTGGACGCGCACCCCGAATGGCGCGCGGCGGTCAAACATTTTTCTTACGGACTGCTCGACGAGGGATTGCGCGAGCGGTGCATCACCCGCGATTTGACGTGGGGCGTGCCGGTGCCGCTCGACGGCGCGGCGGGCAAGGTTTTATACGTGTGGTTCGACGCGCCGATTGGCTACATCACGTTTTCGCAACAGTATTTCGCCGAACGCGGTCAGCCCGACGGTTGGCGGGATTTTTGGCAAAACGCCGACACCGGACTCGTGCATTTTATCGGCAAAGACAACACGGTCTTTCATTCGGTAATGTTTCCGGCGATGCTGATGGCGCACGGCGGGTATCGGTTGCCGGACACGGTGGTGGCGAACGAATTTCTGAATTTGGAGCGGGATAAAATTTCGACCAGCCGCCAGCACGCGGTCTGGGTGGACGAGTATTTGACGCAATTCGCGCCCGACTCGCTCCGCTATTATTTGACGACGATTGCGCCGGAAAATCACGACAGCGACTTTTCGTGGACGGGTTTTCAGACGCGCCACAACGGCGAACTTGCCGACAATCTCGGCAATTTCATTCAGCGCAATTTGGCGTTTTGTCAGAAATACTTCGACGGCGCCGTGCCGGCGGCGACGGCGAGCGAAGCGGGGCAAAAATTATTGGCGAAAATCGCGGCGGCGAAAAACGCGGCGGCGGAAAAAATCGGCGAGCATTGTTACCGCGACGCGCTCGACGAAGTGATGATGTTGTCGCGGGCGGGGAATGAATTTTTTAGCGCCGAAACGCCGTGGAAAACGCGCACCGCCGAGCCGGAAAAATGCGCCGCGACGATTTTGACGTGCGTGCAAACGGTCGAAGCGCTCTCCGTGCTGATGGCGCCGTTTCTGCCGTTCAGCGCGGCGAAACTGCGCGCGACGCTAAACTTGCCGGCGTTGCAAGACGGCGACTGGAACGCGCCGGGGCAAATCAAAGGCGGACACCTAATCAACGCCCCGGAAGTGCTATTCCCGAAAATCGACGACGCGGCGATTACGGCGGCGAAAGAAAGGTCGGGGGTTAGACCTGTTTAGCCACCGTCGTCTTTGTCCGACGCTAAATTTTATCGCGTTCTTTATTTTCCGTTTTCGTCGATTGCCGAACCGGTCTATTTACCCCAATAATGCCCGAACAAAAACAGCATAATTGCCGACATCCCGACAATGGTCGCGACGGTCGAGCCGACAACCGGCGAAACGACCGTTTTAACGGTTTCGCTTTTTATTTGCTCGATTTTCGTGGACAGTTGCGCGGATAATTGCGCTAATTTGACCTCCGCGTCGGCGCGAATTTTGGCGCACTCAATTTTCAAATCGCCAACGTCCCCTTTGGTCGCTAATTCTTGGCGCGTTTTTTCGTCCAACAATCGGTGGTCGGCGACTTCCTTTTTCACCTCGGCTTTCACCTCGGCGACTTGGGCGGACACCTCGACTTTCACTTCTTCCCGCACCGCCGCCACCGTTTCGACCACGGTTTTGCGTATCGCTTCAACCTGCGCGCGCGCCTGTTTTTCCGGCACTCCCGCGCCGGTCAACAAATCGAACAAGCCCCAATTGTCGAAATTAAACGCCGTCGCGGACATAAATTGACCTTTCCGTTTATTCCCCCGCGCGGTTGCGGGCGGCTTCTTTGGCTAAATTTTTCTGGTAGATGTCGTATTCCCAGAGGTATTCGTATTCGTAACGCTTTTGGTCGTTGTCGGCGCGCGTCGCCAGCGGACGGAACAGGCGGCGCACGCGGCGTTGCGCGCCGTCCGCGACCTTGATTTCCGCGATAATCAGCGCGTAATAATTATTGTTCGCGTCGTTCGAGGGCAGGAAACTTTCCGAGGTCAAGCGCCATTCGCCCTGCCGGTCTTTGGTGTAAATTTGTTGGCGCACCTTATACGGACGAATTTCCACCAAGCCCCAGTTCGGCGCGAAATCGACATTTTCCCGCGCCGCCACGCTCCCCTTCGCCGTTACCCGTTTCGCATACGCCGTTTCGCTAATCGCCGCCGGACGAACGCGCGACATTTTCGGCGAATTATACACGTCGAGCAACGGTAAATACTGAATGGGTTCGACAACTCTTTCGTTCGCGTCTTTGGTCAGCAGGTCGCGTTGGACCAGCGGCGTGGTGATGACCGGCGGACGGACGTAAATCGACGTTGACCAGACGTCGCCGTTCGGCGCGGTTTTGAAGACCTCGACGCGCGCCAGCGGGTCGCTCGGCATTCCGGTAACCGCCAACAGCGAAAAATCGTATTCCTGCGGCGTAATCACCAAATCGCTGGCGACGAAATCGGCGAAGCAGTATTCCTGATTGCGATACGCCCAGCCGAGCGGCGTCAGCCGCCCTTTGTCGTTGCGAAGCGACAACGCCGCCGGACCGTTCGCTTTGGTTTTGTCGGTGTTGTCTTTGGCGTTGTATTCCGCCACCGCTTCTTCGTCATACGCCGGTTTGATGTATTCGAGCAAATGCGGCGCCGCGACGCCGTAACTTTTTTTGCCGAATTCTTTTAACAGCACCCGCGCCGGATGTCCGCTGGCGGTGTTCTCGTCGGTTTTTTCATACAGCACGCCTTCAAGCAAACGCTCCGCCGGCGCGAAATCGCCCACGCCGTCGATGCCGTCCAATTCGCAATAAATGTCCCAGTTCTGCGCTTTAATCAATTCAACCGTGTCCGGGTCGGTCGCGTAGCGCGGTTTGACCGCCGCGACGACCGCGTAACGATAAATCATATTTTCATTAACGTCCTTATCGATGAACAGATAGGTCTGCGGCAGGTCCGTCTTTTTGCCGGACTGGTCTTCCGCCCGCGCCTCGCGCGCCGCCGCCTGTTGCGCCGCCAAATCGGCGATTTGCTGACGCCGTTTCGCGCGGGCGGTCGTCGTCGCGTCGTCTTTTTTCGCCGCCGGTTGCGCCGCTTCCGCGCCGCGTTCCGCGCGGTAACGGGCGATTTCTTCGCCGCTCATTTCCACCAAGTCCGGCGACAAGCCGTCCTCAAACAAGTTTTCGTAATCGCTTTCGGTCAGTTGATTGATTTTCACGACGCGCATATTGTCGCTCACCAATTCCCACGCGGTCTCCAACAGCAAATCCTCGTGATTATTGATGATTTCGCTGAGTTCGCGGTCGGCTTTCACGTCGGCGCGATTGCTTTCGAGTTTGTAATTATTCAAGCCGTCGCCGGTTTCTTCGGTAATCGCCGACGCTTTGCCGCCGCGGGCGCGACCGTCCGTCGTCGCCGTCGCCGCCGCGCGCGGAGAAATTTGCAATTTCGCCCGCACTTCCGGCGGCAACTCCGCGTGCGGCGAACCGATGGCTTTGCGATAAAGCAACATGCGCCGCGAGCCCGGTTGCGGGAAATTCAGCCGGCGCGAATCGGTCGCGGTGATAATCACTTGTCCGAGCGCGGCGCGCACGGCGAGATTTTCGGCGTTGCCGAAGCGCGTGCGGAATTGCGGCGGGATATTCGCCGCGTTCAGTTTATCATCGAGGGCGCGGACTTCGCGGAAGGTCTGCGGAATGCCGATGGGCGGCGGTTGCACGTATGCCCACCATTCTTCCGGCGACAGCGTGGCGAACGACACGATGCCCGCCACGATGTCGCGGGCAAGCAGACGGCTAATCGGCTTGGCTTTTTCTTTTTCGCGGACGGCGTCCTCGCTGTTGAGCAGGTCGTTGATTTCCGACATTTGCCCGCGGTATTGCGCCGGGTCGAGATGCTCGACGGTGCCGTCGCTCATCAGCAAATCATACGGCGACACCGTCATTCGCGACCAAATGACGGAGATGCAACCAAGCGTAACCAAGCCAAAAACAATCTTCTCACAGTGATTGGCAAGAAATTTTTTGATCTGGTGGATTTGCACGAGAAATCTCCCCGATACGAATTACAAATAGACCTGTTTTTTAACTTCTTTTTCCTCTCACGGAGGCGCGGAGGACACTTCCATTTAGGGATGCTCTATTCAATTGCCACGCGCTTTAGCGCGTGGATAACGTTGGAATATGACCGGCTTTAGCCGAAGGGTTTATTGGGGCTAAAGCCCTTTCTTTTTTAATCGCCGACCACGCCCTAAAGGGCGTGGCAATTGAATAGAGCAACCGCGTGAAATGGGATTCGCGACGCGAATGATGACAAAATTTAATTCCTTTTCTCCCCGCTGTTGCCGGTGTCGAATTTGGTCACGCTTTGCGGATTCGACGAATGGGCAAAACGCGGGCGGTATAAATCATAAATCAGCGTCGCCTGCACCGGCGGCTCGTAACTGTAATCCGCCGTTTTGATGACCGGCGTCGCCCACGAGTTCATAAACTCCGGCGTCGGCTGAACGGCGTTCGGCATCACGCCGGGCGGCGTGGTCAAACTGCCCATCGTTTCGCGGTCGGCGAAGCGGGTGAACTGCGCCGCCGTCGGCACATACAGCCATTCCGTCGTGTTCAACAATTCTTTGCGGAACTGGTTAATCGTGTCGAGATACGCCGTCAGTTGCACCGTAACGCGATACACGTCGAAACAGACCGCGTTGGGCGGCGTGAAATTCGCGACCTCTTTGCGCCGCTCTTTTTGCAATTCGTCGTCGTCTTCGGGGACGATTTCCGGTTCGGGAAGCGCCGCGTTGCCGACCTTAACCAGTTCAATGCGTAGCGCGTCGAGGTTCTGCACAAACCGCTCGGTGCGTCCGGGAACAATCGTGGTCGGCAACGTGTCTAAAATGTCCATTTCCGCCGTGGCGCGTTCAAAGCCGACCACGTCGCGCTTGGTGCGCGCCGAAATTTTCGTCAGTACGCGCGTCAGCACGTCGCGGAAAATCAGATATTGCCGCCACGCCGCCCAACGTTTTTCCTGCCGGCTTTTGCCGCGAAAATTTTCGCTGACGGCGTAGGGGATAAGTTTCGCCGGCGTCAAGAAGCGCGCCTGCGCCGCCGCCACGCGGTCGCCGTTTTGATTGGCGGCGGCTTGAATGTCGCTCATTTCCCGAATGCTCGGCGTCGTCGCATACATATTTTGCAACATCGCCTGCCGCCAGAATTGCTTTTCGACGCCGAACAGCGAATTTTCCGCGTCCGCCATCGTTTCCAAATAACGCGCCGTCATAAAATCGGCGAACGTCATTTCATCCACCGGTCTGCCGGCGTTGGTCATATTTTCGGCATAGACGACCTCGCCGTCGACGAGGTTGCGGTCGAACGCCATCGCATACATTTTCAACAGCGTCAGCGCCCGCGAGCGCTCGGCGATAATCGCGTTGATAAAATCGCGCCCGCCGAAAATGTCCTGTTGCGTCGGCGTCTGGCGCAAGCCGGTGTTGCTCTTTTGATACTGCGCGGTGAACTCCTTGAACTTGCCGCTGATTTGCCGGTTCTCGGTGAACGCGCGGTCTTTGGTCGCGCCGAGATACATCCGGCTGAACGCCAGCGCCGCCACAATCACCGCGAGAATCACCACCCAGCGGTAATATCTGACTACCAAGTCCTTGATATTCATGGTTGCTCCCCTTTTTTTTAACCGACCGGTTTCCTAACTTTTTTTTCTCACGGAGGCACGCCACTGTATTGAGAAGGCTCTATTCAATTGCCACGCGCTTTAGCGCGTGGTCGGCGCTCTCAAATAACAACGGGCTTTAGCCCAAACCATTATTCGGCTAAAGCCGATGGAATTAAACCGCATTTTTTATTTTGGGTTAAAACCCTTTTCTTTTTTTGACCGCTCACCACGCCTTAAAAGGCGTGGCAATTGAATAGAGCCACCGCATTTTGGCGTTTGATTGTCAAACCGCGCTTCGCGAATCTGAAAATCAAACTCCACCATTGTTAATTGTTAATTGTTAATTGTCGATTGTTAATCGGTTGTTATTCCGCCGCTTTCGCCGCGGGCGTCACCGGCGCGCGGTCTTCCGGCGCGAAGGCGGCTCTAATCGCTTTTTCCGCGTCGGTCATCAAGGCGCGATAACCGTTGTTCGTCAATTGGACGCTTTTCGGCTCGAACAACAGGCGCGCGCGGAACGAATGAATTTCTTCCTCGACCGGTTGCCAGCGCAAATTTTCCGCGCGGTTTAATTCGCGTTTTTCGCCGAGTTCGTCGTCGCGAATTTCTTTCGGCAACGGACTGTAAATCACCGGCAGGTTAATCGCGTTGCGGTTCTGTTCGCGCACAATCGTAAAGCCGTCCTCGATTTGCGCGTTGCCGAGCAGATAAAAGCCGCGCGTTTGCTGACGCGAAAAATGGTCTTTCAGACGGGTCAACATATCGGCGCCGGTAACGCCGCCCACCGCGCCGCCGTCCACGATGAAACCGCTGATTTCCGCCACGACCGCCGTTTGCGCCGCGTCAACTTCTTCGCCCTCGCCCGCGACGCTCCGTTTCTTCGCCGCCGCCGCGCGCAATTGCGCCGCGTCCTCCGGCGACAAAACTTGCCACGTCGCCGTAATTTCGCCGTCAATCGTCGCGAATTTTTTGACGGCTTCGACGACTTGGTAGTCCTCCGAACTGACGAACACGCGGTTGCGCCGCAGGTGTTTGATGAGCACATAACGCAACGCTTGCAATTCCAAATTGGCGTTCATTTCCGCCCGCAACTCGTCGGCGTTTTTCAGATTGCCGATGGAGTTGAAGTCCTCGCGAAAACCGCCTTCGCGCCGCGAATTGTTGGTTTTTTCTTCGAGCAACCGGCGGTATTCAAGGTTGGACGGCGAATAGCCGGTGATATTCGTCCGCGCCCGCCGCTCAAATTCCCGCAAATTGACGCCGGTGCCGCCGAGCGTTTCCTTGAACAGCGGCTTTTGTTGCAGGTCGCTAAATTCGCGAATCGTCTTGTGCAACTGTTGCGACGCCGCCGCCAACGCGCCGCGCCCCTGCCCGACGTCGGCGAGCCGGTCGTTGACTTCCTGCACCGGACGAAATTTTTCCAACATCTCGGCGTAGGCTTGGTAACGCGCGCTCGACTCGTGCAACAGCCGGTCGATTTCCGTCATTTGCAATTCGTAAATCGGGCGATGGCTGACGTTGGTTACGGATTCAATCAACACCATCAACAAAATCACCGCCGCGCACAACCAGCCGTAGGGCTCTTTCTTTTTGATGAGTTTGGCGAAGCGGCGTTTTTCCGGCAGAAGCGAACTCGGGTATTTGACCAACCCCAAGCCCTGCAACGCCAAACCGGCGGCGATGCCGTAACTGGCGCGATACGGCAACAAATCGTCTTCGGTGATATTGCCCTCAATCGTGATGCGCCGCGGCAAATCGAAACTGCTGGTGGCGTAGCCGAGTTCGTCCGCCATCAATTGGTCAACGCCGTATAGCCGAAAACCGTTGCCGACCAAAATCATTTCGCCAATCGTCGCGTCGCGCTTGGTGCTTCGGTAAAAACCGATGGAGCGGCGGACTTCGGCGGCGAGGTCGCGATACAGCGGCGCGAGCGTTTCAAAAATCATCGCCGTTTGTTTGGAATTGCCGGTGGTCGAAATCAGTCCGCGCGCCTCGGCGAAAGTAGTTTCGTATTTTTCCGCCAACTCCCGAATCATATCGTTGCCGTTGTTCGGAATGGAGCGGAGCCAGAAAATGTTTTCGTCGAAAATGATGAAGTCGGTGCTCCGCGCGCCGGCGTCGAGCAATAGCATCCGCCCTTCTTCAAAAAAGTCGAAAGCGCAAAAATTCACCAACGCGAGCGGCGCGACTTGAATGTCGGCGACCTCAATTTTCAATTCGTCGGTGATTGCCAGCAAGTCGTCGATAATGTCGCGCCGGCAACAGAGCAACGCGATTTGCATTTCGCCGGAGTCGGCGTTGACGCCGAGCGTTTGGAAGTCAAAAACGACTTCTTCGAGCGGGTAAGGAATGAGTTGCTTGGCTTCGTAAGAAATGACTTCGCGCAGTTTGCCTTCGCTGACCGCCGGAATCGCGAACAACCGGAACAACACGCTCATCCCCGACACCGACAGCACGACCGGCACGCGGTCGAGGTTTTGCGCGGCGAAGGCGGCGAGCGCGTCTTTGATTTCGTCCGGTCGCTCCGGCGCTTCCGGCTCGGAGTTGAGCGGCTGAAGAAAAATGTTTGAGATAATCGCGTTCTCGCCGTCGGGCGAATGCATTCTGACGGCGCGGATTGCGTTCTGCCCGAGGTCGATGCCCCATACTGCTCGTTCCGCCATAACGGACTCCTCTGCGTTGCTTTTTTTTAATTTTTTACCGAAACGCGGAATTCAATTAACAATTAACAATTAACAATTAACAATTTTTGGCGTTTGATTTTCAGATTCGCGAAGCGTTATTTTGACAATTACTCCGCCATTCTTAATTCTTAATTCTTAATTCTTAATTCTTGATTCTTGATTCTTAATTGTTAATTCTTAATTCTTAATTGTTAATTGTTAATTGTTAATCGCTCTACCGCAAACCGCCGGTCTCCACTAAGTAACCCTGCGCGACCAAAAGGTCGTAACTTTTTTTGAACGCCGTTTGCGCCCGCTCGATGTCGCCGAGATGTTCGTAGGACGCGCCGAGCATATACCACGCCTGACTATGGTCGGGGTTACCGCCGGTAACGTTTTCAAATTCGCGCGCCGCGCCCGCGTAATCGTGGTTTTGATAGAGCGCCGCCGCCAAGCCGAAAGTGTCGCCCGCCGCCACGTTTTTCGTCGCCTCGGCGCTCGCGACCGGCGACCCGGCTTTCATTTTGGCGGCGAGCGCGTTGTATTGCGCGACGGTCAAAACGGTCGAACCGTTCGCTTTGGCGACCTTTTTATGGTTCTGACAAGCGGTCAACGCACACAGCACGCCCAACATCAAAACGCCCAACGTCGAAACGCCGGACGCGCGCCGCGCCGCGACCGAGCCGATTTTCGTCAACGACATAAAATAAACCTCCGTTATTCGCGGGAAAAAAAACTACTCTGCCGTGATTTATCGGCAACGCGACGGCGGGAAAATTAACAATTAAGGATTAAATTTATAGGGGCGAGTTTATTTTCCGCCGCCGCTTCTTCCATTGCGCGAGCGCGGATTAGACGGTAAATTTTTGCGCAATCATTCCGACCGCCGCCCCGCCGGAGAACTTAATTTGCCGCGCTTCGCGCTTTTTTTTTGCCGCAAAAAAATCCCCGCACTTTTCGGCGCGGGGAAAGTTCGGCAACAACATCAATAACGCAACTCTCAACTCCGAACTCTCAACTTACCGCGCATACTCGACAAACCGGTTTTCGCGAATCATCGTTACTTTGACTTCGCCCGGGTAAGTCAGTTCGTCCTCAATTTGTTTGGCGATTTTGCGGCAGAGTTGCTGGCAGTCGGCGTCGCCGATATTTTGCGCGTTGGCGATGACGCGCAATTCCCGCCCCGCCTGCACCGCGAACGCCTTATCGACTTCGGGATAATTCGTCGCCACAAGTTCCAACCGTTCGAGCCGCTTGACGTAATTTTCAAACGTCTCGCGCCGCGCGCCGGGGCGCGCCGCGCTAATCGCGTCCGCCGCCTGCACCACCGTCGCGTAAAGATTGTCCGCCGCGCCGGGTTCGTGGTGATATAAAATCGCCGCCAACACGTCGGCGTTTTCGCCGCACATTTTCGCCACGTCCGCGCCGAGTTGCGGGTGCGTGCCTTCGTGCTCGTGGTCAATCGCCTTGCCGATGTCGTGCAACAAGCCGCACCGCCGCGCCAACTGCTCGTCAAGCCCCAATTCCGCCGCCAACATACCGGCAAGCCAACTGACGTCGCGCGAATGGTTCAGCACGTTTTGCCCGTAACTGGTGCGATATTTCAGCCGCCCTAACAACATAATTTCCCGCGGACGCAAACCGCGCACGTCAACTTCGAGCGCCGCCTGCTTACCGTTTTCTTCCAACACTTTGTCCATTTCCTCGCGGACTTTGGCGGCGACTTCTTCGATGCGCGCCGGATGAATTCGCCCGTCGGCGACAAGCCGCGTCAGCGTCCGCGCCGCGATTTCCCGCCGCACCGGCTCAAAGCCCGACAACACCACGACGCCGGGCGTGTCGTCGATAATCACGTCCACGCCGGTCGCGTTTTCAAAGGCGCGGATGTTGCGCCCTTCGCGCCCGATGATGCGTCCTTTCATTTCTTCGGACGGCAATTCAATCGTGCTGACGACGTATTCGGCGGTGCAGTCCGACGCGAGCCGCGCAATCGCGCTGGCGATGTAATGGCGGGCTTTTTCGTCGGCGATTTCTTTGGCGCGGGCGTTGGCGCGGTCCACCAAGACGACGATTTCGTGTTCCATTTCGTCCTCGACCCGCCGCCGGATTTCGTCGCGGGCTTGCTCGACCGACATTTTGCCGATTTCGTGCAGACGCGCGTGTTGTTGGTCGATGATTTTGGCGATTTCGACATCGCGGTCTTGCATCGCGCGTTCGCGTTTAAGCAACGCCTCGTCCTGCTCGCGCTGTTGCTGTTCTTTTTTGTCGAGCGAATTGCTTTTTTGGTCAAGATTGTCTTCACGTTTGGACAAACGGCGCTCGGTTTGTTTCAGTTCGTTGCGCTCGTCGCGGATTTCTTTTTCGAGGCGTTCGCGCTCGGCTAAAACCTCGGCTTTGCCGCGCAAAGCCAATTCGTCCGTCCGCCGTTTGGCGTCGCGATCGGCGGCGGCAATAATTTCGCGGGCTTGCAATTCGGCGGCGTTTTTACGATAGATGCTGAACAAGTGCCGCGCCGCCCAGCCGACAACCAGCGCGGCGACGGCGATAATGGCGTATTCCATCGGGTATCCCTTTCTATATGCAAACGACGCCGGCGCATCCGGCATCGGGTAGAGCAATTAACAATTAACAATTAATAATTAATAATTAATAATTAAGAATTAAGAATTAAGAATTAAAAATTAAAAATGTTTTTTTCATATCGGTGAAAGTTCTATTCAATTGCCACGCCTTTTAAGGCGTGGCAGGCGGTCAAAAAAGAAAGGGGCTTTAGCCCAAATAACCATTCGGCTAAAGCCGGTTCTCTACTACCGCCGACCGCGCCCTAAGGGGCGTGGCAATTAAATAGAACATAAGCGACCGAAATTTTGCGGGGTGTCAACGCCGTCAACTATTTATTCTTCGCTTCCTGCCGCTTCTTTTTCGCTTCGATGACTTCTTCGGCAATCGAGAACGGCACGGCTTCGTAATGCTCAAACTGCATCGTGAAATTGGCGCGTCCCGACGACACGTTGCGCAGTTCCGTCGCGTAGCCGAACATACTCGCCAGCGGCACCGTGCCGCGAATGATTTTCGCGTTGCCGAGCGCGTCCATACCGGTAACTTTGCCGCGCTTGGCGCAGATGTTGCCGGTAATCGTCCCCGCGAAATCCTCCGGCGTCGTTACCGCCACGCTCATAATCGGCTCCAACAATTGCGGATTGGCTTTCATAAACGCTTCCTTGAACGCCATCGAGCCGCAAATGCGGAACGCCTGTTCGCTGGAGTCGACTTCGTGATATTTGCCGTCGATAAGCCGCACCCGCATATCGACCACCGGATAGCCCGCCCAGACGCCTTTGCTCATCGCGTCAATGACGCCTTTTTCGATTGCCGGAATGTATTCTTTCGGAATCACGCCGCCGACGATTTCGTTGACAAACTCAAAGCCCTCGCCCGGTCCGCGGCTTTCCAACACGATGGTCGCTTCCGCGAATTGCCCGCGTCCGCCGGATTGTTTCGCGTAACGCAAACGGTGTTCGACCTGCGGCGCGCGCGCCGTTTCGCGATACGCCACTTGCGGCGCGCCGGTGTCCACGTTCACGCCGTATTCGCGTTTCAGCCGGTCAACGATAATTTCCAAGTGCAATTCCCCCATACCGGAAATCAGCGTCTCTTCCGTTTCGGGGTCGGAGCCGACGATAAACGTCGGGTCTTCTTCGGCGAGACGCGCCAAGCCCTTCGACAGTTTGTCGCGGTCGGCGCGCTCGTGCGGCGAGACCGCAATCGACAACACCGGCGACGGAAATTCAATCGCTTCCAAAATCAAATTGTCGTCTTCGCCGCAAATCGTGTCGCCCGTAATCGTGTCCGCCAAACCGACGACCGCGCCGATTTCGCCGGCGCAAAGTTCGTCCACCATTTCCTGCCGGTTGGCGTGCATTTTCACCAAGCGCCCGACGCGCTGTTTTTTGTCTTTGGTCGAATTGAGGACGTAGGTGCCGGCGCGCAACACGCCCGCATAGACGCGCGTGAACACCAATTTGCCGATGTGTTTGTCCGCCATAATTTTGAACGCGAGCGCCGTCAACGGCGCGTCGTCCGCGGCGGGCTGTTCGATTTCCACGCCGTCGCGCATCCCCTTGGTCGGCGGCAAATCGAGCGGACTGGGCAGGTAATAAATCACGCCGTCGAGCAAGCGCTGAATGCCTTTGTTCTTAAACGCGCTCCCGCAAAAAACCGGACAGATTTTGTGCTGGAAGGTCGCGTTGCGAATCGCGGCGCGCAATTCTTCGACGGTAATCGGCTCGTCGGCGCAGAATTTGTCGAGGAGTTTTTCGTCGGTTTCGCTGACTTTTTCCAGCAGATTTTTCCGCCATTTATCGGCTTCTTCCTGCAATTCCGGCGGCACGTCTTTGACGGTTTGAATCATCCCGTCGTCCTGGTCGTAAAAAATCGCCTGATATTCCACCAAGTCGATGATACCGCGAAATTCTTTTTCACAGCCAATCGGAATGACCAGCGGCACGGCGTTGGAGCCGAGCTCGTGGGCAATCGACTCGACGACGCCGTAAAAATTCGCGCCGGCGCGGTCCATTTTGTTGATGAACGCGACGCGCGGCACCGAGTATTTTTCGGCTTGCCGCCAGACGGTTTCGGATTGCGGCTCGACGCCGCCGACGGCGCAAAACAAACCGATGGCGCCGTCGAGAATCCGCAACGACCGCTCGACTTCGACGGTGAAATCCACGTGTCCGGGCGTGTCGATGATGTTGATTTCGTGGTCGCGCCAGAAACACGTCGTCGCGGCGGAGGTGATGGTGATGCCGCGCTCCTGCTCCTGTTCCATCCAGTCCATCGTGGCGGCGCCGTCGTGGACTTCGCCGATTTTATGGTTGCGACCGGTATAATAGAGGATACGTTCGGTGGTGGTGGTTTTGCCGGCGTCGATGTGCGCCATAATGCCGATGTTGCGC
>BNUQ01000033.1 GCA_025997475.1 Planctomycetales bacterium
AGAGCGGTTGCAATTTGTAATTATTCGGTGGAGGTGGAGATTTTTCAACTCTGGCAGAATGAGCGCGGACGCTCATAATCGCGCCATTGTGCGCTGAAGTAACGATTAAAAAATTTCGCGAAGCGATTTGTTTACCGTCAATTTCCACCATTGTTAATTGTTAATTGTTAATTGTTAATTCTTAATTGGGCTACGTATGATAATCCGCGTTGATTTTCACGTAGTCGTAAGAAAAGTCGCAGGTCAAAAATTCGGTTGCGGCGGCGCCCTGACCGAGGTCGATGTTAATCGCGACTTCCGGCGCCTTCATTTTCGCCGACAACGCGGCGGCGTCGAATTTTTGCGGCGCGCCGTTTTTGAACAACGTTTTGCCGCACAGCGCAATCGTCGTTTTTTCCGGCGCCAAATGCGCGTCGCTATTGCCGAGCGCGCAAATAATCCGCCCCCAATTCGGGTCGTTGCCGAACATCGCCGTCTTGACCAACGGGCTTTCGCCGACCCGCCGCGCCGCCGACCGCGCCGCCGCCGCGTTTTTGGCTCCTTTGACGACGACGCGCACCAACTTCGTCGCGCCCTCGCCGTCGCGCGCGATTTGTTCGGCGAGCGATTTACAGACCGCCAATAATCCCGCGTAAAACTCGGCGTAATTTTTACCGGTAATTTCGCCGTCCCGCGCCGCGCCGGAAGCGAGCGCGAGCAACGTGTCGTTCGTCGAAGTGTCGCCATCGACCGACACTAAATTGAAACTTGCCGCCGCCGCCGCTTGCAACGCCGTTTGCAATTTCTGCGGCGCGATTTTCGCGTCGGTCAAAACGAAACCGAGCATCGTCGCCATCTGCGGCGCAATCATTCCCGACCCTTTGCACACGCCGGCGATACGCGCGCCGTTCTTCAACGTTACCGCCGCGACTTTTTCCCGCGTGTCGGTGGTCATTATCGCTTGGGTAAAATCGGCGCCGGCGCCGCCCTCGCCGGCGAGCAGACGTTTAATGCCGTCCTTCATCACCCGCGGGTCTAACTGTTGTCCGATGATGCCGGTGGAGCAGAGCAACACCGCTTCCGGCGGACAGGACAAGCCGGCGGCGACTTGCGCGGCGCAGGCGCGGGCGCGGTTCATACCGGTTTCGCCGGTGCAGGCGTTGGCGCAACCGGCGTTGACCAAAACCGCGCGGGCGCGACCGCGATTTTTTTTGAGCGCGGCGCGGTCAAGCAACACCGGCGCGGCGGCGGCGCGATTTTGCGTAAAAATTCCGGCGCACGCCGCGGGCGCGTCGGCGTAAATCAGCCCCAAATCCCAATTGCCGGAAACCTTAATACCGGCTTTGATGGCGCGCAAATGAAAACCGGCGACGGCGTCAAGCGGCGAAGTCATAGCGAAGTCCCTGCAAGAGCAATTAACAATTAAGAATTAAAAATTAAAAATGGCGGAGTTTGATTATCAAAATCGCTACGCGAAATTTTTTAATCGTTACTTCAGCGCACAATGGCGCGATTATGAGCGTCCGCGCTCATTCTGCCAGAGTTGAAAAATCTCCACCTCCACCGAATAATTACAAATTGCAACCGCTCTATCCCTCGCGTTTGAGCAACGCTTCGTCCTTGCGGCTGATGGTATTGGCGTCGTCGGCGAGGAACAAACTGACGATGCCAGTTAGCGGCGCGGTCAGCGTCGCGTCGGCGCGCTGTAAATTCACCGACACGCCGACGGCGATTTCTTTTTCACAAACGATAATCGCTTTTTCGGCGGAGTGGCTCTCCAATTTTTGCAAGCACGCGTTGATTTGTTCGAGGTGATGAGTGACGATGCGCAGACGGCGCATCCGTTCGACCACTTCTTGCGGCGGCGACTGGCGTCCGGTTAATTTTTTGTTCGCGATTTCGGTTAATTTCGCGCCGAGATAGTTCACCAATTCCTGCCGTTCGGCTTCGTCTTTTTTCGCTTCGGCGGAGAGCGCCGCCCATTTTTGCCGTTCGGCGAAATGCCAACCGGCGGTCAAAACGGTGTGGCGCGGCGCGGAACATTTCACCGTTTCCACCCACAAGCCGCGCGCGGCGAATAATTCGCCGTCGCGGACCTCGCCGCCGACCACGGTGATTTGCCCGCCGGCGTCGAGCCGCGATTTTTCGACGTCGCCGCGAACGAACAAATTGCCGTCGGCGTGCGCGTCGCTTCCCGTGAGCGAGCGGATGATAACCTTGCCGCCGGCGACTAAATGACAATTCGTCATTTCGCCTTCGACGGTCAAATCGCCGCCGGCGCGCAGGTGCGCGAATTTGACCGCGCCCTTGATGAGCAAATAGCCGTCGGCGATAAGCGTGAAATCGCCGGTTACGTCGCCCGCGACAATCACGTTGCCGTAGTGATAAATTTCACCGGCGTCCTGACGAATCCCGTCGCTGAAACGTAGAGTGTTGGATTGTTTGACTGCCATTGGCGTTTCTCGTTCCGCCGGAGCGATTTACCGCTAAAAGAAAGAACTTAATCCCCGCGACCTTCGCTTCGCTCGGTTTCGCGAAAATCGGTTTAATTCGGGGTAATGCGCGGACGAATTTCCGGTTCCTGATTTGCCGGACGGTTCGGGCGGGCGGCGAGGCGGCAAATGATAAAACCCGCGGCGGCACCGAGCGCGTCGGCGAAAAAATCGTTCCAGTCGGCGGTGCGCGTCGTCGTGCAGAGGTATTGCAAAATTTCAATCACTCCCCCGAAAATCACCGGATAAATCAGCGCGTCGCGCCATAGCGGGGCGCGCGCGTCCGAACGCGCGTCATTTTTTCGCCGCCGGCGATTATCGAAAAACGCGGAAAGCGACCACGACAACATAAAAATTGCGTGCACAATTTTATCGAGGTGCGGCGCGTGCCGGGTCGCTTTCACCGGCGCCGGCAACCAGGCAAAAAAGGCGCGGACGATTCTGCCGAAATAGTTCAGGGTCGCCTCGCCGCCCGCGACGGTCGGCAATAAATGCGCCGGTAACAAACAAAGAATCAAAATCGGCACGCCGACCACGAGCCGCCAACGCCAATCGGCAATGAACGTAAGCATAATTTTTGGGCAATAAATAGGGTTTTCGCCAATCGACTTTTAGACGAAAGGGTAAAAAATTTCCGCCGACATCAAAATTGATACCGGCGGCAAAAGCGCGAAAAATGGCGTCCCGGAAGGGAATTGAACCCCTACCTTAAGCTCCGGAGGCTTACATCCTATCCTTTGGACCACCGGGACGAGTGGCGTAAATGCTCGGCAATTTAGGGAATAGTCGCGCGGAGTCAACGGACGGCGTCCCTACGGGACTACGTCCCCGCGGGACGGCGCTTCCGTTGCCTGAAGAAAATAATCGCTATTTTTCATTAAAGTCGGCGCGGTCAGAGTCCGCTAATGTGGTGAAGCCGCAGTGAAGCCACGATGGCGTAATTTTCAAGGAGGAAAAATTATGCTCGACATCAACGTCGCGACGCCGTTATTAGTCGGCGCGCCGCCAAACACCGCCCACCAGAATGACCCCGCCAACGACGGCGTCGCGATGCCCGCGCCGCCGGTCGCCGAGAATTCGCCGCGCGCGCCGCTAACGTCGTCGCGCGAAGCGCGGCGCGAAATGAGCGCGGCGTTCAATCAACAATTGTGGCAAGAAATGGGCTACGGCGGTGCCGCGGCGAAAAAGGGCGCCGGTTTCGATTTTGCCCGCGTCGCGCCGTCTCGCGTCAGTGACGCGCAATTATCCCAAGAGGTCGAGGATTTTTCGACGAATTACGGGCGCGGCATTTATCTGCTGAAACAAATGTTCGCTCCCGCCGACAAAACGGCGGCGTTAAGCGCCTCGTTCACGCCGGAAAAAATGGCGCGGCAGGTAACGAGTTTTGCCTTGAGTTTTTATGTCGCCAGCGAAACGTTTGGCGCGCAAGGCGACACGGCGGCAAGTCGCGCGCGCTTTGCCGAAATCGCGGGCGGCGCGGCGCAATCCGGCTTGGCGGCGGCGGGCGTGAGCGTGGAAATCACGCGCGTCAGCCAGTTGGTCGCGCAACAGTTGGGATTTAGTCAAAATTCGGGCGCGAGCGGTTACGCGCAACTGCAAGCCGTCGCCCTCTCGGTGTCGGAGGATTGGCGAGCCGTCGTCGCCGCGGCGGGGCGGCGCAACTACGACAGCGAGGGCAATTTCGTTGACCCGCTCGTTTTGGATTTGAACGGCGACGGCATCGACCTCAAACGCATCGAAGCCGGCGCGAAGTTTGATTTGCGCGGCGACGGCAACGCGGCGAACTGCGGTTTCGTGCAAGGCGACGACGCGCTGTTATTTTGGGACGCCGACGGCGACGGCGTTTGTGCGGACGGCAAGGAATTATTCGGCGACCAACAGGGACACGCCAACGGTTTTGAGAAACTGCGCGAATACGACGAAAACGGCGACGGCGTCATCGACGAGCGCGACGCGATTTACGAGCAATTGCGCGTGTGGCAAGACCGCGACGGCGACGGCGTTTCGGCGGCGGCGGAAACGCAAAGTTTGCGCGCGGCGAACGTGAAATTTATCCGGTTAAATTACGAGCAAGTCAACGAAGAAAACGGCGGGAATATCGTGAGCGAACGCGGCGTGTTCGGCACCTTCGACGGCGAAGAGCGCGCGGCGGTCGACGCGCAATTTCGTTATCAGCCGAATTCTCACATCATCGACAGCGGGTCGATGTCCACGCCGACTTGCAGGCGTTCCTGATTGATGGCATAGAATTTCGCGGCGGCGGCGAGAATGCGCCGCAGTTCCGTCGGCGAGGGCGCTTTGACCAACAAATGAAAGCGATACGCGCCCTGCAATTTTTCCAGCACGCACGGCGCCGGACCTAAAATTTGCCCCGGCTTCGGCGCGACCGTTTTTAGCGCCGCGCCGATTTCGTCCGCCGTCGCCCGCGCCGTTACTTGGTCGCCGCTGACCACAATCCGCGCCAAGCGCCCGAACGGCGGATACGCCAGCGGCTCGCGCGTCGCCAATTCGATTTGCGCAAACTCGTCGAAATTTTGCCCCAACGCGCACCGCACCGAATAATGCTCCGGCTGAAACGCCTGAATTATCGCCCGCCCCGCCTTGTCCGCGCGTCCCGCCCGCCCGATAACCTGCGTAATCAACTGAAACGTTTTTTCCGCCGCGCGGAAATCCGGCAGGTTGATGGCGCCGTCCGCCGCCAAGACGCCGACCAACGTTACGCGCGGAAAATCAAAGCCCTTCGTGACCATTTGCGTGCCGAGCAAAATGTCATACTCGCCCGCCGCGAACGCGGTCAGCGCCTTGCCGTGCGCGTCGCGCCCGCTCATCGTGTCCGAGTCCATTCGCAACAGCCGCGCCGTCGGCAACAATTCGCCGATAATTTTTTCGGCGCGTTCGGTGCCGGTGCCGGTGAATTGCAACGCCGCCGAGCCGCATAGCGGACAAAGCGTCGGCGGCGCGGTCGCGTAATCGCAGTAATGACAGCGAAGCAATTTTTCGTCGCGATGATACGTCAGCGAAATCGCGCAATTTTCGCACGTCAGATTTTCGCCGCAATTTTTACAGCGGACTTCCGTGTTGAAGCCGCGCCGGTTGAGAAAAATAATCGCCTGCTCGCGCCGGTCGAGACACGCCGCGAGTTCCCGCAACAGCGCCCGCGAAAACGTCACCGATTTTTGCACTTCGCGAAATTCTTCCGCCAAATCGACGACCGTCGTTTGCGGCACGCGTGCGCCGCCGGGGCGTTCGGTCAGCGTCAATAATTCATATTTGCCGCGCCGCGCGTTGTGCCAACTTTCGAGCGACGGCGTGGCGCTCCCCAAAATAATGACCGCGTTTTCGGCGCTGGCGCGCATCACCGCGACATCGCGCCCGTGATAGCGCGGATACGATTCTTGCTTGAACGTGTGCTCGTGTTCCTCGTCAACGATGATTAGTCCCAAATGCGGCAACGGCGAAAAAACCGCCGACCGCGCCCCGACGACGACGCGCACTTCGCCGGCGCAAAGCCGCCGCCACGCCTCGGCGCGTTCGCTGTCGGCGAGATGCGAATGGAGCGACACGACCTCGCCGGCGACGAGTTGAAAGCGCCCGACGGTTTGCGGCGTCAGCGAAATTTCCGGCACGAGAATCAGCACGGTTTTATGTTGGTCGAGCGCGCGGCGCATCGCGCGGAGATAGACCTCGGTCTTGCCGCTACCGGTGATGCCGTAAAGCAAAAACGGCGCGAATTTACCGGCGTCGAGCGCCGCCGTAATTTGGGTCAGCGCGGTTTGTTGCTCGTCGGTGAGCGCGATATTTTTCGCGGCGGGCGTGATGACGGTGGTCGGCGGACGCGCGTATTTTTTCGCGATAACGGCGAGCAGTTTTTTTTCGACAAGCGGTTTGAGCGTCGCCGTCGTAATGCCGAGTTCGGCGCATAACGCGCTTTGCGAAAATTCCGGCGACGGCTCGACGGAATCGCGGAGAAAAAAATCGCAGACGGCGAGTTGCCCTTTGGCGTTGGCGCGGACGGTTTGCTTAAAGGCGGACAGTTCCGCCGTCGGCGCGACGCGGCGGACGAAAAAGTATTCGCGGACTTGTTGATTTTTACGCACGCCGGCGGGGACGGCGGCGGCGAGCATCGCGCCCCAGCCGCAATGATAATAATCCGCCGCCCAGCGGGTCAGTTTCAGCAATTCCGCCGAAACGATTTCGCCTTCCGGTCCGGCGGCGAGGAGGTCGCGAACGCGCGACGCAGGCAGGGGACAAGCGGCGGTAACTTCGACGCAGAAGCCGCGAATTTTCCGCCCGCCGAAAGGCGCGAACACGCGACTGCCGGGGAGAACCGCGCCGCGCAAATTTTCGGGAATCCGGTAATGATAAAGCGTCGTCAACGGCGCTTCGACCGCGACGACGGCGTATTCGGTTTGATTTTGGACGGCGGACATCACGGCGGAATTGTAAGCGGCGGGGCGGCGGGCGGAATGCCGTCGGCGGCGGACGACAGGCAAGCGGCGCCGTTATTGGCGATAGCGGCTGGTTGAAGCGAAATGACGCACCCTCAAAGAAAAAGTGCAAGCGACTGGTTTAACAACCTCTTTTCAACTTTCAACTTTCAACTTTCAACTTTCAACTCTCAACTCTCAACTCTCAACTCTCAACTCTGAACTCTGAACTCTGAACTACCGCTTGTAGGTGTAATCAACGCCGTTGCCGTATTGCGGTTGCAACCACGCGCCGCGTCCGGTCGGGACGCTCGGCACGGGCTGATAGCGGTAGCCGTTCGCCGGATTATACGGCTCGTGTTCGCGAATGAGGTCCGCGCCGCCGGCGCGACTGCGTGCGGGTTGCGGCGGGTTGCGGCTGAACATTTCGCGCTGATACGTTTCATACACGCCGTCTTTGCCTTCCTCATAATAGCGCGTCGCCGCATACGCCGCGTTCGGTTTTTGGTTGACCGCGCCGACCACGCCCATTGGTAATCGCGCCGCATTGCCGGGCGTCGCCGCCGCCGGCGTCGCGTCGATGTAATTGTTGATGACTTGCACTTGCGGCTGATTATTCGCGGCGACGGGCGAAAGCGCCGTGTAGCCGCGCGTCGTCGTCGCGTAACTGCCGTCCGGCAACAGCGTCAACGTTTCCGGCGACGCGGCGACCGGCGCGGTGCCGGCGCCGAGGGCGAGCGGCGCGAAGAGCGAGCCGCCGAACGGCGCGCGCGGCAACTCCACGCCGCGTTCGAGGTCGTTTAACTGCCGGATATATTCCCGCGCCCATTCGCGCCAGGTGTTTAGATTTACCCAAAGTTCGGTGTTTTTTTCATAAACACTGCGCGTCAGCCGCTCCTGCGGCGTGCCGCGGTCAAGCATCACTTCGTCGAGGTCCGGCGTCGGCGTGTGCAAATCCAATACTTTCAGCCAATACTGGCGCGCGCCGGTCGGGTCTTGATTGGCGAAGTAGCAAATTTCGCCAAGGTGGAAATACGTCTCGGCGCGCTCGGCCAGCGACCCGCGCCGCAACGCCTCGTCAACCGCCGCGCCGAAAGTTTTCACCGCGAATAAAATTAGGTCGTTGGCGCGCGCCAGCGACTCGTCGCCGGACGACGGGTCGCGCAAAATATCCAAGCCCGCCGCCTGATAAATCGTGCCGCGCGCGTTGAGATAACGCGGATTTTCCGGCTCGATATTCAGCGCCCGCACGAGGCAGGCGTCGGCTTTGGTGAAAGCGCCGAGTTGCTTATACACCAAACCCATATCGTTCCACGCCTGGTCGAAATTCGGGTCAATGTCCACCGCCGAGCGGAAATAGCGAAGCGAATCTTTCAGCCGTCCTTGCCGGACTAAATTTCCGCCCATCACGTAGGCGATATACGCCGCCTTGCCGTCGTCGGCACGTTGGGGAATTTCGCCGTCGTTGGCGTCGAGTTGCGGATGGCGCGTCGCCGGTCGCGGGTCGGTCGGGAGAAATTTATCGGCGGCGGCGGGCGCGTTTTTCGGCGTTTCATTCGGAATGTTCGGCGCCAACGTTTCCGTCGCGGCGGGACGCGTCCCGACGACCGCTTCGGGATAATAAACCGTCGGCGTCGCGTTTTCCCCAACATTATTATTGTTGACGGCGGCGGCGGACGCGAATTGCGAGCCGCCGACCATAACTTTGAACGGCGCGGGCGACTCGTCGCCGCCGGTGTTACCGGCGTTATCGCGGGCGGTTACGCGCAGATAAAAATTTTCCGGCGGAATTTGCCAGTTGTAATGACCGGTGTTCGGCAAATTTTCGGCGACGGCGTTCCAGTTCGCGCCGTCGGTCGAGTAGTAAATGCCGACGCCGTTCAGCGCCAAATTTTGGTCGGTCGCCGTCCATTCGAGACGGGCGTTTTCGCCGGCGCGAAAAATGGCGTGGCGGAGCGGGGTGATAATTTTGACTTGCGGCGCGGCGGTGTCGGCGATGACTTTGACTTGCGCCGCTTCGCCCGGTCGCGGCGCGGGGGCGGCGCCGACGCGGTCAACGCCGCGCGAGGTGAAAAAATACGCGCCGTCGCCCGGCACGGAAACGGTGCGGGAAAAGGTCTTATCGCCGTAGTCGCCGGCGACGGCGCACGCGCCTTCCGGCAACCAGCCGCTCTGCGGAAAGCGCGAAATGTAGAGTTCCGCCGCGACCGCGTCGCGGGCGTCGCGGTCCGCCGGTTTGACCTGCACGAGAAACGAATGGGTGTTGACGTATTTCACCGGCGGTTCGTCGGCGCGGGCGGTGTGGGCGGTGTGGACAACATTGACGGCGGCGGCGATTAACGCCACGCCCCCGATAAACTTTTTGCGAAAAGTGAGCATCGTCGCGGTCCGATAATTGGAGACAAGAAAACGCCGCTAAATTATCGGACATTGACTATGGGAATAATTAACGGAAATGAACGTCTCCACGATTCGTCGCGAAACAGCAGAAAACAATAGACCTGTTCGATAACCGATTTTTCGTTTCGCCAGGAAAAATGACGAAGCAATACCGAGAGTATTGCAAGGAATTTTGACGCGGCGGGACGGAAAATTAGCCGAAAATTTACCGCGAATTGGTTGTCGAACAGGTCTATTAAGGCGCAATCGCGTCTAAACCAAGGTCTAACGCCGCGACGCTGTGCGTCAACGCGCCGACAGAAATCCGGTTCACGCCGGTTTCGGCGACCGCGCGGATGTTGTCGAGCGTGATGCCGCCGGACGCTTCAAGTTGCGGGCGCGAATTCTCGGCGGGGAACGCCGCCGCCGTCAGCGCCACCGCTTCGCGCATTGTCGGCGCGTCCATATTGTCCAATAAAATGTAATCCGGCGCGCTCGGCAACACCGCTCGCAACTGTTCGAGGGTATCGACTTCCACCATCAGCGGCAACGCCGACCGACTCCGCGCGCGCCGCACCGCTTCCGCCGGCGACGCGATTCCCGCCAGCGCGAGATGATTGTCTTTAATCAAAATCATATCGAACAAGCCGAGCCGGTGATTGGCGCCGCCGCCGTGCGCGACCGCCAATTTGTCGAGCGCCCGATGCCCGGGCAGGGTTTTGCGCGTGTCATAAATTTTCGCGCCGGTGCCGCGCACGGCTTCGACATAGCGGCGCGTTACGGTCGCGACGCCGCTCATTCGTTGCAGGAAATTCAGCGACACGCGCTCGCCGGTCAAAATCGACCGCGCCGCGCCCGCGATTTTCAGCAACGGCTGACCGGCGGAGATTTGCTCGCCGTCGGCGACGAGCGGCGTGACGGTTACTTCCGGGTCAAGAAACGCGAAAAAGCGCCGGACGATTTCGCCGCCGGACAGGACGCCGGCGCGCCGCGCGACGAACGCGGCGGACAACCGCGCCGCCGCCGGCGCGAGAATCGCGGTGGTTACGTCGCCGTCGCCGACATCCTCCGCCAGCGCCAGCGCAAGGAGCGCGTCAACCTGTTGCCATTGCACGGACGAGAGCATTGCGGTCTCCGGCGGGAATTTACAATTCACAATTCACAATTAAGAATTAAGAATTGTTGAGTTTGATTTTTAATGTGCGGCGCATCGCGCCGCAACCGCCATTCTTAATTGTTCATTGTGAATTGTGAATGGTAAAAGCGTTGCCGGTCATTTGCGCAATCGGCACGCCGAGGTCGTCGGTAACGTCGATGCGATAGACCGACATCGCGCGTCCGCGCGACAGGCACGTGGAGGCGGCGAGGAGTTTCGCGCCGCGCGTCAATTTCAGATAGGAAATCGCGCACGATTGCCCGACGGTCGCGCCGAGGGGTTCGCCGCCGACCATCGCCAGATTGCAATGCACGGCGAAAGTGAAATCGGCGAGCGTGAAAATCGCGCCGCCCTGCACGCCGCCCACGGCGTTGCGGTGATTCTCGGTCAGAACCATACTGCATTGCACGGACGTTTCGCTCACCGCGTCGATGCCGATGCCGATGTTCATCGCGAAGCGGTCGTCGCGAAAATACCGCCGGATTTTTTCAAGGTCGATGGTCATTTTATCTGCCTCATTTTTAAGCATAGAAACTTCACAATAACGAATAGCCCGCCGCCGCGTGTATCGCATACCACTCTTCACGGGTCAAAGTGATTTCCGTCCCCGCGAGACATTCGCCGAAACGCGCGGTGTTCATACTGCCGATAATCGGCTGAAATTTTGCGGGATGGCGAATCAGCCACGCCACCGCTATCGCCGTGTTGCTCACGTTATACTTCGCCGCGATGCCGTCGATAACGCGGTTCAGTTCGGGAAACTTCGGACTGCCCAAGAACACGCCCTCGAAGAAGCCATATTGGAAAGGCGACCACGGCTGGATGGTGATGTCATGCAGGCGGCAATAGTCCAATATGCCCAAGTCGCGGCTGACCGCGTCGTTGCCGAGCGTGTTCATATGCATCGACTGGGAAATCATACTCGCGTTGGTGATGGAAAGTTGCAGTTGATTTACGACTATCCGCGGCTTTACGTGTTTTTTCAGCAACTCAATTTGATAGGGTGTGTGGTTGCTCACGCCGAATTGCCGCACTTTTCCCGAAGATTTAAGCCAGTCAAACGCCGCCGCAATTTCTTCCGGCTCGGCCAACGCATCGGGGCGGTGGAGCAGTAACAGGTCAAGATAATCCGTCTTCAGTCGTTCAAGGATGCCGTCAACGCTATCCAGAATATGTCTTAGCGAGAAGTCATACATCACGCCCGGCACAATCCCGCACTTGGACTGTATCACGACCGCATCCCGTTTTATTCCCGCGTCGGCAAGCGCCGCCGCAAAGATGCTTTCGCAAACTCCGTATGGCTGGCTTCCCGGATAGATGTCCGCGTGGTCGAAAAAGTTCGCGCCGTTCTCCACGGCGTAGGACACAAACTTTGCCGCCTCCGCGGGTTTAAGGGCGTTCATTCGCATACACCCCACCGCTAGGCACGGCACCTCGCCGTTGCCCAAATTGATTTTTTTCATGCGCTCTCCTTTTTGAGAAATTAACGATTGTGGAGTTTGCTTGGCAACGCCGCAAGGGCGCGGAAGCGCTTCGCTCCTGCCGGCGGTTAGTCCGCCCTAACCCTCCGCAGAGGGGAATTTAATTTGCCGCGCTTCGCGCTCGTTCTTTCAACTCTTAATTATGCCAACAGCAATTTTATCAAGTCCTGTCCGGCGACGACCGGACTGTTTGCCGCCGCCGCTTCGGTGAAGGCGGCGATTGGGCGCGGGGGAACGTTGGCGCCGTATAACGCGAACGGCACCGGCTCGGCGCTGTGCGTCCGCAAATTCAGCGGCGTGCGATGGTCGGGCAACACCAACAACCGCAAATCGCCCGCCCGAACTTCGTCCAACAACGGCTTGACGATGAAGCGGTCAAAGTTTTCGATGGCGCGAATTTTTTCCGGCGCGTCGCCGTTGTGTCCGGCTTCGTCCGGCGCCTCGACGTGCACGACGACGAAATCATGACGGCGCAAAAATTCCAGCGCCGCCTCGCCCTTACCTCGATAATTAGTATCGTAAAAACCGGTCGCGCCCGCGACCGGAATAATCTCCAACCCCGCCAAAGTCGCGATGCCGCGCAATAAGTCCACCGCGCTAATCATTCCGCCGCGCAAATGATACAAATCGGCGAGCGTCGGGAGCGCGCGCGTTTTGCCGCCGCCCCAGAGCCAGAGTTGCGTGAACGGCGCGTTTTTTTCGCGCCATAATTCTTCCGTCCGGCTCATAATGCGGTTGAGCACGGCATCGTCCGGCAAATGCGCCGCGACGGTTTGACCGGAAATATCGTGCGGCGGCGTGGTGGCGGCGACGGCGGTCAGTCCGTCGATGACGCACAAATGGCGATAACTGACGCCGCGATATAATTTCACGCCGGGGATTTGCAAATTTTCGGCGAGGTAGTCAATCAGCGGAAACACGTCGGCGTCTTTCGGGTGTCCGCCGGCGAAGTCCGCCATTATGCCGTCGCGAACGGTTACGGTGTTGGCGCGAAAAACGGTTTCGGTCGGGGAAAGCGTGATTTTTTGCGCGGCGGCTTCGAGCGGGGCGCGACCGGAATAATAGACGCGCGGGTCGTAGCCGAGTATCGACAGCGCGGCAATGTCCGAGCCGGGCGCCAAACCGGCGGGAATGTTGGCGGCTTGTCCGGCGTAACCGTGGAGAGCGATATAATCCATCGCCGGTTTATTGGCGACCGCCAGCGGCGTTTTGCCGCCCAATTCCGGTTGCGGATAATCCGCCGCGCCGTCGGCGATTAACAGTGCGTAACGCATTTTTTCCCCTTTGTGGTTTTAGCCGTTAAAAATTACAAATTAAAAATGTCGGCTTGGACTTAAAAATTACGCGAAGCGAATTTGCGCCGCAAACACCTCAATTTTTAATTTTTAATTTGTAATTTATAACCGTTGAGGTTACGATATTTCGGTCAATTACCAATTAAAAATTAGAAATTACGATATGGAGAAAAAATGGACGACCGCAAACTGCGTCTGCAAAAACAGATTGATTTTCTGCGCGGCGATTTCACGCTCGCGTCGGGCAAAAAAAGCGATTTTTACATCAACGGCAAAACGACGACGCTCCGCCCCGAAGCGCTCAATCTCGCGGCGCGGATTTTTCTCGACTTGTTAAAACCGCTCGGCGTAACCCGCGTCGGCGGTATGACGCTTGGCGCCGACGCGCTCATCGGCGCGATTGTGGCGCTCAGTTTCGACGCCGGCACGCCTTACACCGGCTTCATTGTCCGCAAAGAACCGAAAAAACACGGCACGGCGCAATGGATTGAAGGTCCCGACTTAATCGCCGGCGAAAAAGTCGCGATTATCGAAGACGTGGTTACGACCGGCGGCAGTTCGCTCCAAGCCATCGACCGCGTGTTGGAGACCTGTCCCGTCGATATTCGCGGCGTCGTCGCGTTGGTTGACCGGCTCGACGGCGGACGCGAAGCGCTGGCGGCGCGGGGCTACTCGCTGTCGGCGGTTTTCACCAAAGACGAATTGCTGTAAGAACAATTAACAATTAACAATTAACAATTATTGAAATTTGATTTTTGAATTAGCGAAGCGTCATTTTTAAGTCCAAGCCGCCATTTTTAATTTTTAATTTGTAATTCGCGGTTAATTTTTTTTTAGAGGAATTGTAAAAATGAACAACCAACGGGCGTGGACTATCGCGGTCGCGGCGGCGTTAGTGATTTTGCTGGCGGCGGTGTGTTTGACTTTCACGGTCAACGAAGGCGAGCAAGCCGTCGTTTATACTTTCGGCGGCATTCGCGAAGGCGGCGTGAAAAAAATTCCGGGCGCGTATTTTCGCCTGCCGCCGGGCATCGAGCGCGTCGAAAAAGTCGATACGCGCCTGCGCGCCTTGGAAATCAAAAACACCGAAATCGTTACGACGCGCGACCAAAATCACATCTACTTGACGCTGGCGATGGCGTGGCGCGTCAACGACGCGGAGAAATATCTGCGGCGCATGGCGAACGATGCCGGCTGGCGAAGCGAAGCCAACGCCGCGAATATGTTGAGCAGTTTGGCGCGCGGCGCGCGGCAGACGGTCGTCAGCAGTTTCGCGCTGACGGATTTGGTCAGCGACCGTCCCGAACAGGCGGCGACTTTCGCGCAGGTTGAAACCGCGCTGTTGCGGCAAATTCAGAGCGATTTGCAAAAATCGGATTACGGGATTGCCGTCGATAAAGTGTTTATCACGCGGTTGGCGTTGCCGAAAGACACGATTAAAGAAATCAACGCGCGAATGATTAAAGAGCGGCAGACGCACTCGGAGCGCAACGTTACGGCAGGAAAAGAAGAGGCGAAAAAAATCGTCAGCCGCGCCAATTTGGAAAAGCAAAATTTATTAAGCGAAGCGACGGCGAAAGCGCGGCAAATCAAAGGCGAGGGCGACGCGGCGGCGGCGGAATTCTATCAGGAATTTAAGCAAAATCCGCAACTCGCGATTTTCCTGCGCCGGCTCGACGCGCTCGAAGCCATTCTGAAAAACAAAGCCACCGTCGCCTTGCCGGTGGACAATCCGCTCGGCGGCATCATCGAAGCCGCGCCGACGGGACCGTGAGCGGTTAAGAGCAATAGACCTGTTCGACAACCAATTCGCGGCAAATTTTCGGCTAATTTTCCGTCCCGCCGCGTCAAAATTCCTGGCAATACTCTCGGTATTGCTTCGTCATTTTTCCTTGCGGCACGAAAAATTAGACACGAACATTTGCTCGCTCTTGGTTATCGAACAGGTCTAATTAAGAATGAAGAACTGTGTAGTTTTTATTCGCTTCGCACAATTTCGACAATCACTTCACCATTCTTAATTCTTAATTGTTAATTGTTAATTGTTGTCAACTGCCGCTAACTTCCGCGCGCAACGCTTCCCATTTTTCCGCCGACAATTCGACGCCGGCGACGGCGATAATTTCGCGGGCGAGCGCCGTGGCGATTTGTCCGCATCGGGCGTGGTCGTAATTTTTGATGCGCCCGTATAAAAATCCCGCCGCCCAGAAATCGCCCGCGCCGGTGGTATCGACCAACTCCGTCGGCGCTTGCGCCGGACAATGCGTGGTCTCTTTGCCGGATTCGGCGATATACGCGCCGTTCGCGCCGTCGGTTACCGCCGCGCAACCGCAAACGGTCATCAAACTCTGCGCCATTTCTTTGGCGTTCCCGTCTTGGTCGCGAAAATACTCGCGCGCCTCTTCAAGGTTGCCGAACACGACGCCGACGTAATCGCGCAACCACGTTTGCAATTGCGGACGCAACTGGCGCACCATTTCAAACGAGCCGAAATTCAGGCAAATCTCGCAATCGGCGTCGCGCGCCAGCGTGAAAATCCGCTCGGCGAGCGGCTGATTCCACAACAAATAACCTTCGATATAAACGTAGTCGGTGTCGGCGAAATCCGCGGCGACGAGGTCTTCCGACAACAGTTTGCTTGCCGCGCCGAGGTCGGTGCGCAAGGTGCGCGCGGCGTCGGGCGTGATTAAACTCAAACAGCGCGCGCTCGGACAAAAACCCGCGTATTTGAATTTCGCGGGGCTGACGCCGGCGTTCGCCATTTTCTTGATGTAATGCCGACCCGTTTCGTCGTTGCCGAGTTTGCCTAAACCGCAAGTGGCGACGCCCAACCGCGCCAGCGCCCGCGCGGTGTTCATCGCCGCGCCGCCGATGGCGGAGACGTAGCCGTCCGGCAGTTTGCCGAGCAGTTCCGCCATTTGCGCGCTGTCGATGAGGCGCATACCGTTTTTCTCGCCGCCGACGTTCTGCCGCAGAAAATCGTCGTCCACCCGCGCCAAGTAATCCGTAATCGGCGACCCGACGCTCGTCAGGGAAAATTTTTTGCTCATTTTTTTTTGCCTTTCTGAAATATAATCATTACGAATTGGTTTGCGGAAAAGTCATTGGCGTAAATACATAACCGTTCGCGTTTCGGTAAAACAAATCCGCAAACCAATTCGTAACGAGTATAACCGCCGCTTAAATTCCCCTCTACGGAATTTTATTTTCAAAATTTGCTTCGCGCAACTTTCAACTTTCGGCTCTAAACTCCTTACCGCTTCAGTATCGTTTGTCCCGCCGGTAAGTCGATGAATTTGTTGATGACGAGTTCGTAGAGTTCGGGGCATTTGAAGAACAACTGTTTGCCCGCGTCGAACGCCGACTTCATATAAATCGCGTAGTGGCGGCGGAGATTCGTGCGCTCGTTTTCTTCCATATAAATACCGGCTTTTTGCCGCGCCTCGCGCTCGCGTTTGCGCAAATTCCACCGCACTTCCATATATTTGGCGACGAGCGTGTCGCTGGTCATCAAGTCCGCGCCCGCCGACGCCTTGCTGGTGTCGAAGCGGAAGTCCGACAAGGTTGACCATAAAATTTCTTCGCGCATATTCGCCCGCTCGACATACGCCGGCAGAATGAACCGTCCGCCTTCCGAACTCTGGCGCGGCGCCATCACGAAGCCCATCACGCCGCCCGCCGGCGCGAGAATCATCACCGGCGAGCGCCGCATATAAACCTGATGTGTTTTTTTCGCGTTGGGAATCAGCGGCTCCAAAAAAATAATCGGGTCGCGTTTTTCCACGTCGTCAATCATCGCCAGCATCGCGGCGCGGGTGCTGGCGCACCCCATCTCCGGCTTAAACCGGTCGCGCAACGAGAACGGCAAAAACGGTTCTTTCAGTTTCGCCACTAAACGGGCGTTGCGGCGCAAACAGCCGATTTCGTGTTTGGCTAACGCCAGTTCGTCCGGTTTTTCCACGGAAAATTCCGCCAACTGTTCGCGACTGCGCAAAATTTCCTCTTCGTTATACGGCAGGGTTTTGCCGCGCAACTGCTCGACGATTTTCTCGGCGCGCGCGGCTTTGATTTTGTCGTTTTGCGATTGGTCGCGCAACTTGACCATAATTTTCTTTTTATCGGGATTGTTCGACGCTTTGGTTTTTTCAATCATCGCGTTGAAACTCTCGATGTTGGCGCGCGCCTCGTCGATGAGTTTTTGTTGTTGTTCGAGAATTTGCGTCAGCGCCGTGTTGTAGGCGCCGCAGTTGACGAGTTTCCGCCACGCGCGGTCGATTTTCCATTCCTTGGAATTGCGGTGATTTAATTCCAAATCCTCGTTCGACGACGGCGGCAAAAAGCCCTTCGCCGTGAAAAAGACGACTTCGTCGGCGTAATAAATCGCCGTTTCTTCCAAGCGGTTCGTCGGTCGCTCCGGCACGGGAAAACAGTCCTCGACGAGCGTTTGCAATTGCTCCGGCGTCAGCCACCGCGAGGAGGCGCCGAGCATTCCCCAGCGCAGATAGGCGCGCACGAACACGCCCGCTTTGCCCGCGATGCCGCCCACGTATTGCAATCCTAATTTTTCGTATAAGTCCCAGAACGCGGCGACCATTTCCGGCTCGTCGGAGGCGGAGTCGCGCGCGACGTTGGTCGCCACGAGTTTCCAGTGAATTTCCGCCGCGGCGATTGCCGCCAATTCTTTTTCCGTTTCGTTCGGTTCGTTGTCTTTCTTTTTGCCGAAGGAGAAAAAACCGGCTTTCTTTTTCGGCGGCGCGTTTTTCGGGTCGTTCAATTCGGCGGTGCGCTTGCGTCCGGCTTTGATATTGTTGTTGGCGGTCTCGCCGTATTCTTTCAGCGCGAGCAACAACATTCCCCAACCGAAAATCGGTTCGGGGTCGAGATGCAGTTCGCGCAAAATCTGGAAGAACGGCTCGTTGTCGCAGGACGCCGCGCATAACCGCAACAATTTGCCGGTTTCGGCGGCGCGTTTGAGAAGCAATTCTTTTTGTTGCACGGCGAGGGTCAGCAACTCGCGCATATCGCGCGTCAGCGGCGGTAATTTCGGCTTCGGCGCGGCGACTTCGGTAGGCGCCGCGGGCGTGGCGTCCGTCGCGTCTTCTTCCGGTTCGTCGGCGATTTCCATATCGGAAAAGTCGCTGGGGTCGAGAGTTTCCGCCGCCGCGCCGAATTGTTTGAACAGCGCTTTTTTAATTTTTTCCAACCGCTCCTGCGCCTCTTCTTCCGGCGTTTTTTCCGGCGCGACCGGCGTTCCGACGGGGGGAATGACAACCGTCACGGCTTTCGCCGTCGCGTCGGCGTCCGGCGAGTAAGCGAGTTTATCGCGGAGTTTTTCGAGTTGCGTTTGCAGAATATCGGTTTTGGGAATCTTGACGTATTCGCGCCGTTGCCGCGCGATTTCAATTTTGAAACTCTCGGACGCGCCGGGGTATTTCTTTTCCAATTCGCCGCGTTGCGCTTCCAATTTTTCAATTTCCAAATACAGCCCGATGCGCTTTTCCACGCCTTTTAGCGCGTCGCGCGCCAGCGGTTTCGGTTGGAGACGCTTGATTTCCGCCAGTAGAGCGCCCGCGCCGCCATTGGCGGCTTGAACATTGGCGGCATCCGCCGGCGCGGCGGTTTTAACCGGTTTAACCGGCGGGGTTGACGGCGCGGTCGGCGCGGGCGGCGCGGGCGGCGCGGGCGGCGCAACCGGCGCGGACGGCGCAACCGGCGCGGACGGAGCCGTCGGTTTCGACGCGGCGACCGGCGCGACTGGCGGCGTGTCCGGCAAGACCTCGTCGGGCAACGGTTCGCTTGGCGGCAACGCGCTGTCGGGAATCGGCGGTGTAAAAAAATCCGCGGGCGGCGGCGTCGGCGCGGGCATCGCAGATGCAGGCATCGCCGATGCGGGCTTCGCCGACACGGGCGGCGCAGACGCGGGCATCGCATAGGCGGGCTTCGCCGACACGGGCGGCGGAGTCGGCGCGTCATCGTCGTCGTTGAAAGATAATTCATCGTCGGCCGATGGGCTTACCGACGGCGCGGTCGGCGCGGCGTTGTTCGCTACCGGCGGCGCGGGCGCGACCGGCGCGATGGGCGCGATGGGCGCGAGGGGCGCGGACATTTTAATGCCGACAACTTCGGGGTCGGGGGCGGCGAACACCGCCGGCGGCGAGACCGCAACGTTGGCGGCAATCGTGGCGGCGGCGCGCTCGACAGTTTCCGGCGGCAGGGCGGCGATAATTTGCGAATAAGCGTCAACGTTTTTTTGGAGCGAATGGGCGATGGTGGCGGTCAGCCGAAACGCCAAATCGGGGCGCATCTTGAACAGCGCGTTGGCGTTCTCTTCGCAAATTTGCAACACGTCGCAGGCGGTCTTGGCGACGATGGTGGCGTAGCGCGGTTTTTTGAGCATATAACCGGCGACGCCGAAATAGACGTTTTCGCCGGAGCGCACTTCGACCAACACCCGGCGGTGATAAAATTCAATCACACCGCGCCGTAACAAAAATAAATCGTGGTTGTCGTCGTTTTCGGAAAAAATAGTTTCGCCAGGCTGGTAGCGGCGCTGGATATTTTGGTTGCTCACTTTGGCGTGGAGTTCTTCGTTTTGCAGGCGCAACACTTCGGCGACCTGCTCGCCGGTCATAAATTTTTTGGCGATGACGATAGCGCCGAGTTGCGGCACCGGACGGTTCGCTTCCTCGTATTTTTCCTGAATGTTGACGCATTCATGCAAATCCGCCGCCGTCAAATAGTGCTTGGCGAGAGCGATTTTGCCGAAACGGCTTAATTTGTAGTCGCGGTCGTTGCACATAGGTTTCGCGCGGGGACAATGGGGAAATCGCGGAGAATTATGGAATGATAATCAATTCGGCGGATTTATAATATCGCCACGCGAAAATAATAGGGGAACGACATGAGTAGCGAAAATGACGCGGAAAAAAAAAGGGCGGCGGCGGCGCCAAACGCGGCGCTTCCGCCCGCGCCGGACGAGTCCGCGCCGGATGAGTCCGCGCGCCACGCCGAGGTGCGCGACACCGAGGTCAATCCGGCGCGTTTTTTGGGAATGACCACCGGCATCGGCGTCTTTTTCGTAACGATGGTGTTGCTGTTCGCGGGCGCGGGGTGGCTTGCCAATCGCTACCTCGGCACCGGCGGCTGGGGAATGGCGATTGCCATCACGCTCGGCGCGGTCGCGGGAATGTATGCCTCATACCTGCGCGTCGGCAAAATGCTGACCGTGCTGTATCCTGAAAACAAGAAGTAACGGCAGACGAATTCGCCGCCGACGCGGGGAATTAACGAGGAACCTATGCCCGCAATTTTTATCACCGGCACCGGCACCGACGCCGGCAAGACCTATTTCGCCGCGCTGTTGGTCAAAGCCCTGCGCGCGGCGGGACTGAACGCCGGTTATTACAAAGCCGCCGTCAGCGGCAACACGCGCGACGCGAGCGGGCGGCTTATCGCCGGCGACGCCGAGCGCGTGGTGAAAATCGCCGGTTTGTCCGCGTCGCCGAACTCGTTAGTTTCGTATATTTACGAAGCGGCGGTGTCGCCGCATCTCGCGGCGCGGCTTGAAGGCACGCCGCCGGAATTGGCGAAAATCCGCGCCGATTACGCGCGCCTCTGCCGCGAATACGCCTATGTGGTCGTCGAAGGAAGCGGCGGCATAGTTTGCCCGCTCCGGCGCGACGGGCGCTCGACGCTGATGTTGTCGGAGGTGATTAAAGAATTGCAACTCGCGACGGTCGTCGTCGGCACGGTCGGCTTGGGCGCGATAAATAATTTCGTGCTGACGGCGGAATATCTGCAACGGCACGGCATCGTCTGCCGCGGTTTGGTTTTCAATCGATTTATCGCGAGCGGCGGCGCGGCGAACACGCTCGACGCCGCGCTCGCGGACACGCTGGCGAACGATAATATGCCGGTCATCGCCGAAATTACCGGCTTGCCGGTGTGGGGCGTTCTTGCGCCGGACGCGCAAAAAATCGAACTGACGCCGGACATTTCGGCAATCGCGCGTTGAATTGCCGCGCCTTTGCCGCGATTGACCGGTTGCTGAAACAGGCGGATGCGGTCGGCATACTTCGCCGCCAATTCCGCCGCCACTTGCGCGGTGCCGTC
>BNUQ01000034.1 GCA_025997475.1 Planctomycetales bacterium
AGACCTCGCGGATAAAGTTGGACTTTTTCCCACCGTATTCGCCGAATTTGAATTTGATTGAGCGGTTGTGGCGATTTATGCATCAGCAAGTAACGAATAACCGTTACTATGAGAAATTTTTGGGCTTCCGAGGTGCCCTGCGCGAATTTTTCTTTCGGTTGTCCGCGGGCGATTTTGCGGAGGACCTGAAAACGTTGCTGGCGCTAAAATTCGACATCGTTTCTCCTATCAAGAAACGACTGCCGTTGCCAACGTGACTTTCCGCAAAACAATTCGCCTTGAGTATATGCGGGTATTTGCCGAGGCGTGGACTGACCGAACAATTGTGCAACAAGTTGTTGCACAATTACCGTGGTGGCATAATCGGAATACCAATCAGTAAAATCGTTGCCGCAAAAGTCATCGCTGAATTTACCCAGCATCGAACAAATCGAACAGGAATTGTCCGCGTGCGAAGAACGGACGGCGGCGGCTTCGCGATGAATTAACCGGATTATTTTAAGGAGATTAAAATAATGGCATATCAACCGATAAAAATTGACCGCACACATCTGACTATTATGGGCGTGGTATTTCCCAATCAAGAAATGCTCGACCGCACGGCGGAGGTCTTGGGCTCGAATATGTTTGAAGGATTTACGCCCACTGCGAAATGGCTTGAACTTTATCGCGATTATCGGCTGGGAAAAATTCAAAATAGCAATTTAGTTAATTTACTTCGAGAAACGATATGAGAAACGAATACGCCTATCTTGACCCGGATTACATCTATACTCATTACGAATTGGTTTGCGGATTTGTTTTACCGAAACGCGAATCGTTGTGTATTTACGCAAATGACTTTTCCGCAAACCAATTCGTAATGAGTATAAAATAACTCCACATCTCAACTCTCAACTCTACGGTAGGCGGCGGCAACCGTGTTGCGAATGAGAAACGCATTGGTGAGCGGACCGACGCCGCCTTGCGGCGGCGTAATATAACCGGCAATTTCTTTGACCGCGTCAAAGTCCACGTCGCCGACGTAGAGCATCTCCGGCTTGCCCTTGGCGTTTTTCACCGGCTCGCCGTTGGCGTCCAACGCTCGCGGAATTTGATTCACGCCGACGTCAATCACCGTCGCGCCCTCCTTGACCATTTCTTTTTTGATGAGCGGCGATAAATCCGGCGGCAACGGTTTTTCACCGCCGCCGTTTTGCCATTGGGTAAATTTCGCGCGATAGCGATTCCACGCCGCCCCGCTCGCGCCGGTGGCGGCAATGATTAAATCGGCGGCGCGACATTCCCCGCCCACGTCGGAATAACTGTGCGCGACGGTTACGGTCGCGTTCAAGCCCAACAACAGCAACGTCGCCGGTTTGCCGACAATCGCGCTCCGCCCCACGACGACGGCTTTTTTCCCCGCCCACGCGCCGGCTTCTTGCGCCAATTGCACGGCGGACGCCGCCGTGCAGGGAACGACCGCCGCGTCGTTTTTGCCGATTGCCAACAATTTGCCGAGATTGACCGGATGCACGCCTTCGGCGTCTTTGCGCGGGTCGATGGCGGCGACTAATTCGAGATAGTCGCTCCGCGGCGGCAACGGCAAATGTAGCAAAATCGCCGAAACCGTTTCATCTTGATTATGCCGGATAATCGCGGCGAGAATTTGCTCGCGCGTCGCGGTCGCGCCGAGTTCGTCCAATGTGTATTCAAGATTATTCGCGGCGCAGTGTTGGGCTTGCGCCTGCGCATACCAACGACTGCCGGCGTCGTCATTCGCGCGAATGGCGACCAAACGCGGCGGACGGTTTAATCCGGCAAATTTTTCGCGGGTCGCCGCCAATAATTTTTGCGCGACGGCGTTGCCGTCCAACAGTTGCGCGGGCATTGGGTTTCTCCAAGTCAGTGGGCAGTGAGCAGTAGGCAGTGGGCAGTGGGCAGAAAATGCCAAAGAAATACGATGCCCTGTCCACGGCTCACTGCCCGCGGTTTCAACCGATTTCGTTCATAATTTCCGCCGTCGCGACGAGGACGGCGATGATTTTTTGGTAGTGTTCGATTTCGGCGTAAGACAAAATTTGCTCGCGGCGGTCTTTGAGATATTTTTGCGCCGGTTGATAGCCGCCGAGGTAAAATTCCCACGCCGCCGCCGGCACGTTGCCGACATATTGCGTCGCGTTGAGATACACGCGCTCGGCGGCGTATTGCACGTTTTCCACTTTGTTGTCGCCGCCGACCGGATACGTCGTTTTCAGCGGCGGAATTCTTGCCAATAAATGCAGTTGCCGCAGACGCGCGCCGAGCGTGGCTAAACGGTCAAATTGGGCGGCGTTTTCGGGATACGGGACGCGCGGAAAATCAATTTTCAAAAATTCCGCGTATTTTTCGCGGTATGACGGCGAGTGTAAAACCGCGTAGAGGTAATCAAAAATATCCGCCGGTGCGAAATGGTTTTTATAGCCGTCTTTTTCGGCGACAAAATTTCGCCCGATTTTTGCCGCGATGTTGGCGACGATTGCCGGATTCAGATTTGGACGGCGCGGCTCGCTCGCGTCCAAGTCGCCGCTTTGCGGATAGAGGTAGAGCGGCGCGACGTAGTCGCCTCCCTGCATTCCCGGACGCGACCAACTTCTAAATTCAATAATATGATTACACGCAAACGCGGGCGGAGATTTTTCAGCGAGTCCACGTTTGAAGAGCAATCCTAAATTGTTGCCACTTATAAAATGTCGCATCACTTTGTCGCGCGACCGTTCAATTAGAAATTCGGCAAAATAAATAACTTTGCGCTCAAACGGGCGATAATTGATGGGAACAAAATTCCGGTTGTCGATGTCGCTTTTTCCGTTCCGGCTTTTATTCAGCCGCGCCAATTCAACGGTCAATTTGTGGCGATAAAGCCGCGTCGCGTATTTTTCCGTGACGCCGTATTTATCGCGCAAGTCCGCGACGCGCACGTCGTCCGTCAGCAACTTCTCTATCCGCCGTCGCAAAATTTCTTGATTATCCGCGACTAAAAAACTGTCGCCGCCGGTAACGATGCCGACGCTGTTCAACGGAAACAGCTCTTTTACAGAAAAGCCGCTTTCATATTTTTTTTGTCCTTTGGTGCTTTTCGGCACGAAAAAATAATGCGGCGCGACCGGCGACAATGCTTGCCATTTCGTATTTCGCAAATTATGCGTCAATAAAAATTCAAACTTGTCGCACTGTTTGCCCCACAATTCGGCGTAATGAATTCTCGCCAATTCTTCGGCTTTTTTCTTGCCGGTTTTGATAAAAATGTTGATAGTCGCGCCGACCGTAATGTTGAAAATTCCCTCGTCTTTACCACCGTCTGGCGCTACTTCTTTTTTCTTGACGCTACCGTGCAAATTCAAAATAAAAATTTGGTCAAACGAATTGAGCAAATGCCGGCGCATTCCGCGAAAAGTGGGATTGTCCAAAAAACTATGATTGTTCACTAACGCCACGATGCCGGTTTCATTGCGCTCGACAAAATTTTCCGCGAGACGAATAAATTTCACGTAGTCGTCGTTGAGCCATTTCGGATTGCGCTCTTGCAGTTGTCCGCCCGCCGGTTCGCGCTTGTAGTCGGCCAATAATTTTTCAATTTGCGAAAATGCCGTGTTTTTTTTATTGATACTGACGTTTTGACTTTCGCCGCTATACGGCGGATTGCCCATCACAATCATTATCGGTTGGCGCTGTTTGATAACGCTCGCGCCGTTGACTTCCTGCGACAACCACAGCCACAGCGAATCCTTGACGTGAACGGCGTCGGTCAGCGCGTTGGTCAAATAAATTTGCAACCGCCGCGCGTCGCGGTTTTCCCAGCCGGTCGCCTGCAATTTCATTCCGACTTTCAGGTGCGCCATCGTGTAAGGCGACATCAAAATCTCGAAACCGTGCAGACGCGGCAACAATTCCTTATCGACATAAGCGTTCCACATACCGGCGTTCGCGGCGGCGAATTGGGAATGAATTTTATTGACGACTTCCATCAAGAAAGTGCCGGTGCCGGTCGCGGGGTCAAGAATTTGCACGCGATGAAATTCCGCGCCGTCGCGAACGATTTTGCTACGGTCTGCCAAGCCGTTCGGCAAGCCGAATTCGCTTTGCAACAAATCATCGACCGCTTCGACGATGAATTTCACCGCCGCGTAAGGCGTGTAATACACGCCGCGATTTTTGCGCGCCGCTGGGTCGTAAGCCGCGAGAAACTGCTCGTAAAAATGAATAAACGGGTCTTGCCCGCGGTCGCGGAAATCGGTGAAAATATCTTTCACCGCCACGCCGTTAAACATTTCGGCGAGCGACTCGACCAACCAGCCAATCGCCGGGTCGGGGCGGTCGGCGAGTTCTTGAAACAATTTCTGCAAAAACGGATTGGCGGCGGTGAGCAAGTCGCCGGCGCGGCGCGGCGTGAAAATTTCGCCGTTTCTTTCGGACAATCGCGCGGCGAACATTCCGTAAAGCAACGTCTGCGCATACATATCGGCAAACGCCGGAATCGTGAGTTCGCTGTCGAGCATCTCGGCGAAGACCTGCCGTTGCGTCGCCAGTCCCGGACTGACCGCGTCGCGCAATGACGCCGCAATCGCCGTGCCGAGCAAGCGGGCTTTGCCCGCCATAATTTTGGCAAGCGTGTCGCCGTCGCTAATCGTCAAGCCGCGATAGGTCGTAAATTCTTTGAGCAGTGAAAGAAATTTTTCCGCCGCGGCGCGGTCGGGTTTGAGACGGTCGCCGCCCCCGGAGCGGTCGCCGTCGCGGTCGCCGTCAATCGCGCCGAGCGCAATTTCCGCGCGCAGTTCGCCGTGCCGCCAGAATTGAAACGTAAGATAATCGGTGATGACGAGATTCGGCAACGCGGCGCGGTAGCGGTCGAATTGTTCGCGATACGCCGCGTCGTTCAGGTTTTTGCCGAGGTCTTTGGCTTCGACATAACCGACGGGAATAGCGGCGCGGGTCAGCACGAAATCCGGCGCGCCGCACTGGATTTGTTTCGGCTCGTTGGTGGCGACGAGGGACGGGTCAAAATTTTCCAACAACGCTTTCAGCGCCGGACGATACGAATGTTCCGTCGCCTCGCCGCCGCACCGGAGCGCGTCCACCGCGTTGAGATAAGTAGTGAGCAAACTCGTCATTGGCGCATCTGTTTGAGAAAGAAATTGGGAAACCGGTCTATTTTTCCTTCGGCATCGGTTTGGCGTTGCGGCATTTGGGGAAGGCGCTACAACCGAGGAACGGTCCGCGCCGCGACATCCGAATTGCCATCGGCGCGCCGCATTTCTCACACTTCTCTTGCGACACGTCCGGCAGAATTAACACCTTGCCGTTTTTGTCGAGGAACTTCGTGTTTTTACATTCGGGATAACCCGAACACGCTAAAAACGGTCCGGTTTTGCCGAGTTTGGTAACCAGCGGCTTGCCGCATTTTTCACAGTCCAATTTGACGACCGGCAACTCCACGACTTTGCCGTCCTTGTTAATCGGCAAGGTCTGTTTGCACGCCGGATAATTGGCGCACGCCATAAAATCGCCGTATTTCGAGTGCTTTTTCGTCATCGGGGCGCCGCATTTCGGACAACTCGCCGTCGGCGCGTCCGCGTCAACGTCTTGCGCGTCGCCGTCTTTATTTGCCAACTGCGCCACGCCTTTGCACGTCGGATAATTGGCGCATCCCAAAAACGCGCCGTGCGCCGAATAGCGGACGACCATTTCGCCGCCGCATTGCGGACATTTTTCGCCGTTCGGCGCCGGCTGACCTTTTAGCGACTCGGCGTTTTTCGTCGCGTCGGCGATTTTCGCCGCCAGCGGACGATAAAAACCGTCAACGATTTTTTGCCATTTTCGCTTGCCCTCCTCCACTTCGTCGAGTTCGTTTTCCAACTCGGCGGTGAAATGCAAATCCATCACTTGCGGAAAATTCGCCACCAAAATATCGTTGACCGCCAAGCCCAATTCCGTGGCGTAAAACCGCCGCTGTTTCAATTGCGCGTAGCCGCGGTCTTGAATCGTCTGCACAATCGTCGCGTAAGTCGAAGGGCGACCGATGCCTTCTTTCTCCAACGCCCGCACCAACGACGCTTCGCTGTAACGCGGCGGCGGCGCGGTGAAATGTTGCGTCGGCGTCAGTTGCCGCAATTTCAGCGCGTCGCCGACCGCCAAGCGCGGCAACGTTTGTTCTTGATTCTCGGTCGCGTCCTCCGGCGTTTCGTCTTTTTTCTCTTCCGCCGGCGTTTTCTTCGCCGCCGCGACTTTTTTGACGACTTTCTCCACGGTTTGCTGACGCTCTTTTTCGAGAATCGTGTAGCCGTCGAACAACACGACTTTACCCTTCGCCTCTAAAATTCCGTCGCCGGCGGCAATGGTGGCGGTCGTCGTTTCCGACACCGACGACGCCATTTGCGAGGCGACGAAGCGCCGCCAGATTAAATCGTAGAGGCGGACGATGTCGCGCTCTTTCGTCGAAGCCGCCACCATTGCCGGCGTGATAAACACATTGGTCGGGCGAATCGCTTCGTGCGCGTCCTGCGCGTCTTTGCGACCGGTGAAAAAATTCGGTTTTTCCGGCAGATATGCCGGCGCGTAATTTTCGCCGATGTATTTCCGCGACTCGCTCAACGCCTCCGGCGCGAGGCGCGTGCTGTCGGTGCGCATATAAGTAATCAAGCCGGTCAACGCGCCGTTGACTTCGATGCCCTCGTAAAGTTTTTGCGCGACGGTCATCGTTTTTTTCGCGCCGAAATACAGCGTCGTGCTGGCGGCTTGTTGCAAGGTCGAAGTGATAAACGGCGCGCCGGGGCGCGTTTTCACTTCGCGTTTGTCGAGGGCGGTGATTTGATACGCGGCTTTTTCCAACTGCGCGACGATGGCGCGCGCGCTTTTTTCGTCGCTTGCCGCGGGCGCGCCGAGCGCGAACTTTTCGCCGCGCCAGTTGACGAGTTGCGCAAGAAACCGCTCGTCGCTTGGGGTGGAGAGTTCGGCGGTGAGGCGCCAAAATTCTTCCGGCTTAAAGGCGGCGATTTCGCGCTCGCGCTCGACGATGAGGCGGGCGGCGACGGATTGGACGCGACCGGCGGAAAGTCCTTTGGTGATTTTTTTCCACAAAAACGGCGACAGCGAAAAACCGACGAGCCGGTCGAGCACGCGGCGTCCCTGCTGGGCGTCAACCAAATCCATATTGATTTTACCCGGATTTTTAATGGCGTTCTGGACGGCGGCGCGGGTGATGGCGTTGAAAGTTACGCGATAGGTCTTGTCCGGCGGCAGTTTGAGCGCCTCTTGCAAATGCCAAGCGATGGCTTCGCCTTCGCGGTCCGGGTCGGGCGCGAGATAAATCTCATCGACTTTTTTGGCGGCGTCTTTGAGTTCGGACAGGACTTTTTTGCGCGTGTCGAGCGGCTCATAGACGGGCTTGTAGTCGTGTTCGAGGTCGATGCCGAATTTGGTGCCGGCGGCGCGGTGCGGGATGTCGCGGACGTGTCCCATCGACGCTTTGATGATAAAACTCGGACCGAGAAATTTGTGAATCGTCTTGGCTTTCGCCGGACTTTCGACGACCAAGAGTTTGTTGGCGTTGCTCACGATTAGCCCCTCATATTGAAAATACCGATGATAAACAAAATATCGCCGATTATGAGGCGCGGCGTTGTTTGGCGCAAGACACGGCGGCGATTGGTCCCTCGCCGCGTCCAACTCCCGCCGCACAACGTCGAACCCGCTTGCAGTTTCGCCGCGAATTTGCCGATAACGGAAAGTGTAATTTCTGACCGGAAGGAGCGTTTATGAAAAATTTGGGCATCGCCGCGTTGTTGTTGACGGCGGCGGCAGGGGGGTGCGGACCGTATCAAGTTACCGACAGCCAAGAACTGACCGACGGCGGTCCGACCGGACGCAATATCGAAACGTGGTGGGCAAACGACAAGCAACACCGCACCGACTTGAAACCCACCGTGTCCGGCTGGTGGCAAAAAGAACAAACGCGGTGGCCCAAATTCCGCCGCACCGAGCCCACCGCCGAGGATTTCTATTTGGAGCATCGCGCCGCCGAACTCGAAGCGCAAAAGCAAAAGCAGAAAGACGCCGAACTCGCGGCGAAATGAGATGAAGAAAAAAATTCCCGCCGGTTCACTCGGTTACACCGAAGCGCATCGCGTTACGCTCGCCGACGCGCGCGCGCCGTTTGCGCTGTTGTCCGGCGAAACCCTCGCGCCCGTCGTCGTCGAATACGAGGACTACGGTCCGCGCGACGCCGATAAAGTGATTCTCATCTGCCACGCGATGACCGGCGACGCGCACGTCGCCGGCTTGGATAAAAACTGGAAGCGCGACGGACGCGCGTGGCGCCGCGAAAAACCGGGCTGGTGGGACAACGTCGTCGGACCGGGCAAGGCGATTGACACCGACGTTTATCGCGTCGTTTGTAGCAACGTGTTGGGCTCCTGTTACGGCACCACCGGTCCGGCGGACGCCAATCCCGCGACCGGCAAACCCTACGGACTGCGTTTTCCGGTGGTTACGGTGCACGGCTGGGTCAAGTTGCAAAAAAAATTGATTGACCATCTCGGCATCAAAAAATTGCACGCCGTCGTCGGCGGCTCGCTCGGCGGGCAACAGGCGCTCGAATGGGCGCTCGCCTATCCCGACCTCGTGAACAAAAGCATTGTGCTGGCGGCGGCGGCGCGGTTGTCGGCGCAGGGCTTGGCGTTCAACGCGGTCGGGCGCTACGCGATTACCAACGACCCGCATTTCAACGGCGGCGATTATTACGACGGCGAGCCGCCGCGCGCCGGTTTGGCGGCGGCGCGGATGTTGGCGCACATCACCTATCTTTCGGAAGAATCGATGCACAAAAAATTCGGGCGGCGGCGGCAAGACCACTGGCATCCGGGCTTCGACGTGGAATTTCAAGTCGAGAGTTACCTCGATTATCAGGGGCGAAAATTTGTCCAGCGCTTCGACGCGAACAGTTATATGTATATCACGCGGGCGATGGATTATTACGACGCGGCGGCGTATTGGGGCGACGGCTCGTTGGTGCAGGCGTGCGCGCGGGTCAAAAGTCAGGTGATGGTCGTGAGTTTCACCTCGGACTGGCTCTATCCGCCGCGCCAATGCCGCGAACTCGCGATGGCGATAAATCAAAATAAATTGCCGGTTACTTATATCGAAGTCCCGTCCGACTACGGACACGATGCGTTCCTCATTCAGACCGAAGAAGTCAGCCGGCTGTTGCGCTCGTTCCTTGAAGCGAGGTAGAGTATGGATTCGACTCGCTTCCTAACTTTTTTTTTCGCGCGGAGGAACGTTCAATTAAGAATTAAAAATTAAGAACTCAGGTTACGCGATTGATTGTTTTGATAATTTATTCCGCCAGTCGCGCTGAAAGCGCGAAACATATCAGCCCAGGGTAAGGCGCACGCTCTTCGCGCCGCCACCCTGGGTAGCGGTTGATTGATAAAACCATCCGACAGTCCCGCCGCGCGGTTTGCGGCGGCAGACGCCGCGGCGGCGAGAGCGGTTCGCCCAAACGCGGCGAACCGTCCAATTGCGGTTGGCGCTCCGCGCCGTCTTTACCTATGGTGGCGCGGCTGATAGAGCGTCGCCGCTTACCATAGGCTGATATGTTTCGCCCCGTTGGGGCGGCTGGCGGAGATTTTTCAAATTCTTCGTTGCAATAGCGCCAACGAAGACCGCGTAATGAGTTCTTAATTAAGCGTGCCGTAATCTCTTCCGCAAACAGGTCTGAAAACAAGCCGAATGTTCTGGTCTTTGAAAATCGACAAACTATCCACGCTCGCGGACTTCCGCCCCGACGACGGCGACGAAGTGATTATCGACCTCGACGCCGCGCCGTTGCCGGAATTATTGACGTATCTGCAAGCCGAACATTTTCCCGCCGAAAAAATCCGCGTCGCGTTGCCGCTGATTACCCGCACCGCGGCGTTGTCCGGCGACGAAGTCGAGGAAGTGGCGCGGCGGATAAAAATTCTCCGCGCCGCCGGTTGGCAAAAATTTCTCGCGGCGCAATTGGGACAATTGCCGTGGTTAAACGGCGCGGACATCGCCGCCGACTGGTCGTTGTATGCGGCGAACTCCGCCGCCATAGAATTTTTGCGCGGGCAGGGCGTCCGCCGTTTTACCGCCTCGCCGGAAGACGACGCGGAAAATTTACGCGCGTTGCTCGCCGGCGCGGGCGACGCTCTGCAAGTTATCGTTTATCAGGACTCGCCGCTGTTTATCGCCGAGCCGTGCGCGCGGGCGGCGTGGCAAAAATGTCCGCGCCACGACGAACCGTGCCACGGCGAACCGTGCCACGGCGAACCGCAACCGCTCGCGACGCGCGGCGGACAAAAATTTGCGTTGCTGACCGACCGTTGCCGTTCGACGGTCATTAACGACGCGCCGTTTTCGTGGAGCGAACATTTGCCGCAGTTGCGCGATTACGGCTTGCAAAAAGCGCGGGTCGATTTTACGTATCGGCGCTACGAACCGGCGGCGGCGAAAATTCTCTGGCAACGCATAAAAAACGGCGAAACGCTCGCCGGAACGCACAGCGGTAATTTCCGGCGCGGCTGGCAATAACCAGAGTTTAGAGTTGAAAGTTTAGCGTTGAGCAGTGGTTGCGCTTCGCGCATTATTAGACCTGTTCGACAACCAATTCGCGGCAAATTTTCGGCTAATTTTCCGTCCCGCCGCGTCAAAATTCCTGGCAATACTCTCGGTATTGCTTCGTCATTTTTCCTGGCGGCACGAAAAATTAGACACGAACATTTGCTCACTCGTAGGTTTAGAACAGGTCTATTAAAATGACTCCACCGCTAAACTCTCAACTCTAAACTCTCAACTCTAAACTCTGAAAAAAATGCTCTACGTCATCGCCACGCCGCTCGGCAATTTGGAAGACGTCTCGTTGCGCGCCTTGCGCGTGTTGCGGGAAATCGACGGGTTGGCGTGCGAGGACACGCGCGTAACGCGGCGGATTTTTGAGCGCTATGAAATCCCGTTGCCGCCGCTCTTTTTTTCCTATCAGGAACACAACGAACTCCGCGCCGGCGAGCGTGTTTTGCAATTGTTGCGCGACGGCAAAAACGTCGGCTTGTGCTCGGACGGCGGCTGTCCGGCGATTAGCGACCCGGGCTATCGCGTCATTAACGCGGCGCTGAACGAGAATTTGCCGGTCAACGTCATCCCCGGTCCGTGCGCGGTCGAGACGGCGTTAATGGCGTCGGGAATGCCGACGGCGAGTTTCACTTTTCACGGCTTTTTGCCGCCGAAGTCCGGCAAGCGGCAAAATTTCTTTCTCGCCGAAAAAAATTCGCCGCACACGGCGGTCATTTACGAAGCGCCGACGCGCCTCGGTAAAACGCTCGCCGACGCCGCCGCCGTGTGGGAAGACCGCCGCGCCGCCGTGTGTTTGGAACTCACCAAAATTCACGAGCGCGTGGAGCGCGGCTATTTGCGCGACTGCGCGGCGTCCTTTGCCGACCGCGAAGTCCGGGGCGAAGCCGTCATCGTCATCGCCGGCAACAATCCCAAATTCTTCCGGTGAAAAATGCGCTTCATTTCCATCGACCAAAATTGTTCGCCGCTGTGGGATGTCGCGCCGAAATTGGCGGCGCTGACCGCCCGCGGCTACGTCGGGACGCATTACGTCGAAGACATCGACATCGCCTATTCGCGGCACGGCGCGGCGGCGGTCGAACTCGCGCCGGAAAGTTATTATCGCGGCGGCGCGTCCGACTGGGGCGCGACGTTGTTCGCCTTCGATTTTCTCGGACGGCTACCGTTGGACGTGCGGCAATTCGAGCCGTTCACCGGCTTGGCGTCGGCGAATTTGGCGAAACGGATAGATTTATCGCTCGACGAATTGTATGCCCGTTACAGCGGGTCCGACAATTGGCAACTTGTCGGCGCCAGTTATTTGGCGGGCGATAAAAACCGGCATAAACTTCTCGGCGATTTAACCGTCGCGTCCGTCGCGCCGTTCGCGCGCCGACTGCTGGCGCGGGCGCGGGAAAATTTATGCGAAATTTTTGTCGAACCGGCGGCGCGGGCGCGGATTGAAAACTGGCATCAACGCGAAGAATTTTTTATTGAAAACGGCGGCGACGAACGTCTCGGTGAATTTTACCGGCAGTGGCTACGGCGCGATTTAGGCGACGCGGTGCAATTCGGACTAACCTCGCAATTATTCGCGCTGACGGACGACGGCGCGAACCGGCAAACGCTGACGTGGTTTTTGCGCGATTACGCGACGCTCGCGCAATCGTATAACGACGCGGTCGGGACGGAGATGCGTCCGCTGAACGACCGGCGCGGCGAGTTGCCGTTTTTCGCGATTTTCCACGACGGCAAAAATTGTTGGCGCGAACCGCTTTTTTTGGCGGACGGCGAATTACGCGCCGCGACGCGAAGTTGGCAAGCCGACGCTTTGCCGATTGCGACCTTGCGGCGCGACGGCGTGGTCGCGCTTGCCGCCAAAGCCATTTTATTGGTCCTGCAAGCGCGGCTGACCGGCGCGGCGTTGGCATTGCCGGAGCAGGGGTCGCTGTATATGCCGGCGGCATACGCGTTGCAGAAAAAACTCGCGGCGTGGCTACCGCCGGACTTGCCGCCGGTCTGGCGCGTGAAACTCAATTTCTTTGACCGGATGGCGAAAGCGAAAACCCGTTTGCGCCCGCCGGTTTATTGGCGCGGCGTTTTCGGCGACCGCGAATTTTCCGCCGGAGAATTGGTCGAAGCCATCCGCGCCCGGCAATCGGCGACGGAACAAATGCTGGCGCCATTGCGCGAGAAAACGACGCGGGCGGCAACGTGGCGAAAATTATTTCCGGCGTTCTATGCGCGGCGCGACGAATGGGAAACGCAACGTAAAAACTGCGGACAAGCCGGACGTAAAAATGAAGCCGCCGAAATTTGGCGGCAAATTCGCGGGCTTGATTTGGAGTTGTGGCGGGAGCAAATCGACTGGCTGACCGCGGCGTTGCAGTTGCGGAATTTAAGTTATTTCAACGCGCGCGGCGCGATTTATCCGTGGTCGATAGCGCTCGGCGGCGAAGAATTTTATCGCGGCGTTGTCGCCGGCGCGACGGTCGAAGAAGAAGCAGTGAACAGTGAGCAGTGAGCAGTTTTCGGCGGCAATTTATTGCCGCCGACTGAAATGCGGCGAAACCGCGACAAAACTCAATAGCCCGCCGTTTTAACGGCGGGTAAAGCGGCGAAAAAAAATGAACGGGCTTTAGCCCAAAATAATTGTTGCCTTGCTCCATCGGCTTTAGCCGAATTAGTGTTTGGGCTAAAGCCCGTTTTAGGGAGAACGCTAACCACGCGCTAAAGCGCGTGGCAATTGAATAGAGCATTTCCAATTCAATACTTCTCCGTGCCTCCGCGAGATATAAAAAATCGACAAAAAGGGAAAAGCCGATGCAAATAATCGTGCGCGCGCCGAACTGGTTAGGCGACGCGGTAATGGCGTTGCCGGTGTTTGCCGCGTTGCGGGCGGCTTATCCCGACGCGAAAATCGTCGCCGCCGCGCGGGAAAATCTCCGCGCCGTTTTTACCGGCGCGGCGGATGAAATTTTAACCGTGCCGCGCGGCGCGGCGTTGTTAAAAAACGCGCCGGCGCTCCGCTCGCGGAAAATCGACCTCGGCATTTTATTGACCAACAGTTTCGCCACCGCCGCGTGGCTGTTTTTGACCGGCGCGAAACGGCGTCTCGGTTACGCCCGCGACGTGCGCGGTTTTCTTTTGACCGACGCGGTTAAACCGACGCCGGAAATTTTGGCGGCGCATCAAGCCGAGTATTATTTTGCCTTGCTGAAAAAAATCGGCGTCGCGCAAGAAATGCCCGCGCCGCGCCTGACCGTCGATGACGCGGCGGCGAGTGAAGCGGCAAAATTTTTAGCGGCGAAAAATTTAACCGCCGGCAACTACGCGGTCATCGCGCCGTGTAGCGCGTTCGGCGCGGTGAAGGATTGGGAATTGGCGCGTTACGCGGCGGTGGCGGCGCGTCTTTACGCCGAGCGGCAAATCCCCGCGCTCTTCACCGGCACGGCGGGACAGCGGGAGATGATTAACGCGGTCGCCGGCGACGTTATCAACGCGGCGGGCGAGTTGACGTTGGGCGGTTTATTCGGCGTGTTGCGGAACGCGAAATTTTTTCTCGGCGGCGACTCCGGCGCGGCACACGCGGCGGCGGCGTTGGCGGTGCCGACGGTCGTGATTTTCGGCATTACCGAACCGTCGCGCACCCGTCCGCTCGGCGGAAAAGTTCAACTCCTCGGCAAAGGCGGCTTGGCGACGCCGGATTTACGCTCGCCGGTAATGCAACGCGCCGCGCGGCGGGTGTTGGACGCGATTACGGTCGAAGAAGTGGCGGACGCGGTTTTCAATTTGATTAAAAATTAAAAATTAGAAATTAAAAATTGCGGAGTTTGACGGTCAAAATCGCTTCGCGCAATTTTGATAATTACTCCTCAAATTGTTAATTGTTAATTGTTAATTGTTTCAAGGGGCTTTATGTCTATCAAAATAACTTGCAACGCCTGCGGCAGAGCGATGAATATCAAGGACGAATTGTCCGGCAAAAAAATTCGTTGCCCCGCCTGTCAGACGGTCTTGACCGTCGCCGCCTCGACACTCATCGCGCCCGCGCTCGTGCCGGTGGTGCCTGCCGAAACGTCCGCCGCGCCGTCGGTTACGCGGATAGTCGCCGCCGTGAAAAATCGGGAAAATGACACGCGGCTTCTCGCCGCCGCGGCTCCGGCGGCGAGCGCGCACGTCGAAATAACGAAATTTTGTCCGGGGTGCAAACAAAAAGTCCCGCGGCGCGTGCCGGTTTGTCCGCACTGCCAATATCACTTTAAGTTGCGGCGCAAGGTCGGCGCGGCGTTGAGCGAGGTCATCAAACAAGCCGACAACCGCGCCCAAGGGCTGAACGAAAACGGCGCCGGACGCGCCGAGGACTTGATAACGCGGGAAAAACGCGAAGCGCAAACGCGCCGCGTCGCGCGCTGGATGAAAATCGGCGCGGCGACGGTCGCGCTTGTCGTCGCCGGTTTAATCGCCAATTTGATTTACGGTAGCGTCGCCGCCACGTCGTTGGCGCAATTGCGCACGGGGGCGAAATTATTGCCGCTTCGCGCCGACAATCCGGCGTCGTTCGACCCGCGCTGGATTTATCTTGACGGCGACGAGTTGCTGACGCTTTCGTTGCCGATAACGTCGATACAAGTGGTAAATTTGGTCAAAAAATTGCCGGATAGCGCGGACGACGCGGTCGTTTTGCCCGATTGCTCGCCGAGCGAATTGCCGGCGCGCCTTGCCGAGACGGTGTTCGCGCCGTTCGTCGATACGTTAGTCGAAAAAACGACGCGGTCGCGTTACAGCGTCAACAGCACGGCGCGGACGTTGCCGGCGCTGATTAACCGGATAAACGTTTTGGGCGGACCGTTCACGCCGCAGGCGTTAAGCGCGAACGCGCCGGCGCGGGTTTTCATTTGGCGGAAAAACGCGGTTACGGCAAGCGGCGGCTTGCGCGGGGCGTTATTGGCGCTGTCGCCGGACCACGCGGACGCGCTGATTGCCGCGGTGAAAAAATGGCGAGCCGACACGGCGAAGCGCGAGACCAATCTGGCGCGCGCGCGGCGGAGCGCCGAGCAATACGGGACGGAAGCGTTGGACAAGCGTTTTCCGCCGGTGATTTTGCCGACGGTGCGCTTGTCGGCGAAGTTGAGTTTTCTGCCGTTTGTCAATCGCGATTTACGGAGCGGCAACGCCGGTTATTCCGGCGCGGTGATGAACGGCGCGGCGCAACTGCGCGACCTGCAAGCGCCGCCGCGCACCGCCGCCGAATTGCAAAGTATCGCCGACCCCAAAAATCTCGCCGCCGCCGATTATTATTTCGCGCCGGTGCTGTTGGTGGAAAATCTGGCGATTACCGCGGAGCGCTAACCGGTCTTTGGGCGATATTTAGCGATATTTTCCGTCAACAAAAAAAATCAAAAAAAAATATCTTTTTGCCAAAAAAGTTGATTGTAAAGCGCGCGGGACGGATACAATTCTCGCCGTTTTCTCTACGGTCTTATCCGCCAACGGTTGCTTTCAGTGCGGCAGAATGAAAATACTTCGCTGGTTGTTAAATTGGTTTGACGCTTGGATTGCCGCGCTGTCGCCGGAGCAACGTAAATTTGCCAACGGGTGGTTGGAAAAAATAAGCGTCGGCGGTTTTGCGGTGGGCGTGTTTAACGGTGAACCGATTGGCGCCTTGGTGGCGGTGGTGGGATTGTGGGTGGCGTGGCGATTTATTCGATGATTTATTCGCTGAGGGGATAAAAATGGACAATCACACTCTTACTTGGATTGTGTCGATATTTATGATTGCGGGCGCGGCGGTTTATATGGCTTGGTCCGGCAGCCGGCAGGCGTTGCGGAAAGACGCCGCCAATCGCGATGACGTCGGCAATGGCGGCGTCTAAGCGGAATGATAATTCATGTTACGCGCGCCAAGAAATCGCAACCGGCTTGATAAAAGTAAAATTCCTTAAAAAACGCCGTAGGCGTTTAATATGAATAACCCCGACCAAGCGACACGCTCTATCGTCGCGCCGGTCGGGGGGGGGGACGCCGCCCGATGACCGAACCCCGAGAGGGGTTCAACTATCGTTCAACCCCTGTCGGGGTTGAGATTGACGAGGACGTTTTCCCCGAGTTGCGCGGCGGAAACACCTCGCCGCTCCACTCGGGGTTATTCACATTAAGCCCCTGTCGGGGCTTTTAGTCGAGAAGCGAAATACCGGCGTTTTTTTTGTGGAAACTTTCAACGAAAGGAGGGTAGCCCGACAGGCAAGAGACGCGGTGGCGGCAACGACGGCGTGAGGGCAATTAACAATTAAAAATTGAGGAATTGATGGTCAAAATTGCGCGAAGCGAATTTGAAAATCAAACTCCATAATTGTAAATTGTAAATTGTTAATTGAAAAAACCGTCGGGTAGTGGTCGGGGGCGCGTGAAATGTGATTGTCGCGCCTGACGCGAATTTTTGGCAAAGATGAACGGCGACGAAAGCGTTATTATTTTAATAATTATGATAATGTCGTTTCTCTCGGCGAAAAATCGCAGGTTACCCGCGTCGGCAATGGTGCCGCGCGGAAAAGTTAATCGGCACTTATAAATTACCCTCCATCGAGGGAATTAAAAGATGCCATTTTACCGGAGAAAAACTATGAAGACGCAAAAGAAAAGCGGTTTTACGCTGATTGAGATGTTGATTGTCGTGGCGATTATCGGCATTTTGGCGGCGTTGCTGTCGGGTCCGTTGATGCGCGCGCGGCGCACGGCGCAATTGACCGGTTGCACGAACAACCTGCACCAAATCGGGTTGACCGTCGCGGCTTATACCACGCAGTTGATGCCGGGAACTGCGGTAAGTTTTAATAGTATGGCACATGTTTATACCTACTTCAATGGCGTTGATGTGCCGCCGCAAATTTTCCATTGTCCGGTTGACCAAACCGTCGGCACTAGCACTGCAATGGTGGGTCCCGGTGTCGCTCGTATCAGTTATGGTTGGAAGCCCGGTGTGAACATCGCGAATATGCCGGCAAATGAAATTGTTGCGGCAGATTGGCCGACTGCCAGCGGCACCGGTGCTACTGGTGCTCCGCACTATGACGACGGAACGACGGTTCTCTACGGTAGCAACCAAGTGCGCCGCCTCGCCAAAGGTGTAACTACTGACGAGCAAAATATTTCCATCGGTACTTTGGTATCTGAGTAGTTATTACTTAATCGTGTAACCGTGTGAATTGACCAAAGAAAAATCCCCGCACCGCAAGGTGTGGGGATTTTTTTGCGGCGGCAACTTCCGCCCTTGTTATTGCGGTTTTACCGTAAATCGGCTAACCTTTCGCGCACCTAATTTTTGCGACAAGGATAAAAACGATGGTTACCCAAACGACAACTTCTGCCAACGACCTGTTTTCGCAAGAAATGCGCCTAATCCACGAACTTCGCGAAAGCCAAAAAGAGACCGACCGGATACTGCAAGAGACCGCTCGCGAATTGCAAGAACTCGGCAAGAAAATTCAAGCCACGACCGAGAACGTCAACGGCGGAAAAATCGAAATGGCTGACGTGTGGGAAGCGATTAAAGCCACGACCGAGAACGTCAACGGTGGAAAAATCGAAATGGCTGACGCGTGGAAAGCGATTAAAGCCACGACCGAGAACGTCAACGGCATCGCTAAAAGTAACGGAATGTTTGCGGAGGACTATTTTTATAACGCGCTGGAAACCAAGCAGATTTTTGCCGGCATCCATTTTGACAAGGTCTTGCGCAACCAACACGCGATTCGGCGTCTGCCGGATGGCAACCGGCTCGAAAGCGAGTTTGACCTGCAATTGACGAACAGGAAAGCCGTCGCCTTGATTTCGCTGAAATACCGGGTGCGTAAAAGCAACGTCAAAGATATGGTCGAGCGTCAGGTCGTCAATTTTCGCCAACTTTTTCCCGAATACGACGGCTACCAGATTTATTTGGGCCTTGGCGGAATGAGTTTCGACAAAGGCGTTATCGACGAAGCGAAAAAACTCGGCATCGGTCTGCTTCAACAAAAAGGCGAAATCGTCGAATACGTCAACGATGAAGTCAAACCGTATTAGACCGTTGAGGGAAACTACTACTTTTCTCCGCACCGAAAAAGGCGCGGGGATTTTTTTGGGCGGGTGGCTCGATTCTAACGCCGCGAGCCGCCAATAAATTCTTGGCAATCAATTTCGCCGCAAATACAATACGCCGAAAATTTCAACCGGAGAATGACCATGAAAGAGCAATCGAACGAAAAAAACGCGCCGAAAAAACGCGCGAAAAGAGCGCCGAAAGCGTTCCTCATCGAAAACGGAGTGTGGACGGAATTTACCGGTTATCCCAAACCCGCAAAACCGTCGAAAGGCGGTCAATGGTTGCGTGAACACGCGCCTTTCGGGGAAATCATTGATATGCGGGCGGTGCTGAAATGAGACCGGAACGCTTCCTCTTGGACACGCATATCGCCGTGTATGTTTTGTTCAACCCGCCGGAATTGGAGCGGAGCGTGGCGGGATTACTTTACGATTACGCCGATGCCTGTCATATCAGCACCGCCTCCGTGCGGGAGATAATTCATCTGCAAAAATTCGGTAAAATTAAATCTTACGGTAAAAAGCCGGAAGACATTATTTTTGCCTGCGAAACGGCGGGATTCCACTTTTTGCCGGTTAACCGCGAACATTTGCGGGCTTACGCGAACCTGACAACTCGCCCCGACCACAAAGACCCGAACGACCACATCATCATCGCGCAAGCCATCGCCGAACGAATGACGCTCATCAGTTCCGACCGCCAATTCGATTTTTACACCCGACAAAAATTGCGCCTGCTGTTCAATCGGCGCGGATAACGTTGCCCCGCACCCAAAAAGTGCGGGGAGTTTTTTTAGCGGGACATTTTTTATTTTGCGAGGCGATTATTCGAGGTAAAATCATTTTCGATGAAACTTTACTATGAGGCGAAAAATGTCAGCGACAACCTACGTCCCCGCAACGCCGGAAATGGTCTGGGCGTTGTTGCGTGAAAATGCGGCGCAATTGGAAAAACTCCGCGAACGCCAAGAAGATGCCGCTCGCGAATTCCGCGAACGCCAAGAAGAACGCACTCGCGAATTCGACCGCGAAATGCGGGAATCTCGCGAACGTCAAGAAAAGTTCGACCGCGAAATGCGGGAATCTCGTGAACGTCAAGAAAAAGACGCTCGCGAATTCCGCGAATACCAAAAAGAGACCGCTCGGCAGATGAAAGAGACCCGCAAAGAATTCGGGCATTTCAAGAATCGCTTTGGCGAATTGGTCGAAGAATTGCTCAGTCCGAGTATGAAAAAACGTTTTAAGGCAATCGGCTACCATTTCACCAAAGTTTCAAGCCGGATTGAAATCGGCGAAAGTCCGGTGCTTGCCGAAATCGACGTTCTGTTGGAAAACCAAGAATACTCGATGGCGGTGGAAGTAAAATCTTATCCGAATATCGACGACGTGAACGCGCACGTCGAGCGCTTGCAAGTATTGCGGAAATACGCCGACGAACACGGCGACCGCCATAAATTTTTAGGGGCGGTTGCGGGGGCGGTGATGGCGGACAACGTGCGGAAATACGCGATGAAAACCGGCTTTTTCGTGCTGGAACAATCCGGCGAAACCGTGCGTCTCGCCAAAACTCCTGCCGACTTCAAGCCGCGCGTGTGGTAATTTTCCCCGCGCACGAAAAAGTGCGGGGAATTTTTTCCACGGTTTTACCGCCTGACATCCACGCTTGGCGGCGCAAGGACTGCCCGCCCGATTTTGTATTTTTCTTGACGACGCCGAGCGCGCCGGCGAGCAAGAAACCGTCGCGGAAGTTATGCGCATTTTACGCGAGCGACAAACCGCTTTTCTGCAACGCGACTACGACGGGGAAAAAAGGCATACGCTGATTTTTTCGCCCGACCTGAAATTTTTGCAATCATTGCGCTAACTCTCGGAGAACTTATGCCCTCCCCCCAAATCCCGTTTGCCGTGGGCGACCGTTCGCACGGCTTCGTCATTCGACAAATTTCACCGGCGTTGGACGAGCGCGCCGTCGCGGTCGAGTGCCGACACGAAAAATCCGGCGCGCGGTTGTTGCACCTTCACGCCGCCGACGCCGAAAATCTGTTCGCCGTCGCCTTCGCCACGCCGCCGCCCGACGACACCGGTCTGCCGCATATTCTCGAACACACCGTCCTCTGCGGCTCGGAAAAATTTCCGGTCAAAGACCCGTTCGTCGAATTGTTGAAGACCTCGCTCGCGACCTTTCTCAACGCGATGACCTATCCCGACAAAACGGTTTATCCCTGCGCGTCGCTGAATCACCGCGACTTTTTCAACCTCGCGCGCGTCTATGCCGACGCCGTTTTTCACCCGCGCCTGACGCCGGAACATTTTGCCCAGGAGGGTTATCACTACGAATGGACCGCCGGCGGCGACCTGACCGTCAAGGGCGTGGTCTATAACGAAATGAAAGGCGCCTACGCCGATATGGACGGCGTCATCGCCCGCGAAGAAGCGGCGCGCCTGTTTGACAACGCCTACGGTCGCGACTACGGCGGCGACCCGCGCCGCATTCCGCAACTTACTTACGAACAATTTCGCGCCTTTCACGCCCGCTATTATCACCCGTCCAACGCGCGGATTTTTCTCTACGGCGACATTCCGACCGCCGAGCATTTGCG
>BNUQ01000035.1 GCA_025997475.1 Planctomycetales bacterium
GTTCTTTCATTACCCGCTTGCGATAATTGTCAAATTCCGCCGCCGTCCGTTGCGCGATTTGTTTGTAGTCCGGCGCCGCGTTAATCGGCGGCGGCGCGTCGTCCGGCACCGGCTCGACGCTCTCCGCGCCGGTTTCGACTTCCGGCAAATTTTCGTCGGACGGCAGTTCGCGGTTATTATCTTCCATTGGTGAATCTCCGTTGAAGATAATTAACAATTGACAATTAACAATTCACAATTAAGGAGTTTTATTTTCAAATTCGCGAAGCGATTTTGCGAAATCCAACTCCATAATTGTTAATTGTTAATTGTTAATTGTTAATTGTTAATTGAAATAGCCCTTCACTAAATCAATAAAACTTTTGCGCTCCGGCGACACGTTTTGGTCGTCGATTTTCGCCAATTCCCGATACAGTTTTTCTTGTTCGGGCGAGAGTTTTTTCGGGATTTCGACGGCGACGGCGACGATTTGGTCGCCTTTGGCGCCGCCGCGCAAGTCGGGAAAGCCCATTCCGCGCAAGCGGTAAATCTGCCCGTGTTGCGTTCCCGGATTGATTTTCATATTCGCCCGCCCCTGCAACGTCGGCACGTCGAGCGTCGTCCCCAACGCGGCTTGCGCGACGCTAATCGGCACTTGGCAAACAATGTCGTTGCCGTTGCGTTGAAAGAATTGGTCTTCTTCCACGAAAATATAGCAGAACAAATCGCCGCGCGGACCGCTCTGCAACGACGGCTCGCCCTCGTTGGGAATTCGCAATCGCGAACCGTCGGCGATGCCGGCGGGAATTTTTACCTGAATGCGGACGGTTTTGGTTTTGACGCCCTGTCCGCGGCAGTCGGCGCACGGTTTTTCGATGATGGAACCGGCGCCGCCGCATTGCGGGCAAACGGTCGAAATCGAGAAAAATCCTTGCGACTGGTGAATCTGACCGCGCCCGTTGCAGGTCGGGCATCTTTTCGGTTGCGTGCCCGCCGCCGCGCCGGAGCCCTTGCAGGTCTCGCAAAGTTCGTTGCGGTTGAGTTCAATCGTTTTCGCGCAACCGGTAAAGGATTCTTTGAAATTGATATTGACGCGGCATTTGAGCGAATTGCCCGCTTGCTGTTGGCGCTGACCGCCGCCGCCGAAGCCGGAAAACAGTCCGTCGAAAATTCCGCCGCCGCCCCCGCCGCCCCCGAAAATGTCGGAAAAATGGCTGAAAATATCTTGGATATTGGAGAAATCCGCGCCGCCGTAGCCGCCGCCCTGCTGAAACGCGGCGTGTCCGAGCCGGTCGTAACGGGCGCGTTTGTCGTCGTCGCGCAACACGTCATACGCCTCGGCGGCTTCCTTGAATTTTGCTTCGGCTTCTTTGTCGCCCGGATTGCGGTCGGGGTGATATTTCATCGCCAGTTTGCGATACGCGGACTTGATGTCGTCCGTCTTCGCGTCTTTGGCGACGCCTAAAACCTCGTAGTAGTCGCGTTTGGTAGCCATATTTTCCCCGTGTTTTGCCCGACACGCTTGAATGAAGAGCAGTTAGTAGTTAATAGTTGGTAGTTTTTAGTGGTGGAGTTTGACGGTCAAAGATTCGCTTCGCGCGCGCTTACGGATTTGCCCATAAAAACTCCATCACTACCAACTAAAAACTACCGACTCGCTCTCCGTAATTGTTCTTTGCGCCGCGCCGGCAAAGCAATTTTAATGCCACTTGCCGCGCCGAGCGGCGGCGCATCGTAAGCGTTTTAACGATAATGGATTATTGATTGCGGCGGAATAAACGCAATGCCGGACGCGGCGGCATTTTGGCGGGGACCGGGGTCATTTTGACGCGGTTTAGAGTTCAGAGTTTAGAGTTGAAAGTTGAAAGTTGAAAGTTTAGATAGTGGAGTTTTACATTAGACCTATTCGATAACCGTCAGATTTTAAACCTGTAACGCACTTAAACTATTGATGTTACGATAAAAATAAACTTATAAAACGTCGTCGGGACAGCAAGTTCCTCGGCGAATATAGAAAACCTGATTTTGTCGAAACGATGCCTCCGATTGCCCGTTTTTATTTCGGCGGTTGTCGAACAGGTCTATTATTAAAGACGCGCGAAGCGCGTCCAACGCTGAACTCTGAGCTCTGAACTCTCAACTTTCAACTTTCAACTTTCAACTCTCAACTCTGAACTCTGAACTCTCAACTCTGAACTCTAAATTTCTCACCGCCGGTAGTCGTTCAACAGCGGGCTGTCAAGAATCGGCGAATGCGGGTCGTAGGTTTTGAGCAACGGCGCGTGCTGGTTGTCGCGGGCGAGCGCCTGCCGGATGTAATCCTCCAACCGTAAATTGTCGCTTTCGCCGACGACGACAATTTGCCCGTTTTTGACCAGCGGATTTTGCCCGTTCACGCCGCCGTAGAGCGCCGACGCGACGTTGTAAATTTTGGCGCGCGGCGCGGTGCGGTGCGGCGTAATCAACAGCACGCGCTCCAAGGCGGTGTTGTCCGCGAGCGTGTAATCGTCGCGAATCGGCGCGTTGGCGACGGCGTCCGGCGAGCGGTCGTCCAACAATTCCGCGTTGGCGCGAAAAACGGCTTCGCTCAACGACAGCGGTTTCATCCCGAGCGGAAAACGCCCCTGATGTTTCACGCCGCCCAAAACGTAATAATAGCCGCCGGAACCGCTCGCCGTCTGCACGCGCACCGCCGGATATTGGCGCACATACGGGCGAATGGCGCGGGCGATGCCGTCGGCGATTTGCGCGGTGTTTTTGCCGCGCGCGACGACGTAATCCTCCGTGCCGGGAATGCGGACGCGCCCGTCGCGCTCGATGACCGCCGAGCCGTTAAACTCCGGCTGGTTTTTGACCGTGAGCGTAATCACGTCGCCGTCCTGATGACTATACGGCTCGTCCTCGCCGGGCTCGGCATACGCGCCGGCATAGACCTGTTGCTCAATCGGCATCGGCTGGCGCGGGTCAAGTCCGCCGACGGTGAACGGACGCGCCGCGACTAAATCGGGATTGACGCCGAAGGTCAGCGGCTCGCGCGCGCCGCGTTCGGGAAATTGCGGATTTTGCCCCGGCAGCGTGTCGAGCGACGGCAGAACGGGGCGCGCGTTGACCGGCGTTTCCGCCATAGCGACGGCGGGCGAGCCGAGCGAGCGCGGCGGTTGCGGCGCGACGGCATAGACCGCCGGCGCGGACAAGCCGTTGGCGCCGTAAGCGATTGGTCCTTCATTGATTAATTGCGGCTCTGAACAAGCGGCGGCGAGCGCCAAAACCAGCGGGAGCAATTTTTTCATTTTTCACCGGCAAGCGGAATTTTATTAGTTATCGGACTCGGCGCGGGCGCAAGTTTAATTTATACACGCGGCGGACGCCGCCGCGATTGAAAATTAAGAATTGTGAGGGTTTGATTTTCAAATTTGCGCGGCGAAATTTATAATCAACGCTTGCATTCGTAATCCTTAATTGCATTGCGCCGTTTCCCGATACCCGTCAACAAAAATGCCCCGTTATCGCCACGACCGTTTTATCGCGCAGGAATTGCGCGCCGCGCAACCGGAGTTTGCCGACTGTCCGTTTTGCGTCGGGCGCGACGGGCGGCGCAAAAAACTCTATCCCGCCGTCGAAGACGCCAAACACGCCGCCGCCCAACAGCGCCTGCGCCGCGGCGCCCATTTAGCCGTTTATTATTGCGAAAACGGCGGCGACGGCTGGCATCTCACCGGCGGTTGACGTGAGCGCCGGACGCGCGCGTTCTTGGCAATCGGCTTGACGCTTATCGCGACCACCTTACAATCGTGCGTTTTGTCGCTTGCCGGTAGATTTATCTGCCGCGCCGGAATTCTCATGAGGAGAAATAAATGTTTGATTTCAAAAAAGCCGCCAGTTTTTTGTTGGCGAAAGGAATGCAGGCGGCGTTGCCGTTTTTGTCCGACCATAGCCCCGACACGCTCATCAAATTCATCGACCTCCTCAAAAATCGCGGCATCGAGCGAATGAAGGCGTATCACAAAGGCACGCCGGCGGAGTTGGCGCGGCGCGTCGAGGCCGCCAACGCCTTTTTCGAGATGGTCAAACGCAATTTGCCGAAATACAGCAAAGCCACGCAACGCAATATCGCGTTCAATTTTTATTACAACGCCCTCACCGCCGGCGAAGATATTCGCAAGGCGTATTTCGAGCGGCACGGCGAATACCCGCCGTTTTTTCTCGCGATTTCGCCGTCGATGGCGTGCAATCTGCGCTGTTTCGGCTGTTATGCGTGGAAATATCCGAAAGAAAAATCGCTGAGCAAAGAAAAGGTTTCGCAAATCATCACCGAAGCCAAAGAAAAAATGGGCATCTATTTCGTTACCATCACCGGCGGCGAGCCGACGTTTTGGCCCCCTCTGGAAGAACTCATCCGCGAACACCACGACGTTTTTTTCCACATTTACACGCACGGAATGAACATCGACGACGCCACCGCCAAACGCTGGGCGGACTACGGCAACGTCCACGCTTCGATTTCGATTGAGGGCAACCGCGAACTTACCGACGAGCGGCGCGGCAAAGGCGCCTACGACAAAATCACCGCGTCGATGCGGCGTTTGCGCGACGCCGGTTGTATGTTCGGCTTCTCGATTACGCACACGACGAAAAATCACGGCGTCGTCTGCACCGGCGAATATATGGACGAAATGATTGCCAACGGTTGCAGTTACGGCTGGTTTTTCCAATACATTCCGATTGGCAAAGAGCCGGATTTATCGCTCTGCCCGACGCCGCAACAGCGGTTGGAACGGCGCGACGCGGTGCTGAAATTCCGCCGCGAAAAGCCGATTTTGGCGTATGATTTCTGGAACGACGGCGACTCGTGCGAAGGGTGTATCGCGTGGGGGCGGAAGTATGTCCACATCACGGCGCAGGGTTTGGTCGAGCCGTGCGTGTTCGTGCATTTCGCGACCGACAGCGTTCACGACAAATCGTTGGAGGAATGTCTGAACAGTCCGGCGTTTAAGGACGCGCGGCGGCGGCAACCGTTCACCACCGATTTGCGGACGCCTTGCCCGCAGATTGACCAGTGCCATCACTTGAAAGAAATCGTCGAGAAATTTCAGATGAAACCGACGCACGAAGGCGCGGAGCGGATTGTTACCGACCTCTACGACCAAGTCGAAAAAATGGCGAAAGATTATCAGGCGGCGCTCCCGCCGGACGACGGCGCGATTAAAACCAAAATGTCGAGCGAAGACCATAAAGGCGGTTTTTCGCAGGAAGTGTCGAAAGAGGACTTGGATAAAATTAACGACGCCGACGCGCCGCTGAAAGCGGAAATTTTGGCGAGCAAGTAGAGGGGAAAAATGAACGCGATCGCGGAAATCTCAGACGCAGAATTGACGGCGCTCGACGGCGACGCGGCGGAAGACGACGATTTGGAGGCGCAGATTCCCGATTTAGAGGAAAAGTTGTTGGAAGCGGAAGCGCAACTTGCCGCCGGCTGTCGGACTTACACGCTTGACGAAATAAGGGAACAAATTTGGAGACGTTACCGTGACGCCACGCAAAATTACGATGTTGCCGGTGGCGAAAAATGACATCGCGGAACTGCAAGATTACATTGCCGCCGATAATCCGCTTGCCGCCGCGTTATTGGCGGAAAAATAACGTATCAAATCAACGGGTTGTTGATTTTTCCTGAGCGCTATCCGCAAGTTAGCAATCGCCGTCTGGCTAAACGGGGATACCGAAAATTAGTCGTCGGCGAATACTTGGTATTTTTCCGCGTCGTGGCGGACGAAGTTATGGTGCACCGCGTTTTACACGGCAAGCGTGATTGTCGGCGAATCTTAAAAACCGTTTAATGGGTGAAAACTCGGGTTAATACGCCGACCGCAGAACGGCGACCACTATGGCTAAACGCGCGGAACTTTACGAAATTATCGCCAACAGTATGGGCGACGCTCCCGCGGCGGACGCCGCGGAAGTCGTCTATGAGTTGCCGACCGTCAGTCCGCGCTCGCGTTCGCGCGAAATCGTCTTGTCGCTCGACGCCGCTTTTGTGATTTTCGTGTTGTTTCTGATTTTGCTCGGCACGGCTTACACGCTCGGCGTCAACAGCGGCGAGCAAAAAGAACGCGAAAGTTTCAACGCGCCGCGCGTTCCCGCCGCCGAAGCCGAACTCGGCGAATTAAAAATTGACCGGAGCGCGCCGTTGGCGGCGACGGTGTTGATTCCGCCGCAACAGTTCACGATGCGCCTGACCGAGGCGGACGACCTCGACGACCTGCGCGTTTTGCGCGCCGCGTGGTTGGACAACGCCGTCATTCGCGACGGTAATCTCGAAGTTTTTATTTTCGACGACGGGAAAAAATATATTTTAACGGTCGGCGCGTTCTCCTCGCCGGAAGAGCGCAATTTAGGACGGGTACGCGAATTTATCGCCGGTCAGCCGGCTTATCGCGACGCGGTTCTGGCGAAAATCGGCGACCTTGGTAAAGCGATGCTTTGAAGAACAATTAAGAATTAAGAAGGCAGAATTAAGAGTGGCGAAATTTAATGAGTAGTTGCGCGAATTTGAAAATCAAACTCCACCATTTTTGATTTTTAATTCATAGTTTTTGTTACGCCCCGATTGACTGTCGTTCCAAGCGGAAATAAAAAAGGAAAAAATATGCGTCCAGTTCCATACTGTTTGCCGGAAATTGCCGAGATGATTTTCGCCGCCGCCCGCATGGTGTCGGAAGACGTGTTCATTCATAGGCGGGTGATTGCGACGGCGCTCGGCGCGGCGCTCGCCAACGACGACGAAGACAGTCCGCAGGAGTTAGCCCTGACCGCCTTGCGCGCCGCCTATAAGGCGTTGGGCGTTACCGACCCGTATGAAAACGAAAAAGCGCGGCGCAACCGCGCGATGCTGGGCTTGGAGAATTTCATCAACGATTATTTGACCACGGCGGAAAGCGCGTTCGCGGCGAGCGTGCGCTTGTCGTTGGCGGCGAACGGCGAAAAAATCAAACGGCTCGGACGCGAGGAATTAGAAAAAGAATTGAGCGCGCGCCTGATGATTAAACCGGCGATTGACAAAATTACGACGCTGGCGGTGCAGGTGGCGAAATCCCCGTCGGTGATGTTTATCGCCGGTTGCGCGGGCGAAATCGTCGCCGATAAATTTTTGATTACCGAGTTGCGCCATCACGCCAAAGTCGAAGTGGTGGTCGCGGCGAAGCCGATAATGGGGCGCGCGACGTTGGCGGACGCGGAAATGGCGGGATTGACGGAAATCGCGACCGTAACCGACCCCGGCGCCGATATGCTGGGGCTGTCGCTCGGACGCGCCGCGGCGGAATTTCGTCGGCGTTTCGCGGCGGCGGATTTGGTCATCGCCAAAGGCGCGTTCAACTGGCAGACCTTAAAGGACTGCAACCGCGAAGTGTTTTGTTTGGTGCAAGCCGAGGGCGCAAGCATCGCCGCCGAATTGAACGTCGCGGTCGGCGACGGCGTGATTACGGTGCTGAACGACAAATAGCCGTGAGCAGTGGAGAGCGAGGCATCAATCGCTTGCGACTGTCCATTGCCGACTAATAAATTGAAACCCTGATGAAAGGAGTAAATAGCGATGAGTATTCACAGCAGTTTGCGCGCCGTAAGCGGCGGCGGCATTAAACACCGGAACGTGTTGAGCCGCGAGGAGCGATTGGTGAAATTGAGCGGCGACGGTCGCTGGAACGAGGGCAAAAGTTTATTCGCTCTGGCAAAAGTCCGGTCGATTAAAGTGGCGGTGAAAAAGAAAAAGAAAGCCACCGAAGACGAAGGCGCGGACAAGAAGAAAAAATAACGGAGCGTTTCCACCGACAGATTGCCCCTGACGGGCAAACCGCCGGTTAGTTCGAGATGCGGCTCGGTTATAAGAATGGCGGCGTTTGGTTGTCAGATTCGCTGGGGCGATTTTGATAATCAAGCGCCGCCATTTTTCATTAGACCTGTTCGATAACCAAGCGTGAGCAAATGTTCGTGTCTAATTTTTCGTGCCGCAAGGAAAAATGATGAAGCAATACCGAGAGTATTGCAAGGAATTTTGACGCGGCGGGACGGAAAATTAGCCGAAAATTTGCCGCGAATTGGTTGTCGAACAGGTCTATTTGGGAAGGTCTTGAATGTGAGCGATAAACACCCGCCTCTACGAGGCGGGGCTAAATCCCGTTAAAAATCCAACTCGAATTCGTCGGCTAAAACCGACGGCAATGCCCTCGGAGAAAAATATGCGTTACGTTCTCGCGCAAATAAACCCGACGGTCGGCGATTTGCCGGGCAACGCCGCGCGCGTTCTCGCCGCGCTGGCAACGGCGGAAAAATTCTCGCCGGATTTGGTCGTTTTCCCGGAAATGACGTTAAGCGGCTATCCGCCGGAGGACCTGTTGCTCAAACCGGCGTTTCTCACCGCCGCCGAATTGACGCTCCAAAATATCGCCGCGCGCGTCCGCGGACGCGCCGTTGTCGGCTATCCGTCGTCGCCGTTTTTCGCCGGTCATCCGCGGTTGCTCGCGCCGTTACCGCCGCGCAATGAAGCGCGTCCGCGCAACACGGCGGCGGTCATCGACGACGGCGCCATCGTCGCCGAATACCACAAATGCCTGCTTCCGAATTACGCCGTGTTCGACGAAAAGCGTTATTTCGCCGCCGGCGACGGCGGTTTGGTTTTGGCGTTGCAAAACGGCGACGCCCGCCAAAAGGTCGGCGTCGTCATTTGCGAAGACGCGTGGAATCTGGCGGGACCCGTCCGCGAAGAAGCCGCCGCCGGCGCGACGGTGATTGCGTGTTTGTCGGCAAGCCCGTTTTATCGCGGCAAAGAGAGCGAGCGCCTCGCGACTTTCGCCGCGCTCTGCCGCGAATACGGCGTGTATTTTCTTTATTGCAATTTAGTCGGCGGACAGGACGAGTTGGTTTTTGACGGCGCGAGTTTCGCGCTGTCGCCGCAAGGCGAAATCATCGCCCAAGCGAAAAATTGCGCCGAGGATTTTTTAGTAATCGATATTCCGAACACACCGTCGTGTGCTACGCCGCGCGTTACGCCGCCGCGCGCGACGGCGGACGACGCGCGACCGGTGCCGTCGCGTGCGGTGGCAACGCGACCGATTATTGTTTGCGCGCTAAAATCCGCCGCGCCCGCTCATTCCGACCATCAACGCGCGTCCGCCTCGGCGGACGGCCTCCCGCCGCCCGCCGAAGCGCTCGAACCGGTTTATGCCGCGCTGACGCTCGGTTTGCGCGACTACGTGCGCAAAAACGGTTTTACCGGCGTCATTGTCGGTTTGTCCGGCGGGATTGATTCGGCGCTGACCGCCGCCGTCGCCGTGGACGCGCTCGGCAAAGAAAACGTTTGGGGCGTAACGATGCCGAGTATTTATTCGTCCGCCGCGACGCGCGACGACGCGAAAATTCTTGCCGATAATTTAGGGATTCGCTTTTCCGTCTTGCCGATTGCCGCGCCGCTCGCGGCGTTTGAACAAGAATTGACGCCGCTTTACGCCGCCGCCGACCCGCGCCGCGACCCGGAAAATTTGACCGGACAAAATTTACAGGCGCGAATTCGCGCCGTGTATCTGATGGCGCTGGCGAATAAATACGGTTTGCTGTTGTTGAACACCTCGAACAAATCCGAGAGCGCGGTCGGCTACGGCACGCTTTACGGCGATATGGCGGGCGGCTTCGCGGTCATCAAAGACGTGTTCAAAACCGAGGTGTGGAAACTGTCGCGCTATGTCAACGCGCGGGACGGGCGGGAAGTTATTCCGGTCTCGACGATTGAGCGGACGCCGAGCGCCGAGTTGCGGGAAAATCAGGAAGACCGGCAGTCGTTGCCGGATTACCCGCTATTAGACCCGATGCTGAAAATGTATGTGGAGGACGACGCGACGCTCGCGGAAATCATCGCGGCGGGCTTCGACGAAGCCCTCGTCCGGCGGGTGGCGCGAATGGTTGACCGGAGCGAATTCAAGCGGCGGCAGAGTGTTTTCGGCACGAAAGTTACGCCCAAAGCGTTCGGCAAAGACCGCCGGATTCCGGCAACCAACCGGTTTGCGGATGAGTAAATTACCAATAGACCTGTTCGACAACCAATTCGCGGCAAATTTTCGGCAAATTTTCCGTCCCGCCGCGTCAAAATTCCTTGCAATACTCTCGGTATTGCTTCGTCATTTTTCCTTGCGGCACGAAAAATTAGACACGAACATTTGCTCACGCGTAGGTTTAGAACAGGTCTATTAAAAATCACGAATGGCGGAACGGTTATCAAATTCATTTCCTCACTTCGTCTTCCCGCTAAGCCACTGCATTAAATAATACATCGCCGGCACGAGGAAAATCGCGAGGCAGGTTGAGAATCCCATCCCGCCGATGACGACCGTTCCCATAATGCGCCGCGAAATCGCGCCGGAGCCGCTCGCAACGGCGAGCGGCAGACAGCCGACGATGAAGGCGAGCGAAGTCATAATAATCGCGCGGAGCCGCAAACCCGCGCCTTCCAGCGCCGCCTCCGCCGCGTTCAGTCCGCTCTCGCGTTGCAACTCGGCGTATTCGACGATGAGAATCGCGTTTTTCGCGGCGAGACCGATGAGCATAATCAACCCGATTTGCGCATAGACGTTGTTGTCCAAACCGCGCCACCAAAGAAACGTCCACGCGCCGCACACCGCCACCGGCACCGTCAATAACACGCTGAACGGCAAAATCCAACTCTCGTAAAGCGCCGCCAACAGCAGGAAAACCAACAAGCCCGAAAACGCGAAAATCGCGACGGTCGGCACGCCGGTCGCCGCGGCTTTTTCCTGAAACGTCATTCCCTCGTAATCAAAGCCCATTTCGCTCGGCATTGTTGCCGCGAACGTTCGTTCGAGCGCCGCGATGGCTTGGTCGGAACTGAAACCCGGCGCCGCCGAACCGGTCAACTGCACCGCGCGATAAAGATTGTGGCGCGTCGTATATTCGGGTCCGGTGATATGTTCGATGTTCGTGAACGACGACAGCGGCATCATTGCGCCGGCGCCGTTACGCACAAAAAAACTCATCAAGCCGTCGATGCTTTGCCGATAGTCGCCGTCCGCCATCATCCACACTTGCCACTGACGCCCGAAGCGATTGAAATAATTGACGAGCGAGCCGCCCATCAACGATTGGAGCGCGTTGGTGATGTCGTCCATATCGACGCCTTGGCGCACCGCTTTGTCGCGGTCGAGATTGACGTAAATTTGCGGCGTCGCCGGCGTGAACGTGGTCATAATACTGCCGATTTCCGGTTGTTGGCGCGCCGCGGTCATAAATTTTTGCGTGTTGTCCCACAGCGTTTCGACCGTGCCGCCGGCGCGGTCTTCCAACATAAAGGTGAAACCGCCGCTGGTGCCGAGTCCGGGAATTGCCGGCGGCGGGAACGCAAACGCCACCGCTTCGCTACGGGCGCCGAGCGTTTTACCCACCGCCGCTTTGATGCTCGCGTATTGTTCCTCCGGCGCCTTGCGCTCGCTCCATTCTTTTAGCGTGATAAAATAAAACCCGCTGTAACTGCTTCGCACCGAACTCAACATACTGTAGCCCGCCACGGCGGTAACGTATTCGACGCCCGGAATTTTTTGCAATTCCGCCGTCATTTTGTCCATCGCGATTTCCGTGCGTTCGAGCGACGACGCTTCGGGCAGCGAGACGTTCGCCATCAAATATCCTTGGTCTTCTTCGGGCAAAAAGCCGCCGGGCAAGGTTTTGCCCAACCCGCCGCACAGCGCGACGAAGCCGCCGAGAATCAGCAAACTCACGCCGAATTTACGCACGCCGACGCGGCAGACGCCGACGTAACCTTTATTCACGCGGTCGAAGCCGGAATTAAATTTGTCAAAAAATTTGCCGAAGAAGCGCGCCCCGAGACCGCGCTTCGCCGGTTCGCCGCCGCCGTGCGGACGCAGTAATTTCGCCGCGAGCGCGGGACTGAGCGACAGCGCGTTGAACGCGGAAATTATCACCGCCGCCGCGATGGTCAGCGCGAATTGTTGGTATAAGCGACCGGTGATGCCGGGGATAAACGCCGAGGGAATAAACACCGCCGACAGCACCAGCGTAATCGCGATAATCGGTCCTGACACGTCCGCCATCGCTTTTTCCGCCGCTTCTTTCGGCGCGAATCCTTTCGCGATATACGCTTCGACCGCCTCGACCACGACAATCGCGTCGTCCACGACTAACCCAATCGCCAGCACCAAACCGAACAGCGAAATCGTGTTAATCGAAAAACCGAACAGCGGAAACGCAATGAACGTGCCGACCAACGCGACCGGCACCGCGAACAGCGGAATCAACGTGGCGCGCCAATTTTGCAGGAAGACGAAGACGACGACGATGACGAGCACCAACGCTTCCCACAAGGTGTGCGCCAATTCCGTCATGCCTTCGGTGATGGCGAGCGTGGTGTCGAGCGGGACTTGATATTCGATGCCTTCGGGAAAACTTTTGGCGAGTTCCGCCATTTTGGCGCGCGCGATTTTGACCGCTTGCACCGCGTCGGAGTTGGGCGTTTGTTTGAGCGACAACATCGCGTTACGCTCGCCGTTCAGCGTCGCGGTGGTGGAGTAATCTTGGGCGCCGAGTTCGATGCGCGCGACATCGTTCAACCGCACCATCGAGCCGTTGGTTTCGGCGCGGATAATAATATCGCCGAATTCTTCGGGCGTGGTCAAACGCCCCGGCGCCCGCACCGTATAAGAAAATTCCTGCCCGGCGGGAAGCGGTCGGTCGCCGACTTTGCCCGCCGGACGAATCGCGTTTTGCGAGGTCAGCGCGTTTTTGACTTCGGTTACGGTCAGTCCCAATTTCGCGAGTTTGTCAGGATAAAGCCAGACGCGAATCGCGTATTCGCCGGCGCCGAATAAATCAATTTGTCCAATCCCCGGCGTGCGCAATAATTCGTCATAGAGATGGATTTTCGCGTAATTGTAGAGGAACAGCGGCGAGTATTTGCCGTTCGGCGAGGTCAACGTGAACAGCACGAGCGACGCGCCGAGCGACTTTTTGACGGTGATGCCGTAATTGCGCACGTCCGGCGGCAGTTGCGAATCCGCCTGGTCCACGCGCATTTTCGTCAGGATATTGTCCACGTCGGGGTCGCTACCGAGTTTGAAATACACGGTGAGCGCGTAGGCGCCGCTGTTCGAATTGACCGAGGACATATAGTCCATATTGTCCACGCCGCTCATTTGTTGCTCAATCGGCGCCGCGACGTTTTGTTCGACGGTGAGCGCGTCGGCACCGGAATAAGTGGCGCTGATTTGAATGGTCGGCGGCACGATATCGGGAAACTGCGCAATCGGCAACCCGAACGCCGCGATGGCGCCGATAATCGTCGTGAGAATCGCAATCACCATCGCGACGATGGGACGGTTGATGAAAAATTTACTCATTGGCAGGACGGCTCCGTAGCGGAAAAATGAAACGGCGAGGAAAAGGGAAAAGCGGTTGCGGGCGAGAGTGCGCGGCGAGTTCTTGCGGTTCTTAAAAACTTAAAAATCCTAACCTCCTTAAACTCTTTTTCCGCCGGTCGTGCCGAGAGCGCGACCGGCGGAGTTGAACAATTCCAAATCAAAGATACCGGTCGATGCCGGCTGGACAAAAGGTCGCTTTTTGTGCCACCGTCGTCGCTAAAATTTGGTCGTTTGCCGGTAGCGCGGCGCGGTCGTTTTCATGGTGAAACAAATGATACGCCACGCCGCCCAAGCGTAAGTCCATCCGCCGGACGCCGCGATGGAGCAACCGCGCCACAAATTCGCTGTCTTCGCGCCCCCAACCGACAAACGCTTCGTTAAAACCGTTGACCGCGACCACATCGCGCCGCCAAAATCCTAAATTGCAACCGCGCGTTCCCCGATGCGTTTGCCGCGAAAGAATTTTTGACGTTAGCGGCGAGAGCGCGGGAAGACACAGTGCGTTCAGCCGATTTTTTATGCCGGACGACAACCAGTGCAAACGGCGCGCGTCCGGCGTCGCGATAATTTCGCGGCTTTTCTCGGCGGTCAGGAGAACGCGCCGCCCTTGCACAAATTGTCCGGCGCGCCGCGCGCGGCAGTGGTCGCGGATAAAATGCCGGTGCAACCACATATCGCCGTCAATCATCACGAGGTAATCGGCGGTCGCCCGCGCGACGGCTTTATTGCGAATAGTCGCCAAGCGAAAACCGGCGTCTTCCTGCCAACAGTGGCTTATCGGCGCCGGAAACGACGGTTGAAATTTTTCAATCAATTCGCGCGTCGCCGCGGTCGAACCGTCGTCGGCAACGATAACCTCGGCGGGCAAAACCGTCTGCGCCGCCACGCTTCGTAAGACCGCCGCCAGCGCGTCCGGTCGGTTGTAAGTCGTGATGATAAGGGCTACCCCCCCCCCCGGAATTTTCATATTCATAATTAAGATGTCCAAAGAATTGTGGGTTGCCAACGACGCGCTAACGCGCGGAAAATTCGCTACGTTTTCGTAACGGTTATTGCAACAGCGCTTTCATTTCGCGGACGGCTTGGTCGAGACCGGTGAGGACGGCGCGGGCGACGATGCTGTGTCCGATGTTTAATTCTTCGACGGCGGGAATTGCCGCGATGGGCGCGACGTTGTGATAGGTCAAACCGTGTCCGGCGTTGACCCGCAAACCGGCGGCGAAAGCGAGATTGACGCCTTCGACCAAACGGTTTAATTCCGTCCGCATCGCGGCTTCGTGCGGATAGGCGTTGGCGTAGGCGCCGGTGTGAAACTCGACAAACTCCGCGCCGGTTTTCGCCGCCGCCGCGATTTGCGCGGCGGTCGGTTCGATAAACAAACTCACGCGAATCCCCGCGGCGCGAAACTTCGGCAATTGCTTTTTCAGCCGCGTCAATTCTTTCACCGCGTCCAAACCGCCCTCGGTGGTGATTTCCTGTCGTCGCTCCGGCACGAGCGTTACCTGGTCGGGTTGCGCCCGCAACGCGATGTCGATGATTTCGCTATTCAAGCCCATTTCCAAATTGAGCCGCGTCGTTACGGTCTGCCGCAAAATTGCCAAATCGCGGTCTTGAATATGGCGGCGGTCTTCGCGCAAATGGATGGTGATGCCGTCGGCGCCGGCGCGTTCGGCGATTGCCGCCGCCGCCACCGGGTCGGGCTCGTTCGTCTGCCGCGCCTGCCGCAACGTCGCGATATGGTCGATGTTCACGCCGAGTTTCATCGTTTTTCCTTTCCGTAGTTTTGTCCGCAAAATTATAGTTGTTCGGCAACTATCAAGAGCAAGAGATTCGTCCACGAATTTTCACGAATTTTTTCTCACAGAGCCACAGAGGCACGGAGAGAGAAAAGAGAGAGAAAAAAATGTTAAATAATTTCATTTTTCTCCGTGGAACTCTGTGCCTCTGTGAGAAATCTCTTGCTCTTAATTCGTGTTAATTCGTCTAATTGGGAAAGCACCCTAACCTTCGCTTCACTCGGTTTCGTGAAAATTCAATAGATAAATTCTTTGTCGGATTATCGCCGCGCCGCGCCGCTTAACAACGCCCCGTCTTGCAATTCTTTTGCCGGTTTCTATAAATCGCCGTTTAATCGTCGCCGAACGGTCGGCGACTTTTTTCTTTTTAATTTAGCGTCATCGCTCACGCCGACGTGCGGCAGTTTAACGTCGGGATGGGCGCCGTAACGGCGACCCGACAGCGCGACGCGGAAAGGCAGTCATGGCAATTAACACGACGTTCAAAGACCTGTTGGATGCGGGCGTGCATTTCGGCAGTCCCTCCGCCAAATGGCACCCGCTGATGAAGCCGTATATCTACGGCGAAGTCAATCGTCTGCACCTCGTCAACCTGCGCGAAACGTTGAAAGGTCTCATTCGCGCCACGCATTATCTCGAAAATTTGACCGCGAGCGGCAAAAAGGTCTTGTTTGTCGGCACCAGCCGGCAGGGGCGCGAAATCGTCCGCACCGAAGCGAAACGCGCCGGCGGCTTTTTCGTCGTTCACCGTTGGCTCGGCGGCACGCTGACCAATATGAACACGATGCGCAAACGCATCGCGCGGCTGAACGAATTGGAAGGGCTCGAAGCCAGCGGCGAAATTGAAAAATTCAGCAAAAAAATGATTTCCAATCTGACGCGGGAAAAGAAGAAAGTATTCCGCAACTTCGAGGGCATCCGCGATATGGAAGTCGCGCCGGGCGCGATGGTCATCGTTGACCCGAAACGCGAAGCCAACGCCGTCGCCGAAGCGATTAAATTGAACGTGCCGATTGTCGCGCTGACCGACACCGACACCGACCCGACGCCGATTGATTTTATCGTGCCGGGCAACGACGACTCGCAACGGAGCATTCAACTGATTGTCGGCTTGCTTGCCGACGCCGTCGAACTCGGCTCGAAAAAAGCCGCCGCCAACGCGGTGGCGATTAACGCGGCGCGGCAAAAAGAACGCGAAGGCGGTCGCCGCCGCGAACGCGGCAAAGCGCCGGAAATCAACGTCGAAGTGCCGGCGAACCTCGCGGAACTCGGCGCGTTCACGATGCCGGACGAAGCGTAAGTCAATCAACAATTGAGAATTAACACTTAACAATTGTGGAATTTTATTATCAAATATCGCTTCGCGAATTTGAAAATTAAACTCCGCAATTGTTAATTGTGAATTATGAAAATAACCGCCAAACAAAAAATTTAACATTGACACGAAAGGGAAACCATCATGGCTGACTTTGATGCGAACTTATTAAAAGAATTGCGCGAGAAAACCGGTATGGGCTTTGCCGATTGCAAAAAGGCGTTGGCGGAAGCGAACGGCGACCTCGACGCCGCCGAAATGATTTTGCGCAAAAAGGGCTTGGACAAGGCGGCGAAAAAAGCCGACCGCGCCACCGGTCAGGGCGTCATTGCGATAGCGACGAAATTCCCGAAGGCGGTGATTATCGAAGTGCAATGCGAGCAAGACCCGACCACGCAGAACGAGCGGTTTCAGGAATTTGTGGCGCAGGCGCTCGACGCGGCGTTGGCGTTGAACGAAGTCAACGCGGAAAATTTGCTGAACGCGACGAGCGGCGGGAAAACGCTGGCGGAAAAAGTGAAAGAACTAATTGGCGTCATCGGCGAGAACGTCGTGTTGAAAAAAGCGGCGGCGTTGACCGCGCCGGACGGCGGCGTCATCGGGCAATACACCCACTTCAACAAAAAAGCCGGCGCAATTTGCGCGATGAAAATCGGCGGCGGCGACGGCGCGGCGTTGCAGACGGCGGCGAACGACGTTTGTATGCACGCGGTCGCGGCGCGTCCGTTGGCGTTAAACCGTGCCGGCATACCGGCGAATATCGTGGCGAAAGAAAAAGAGGTCTTCGCCGAAGAAGTCAAAAATAAGCCGGAAAACATTCGCGAAAAAATTCTCGAAGGCAAACTCGGCAGTTTTTACGGCGAGAAATGCTTGTTGGAACAGGTCTTCGTCAAAGCCGCCGACGGCAAAACGAAAGTGCAGGATTTCGTCGCGCAAGAAGCGAAAACCGCCGGCGTCTCCGCCGAACTCGTCGATTTCCAGCGGTTGGAATTGGGGGCGTGAAGAGGAAAAATTGCGAATTAAAAATTACGAGTTGCGAACTGTGGACAGCAACGCCGATACGCGATTTTGCGTCTCGGCGTTTTTTTGTGAACCTGAATAACCTCCGAGTCGAAGCGCGCCGGAAATTCATCTCGGCGCCACGGTTTTATATTTTACGTATTGTTTTTACATCAATTTCAACTTCTCCATGTTCCACGTCAACTTCACCGTATATTTCTACACGGTCGCTTATACCCACCGACAAACCGCGCCACACTTTACGGTCGATGTCGATGACTATTTCCCCGGAACTATCCTGGAATAAATACTTCTCATCGCCCAAAGATTGAACAATAGTTCCCTGCAAGGCGTATAGCGTATGTCATGTATCGGTTTTTCGCTTTTATTGATATTCCCGGCGACGCGGCATACTTGACCCTACAAACGAATCATACCAATCTTCTTTCTTTTTAGTCCATCTAATCAACCACGCGGTTAAAGGGTCAATCGTTAATTCATTGATATTGTGTGCTACTCGCAACATTATAGAATCGGGAAAATGTCTTCTCGCTATCGCTTCATTTTCTTTTGTTTGCATAAATGTTTCATATAAATCCTCAGCATCAAAAAGGTGTAATATCTCATGGGCGATACTGGCGGAGGTCAACTCCTGCCCGTCTAAATATTTTTCAAATAATATCGCACCTTCCAAAAAAGACAACTCTTCATCCATCTCTTCGTAGGTATATGCCATCGCGTAGCCCGTCCCCATTCCTTTTGAAAATAGTATCACCAAAACATTATCACAATCAGTATTTTCCATGACATAATCGTAAAACGACAAAGCGTCTTCATAACCGATAGTTTTTAGTACCTCTGAGATTAACTCGGTATCCTCATCGCCAGAACCGCTCGCAGATATATGACGGGTTTTTATATCGGTACTAATACCAAAACTAAATTTTTCAAAATCCACGTCAATGTTGTAGCGGGACGCCTGAATTTTAAGAAAAGCCAATGCTTCATTATATTTTCTTAATACGTCTTCTTTTTCACTGTATTGCCACTCATTATCTTGGTCTGAGATAAAACACGTTAGAATATAGGTGCTACCCTCTAATTTTCCTGCACTCCCCAGAGATTGTCCGTCGTCATCTTGAGGATAAACTGAAAGAGCGGCGAAGGCAAAATAGAATAGCAAAAGAAATGTTTTTTTCATTTTAACCTCATTCATGACAAAGGGCGAAGCCCGACTGCGTTTTTTCGTCGGACAATCCGCTACTGCGGCGCAGCGTATAGCGTATGTTATGTGAAGTGCCCATTGCTTTTATTATATTTTTCCAATAATGGTTGTTATTCTTTCTTTTCTATAATCTAATAAACTATTTATATTTTTTCTCCATTTTTCTGGTAAAAAAGGTTCATTCCATTTAATTTCTGAATACCATTCTGGAACTTTATTTTCAATAAATCCTTTGCGTCCGTTTAATGAATCTTCACCAATTGTTGAATTGTCTGTCGGTCTTACAGTGCCTTTGGGTAATAAAACAACATTTGCAGCAGATGTAAATTCACCGTGAGGAGAAATATTATTATCTATTTCCTTAAAATAATTCTTTTCCATAATTATTTCTGATTCTTTATGTGTAAAAATATGTGCCAATTCAAATTCTTCTAAATTTGTTTCTTTCCAATTTGGTCCAGTATAACATTTACCATTAATCAAAAAACACCATATATGTCTTGGGAAAGTATTATCATCAATAATAGCACAATATTTTGTATTATATTTTTGTTTTTTTCCTTCTCCACTGACATAACGCCTAATACCTGGAAAAACACAATCAGATCCATTAAATAAATAATTTTTTGTATCAATTTTATCACCAAATAATTTTTCAAAAAATATAATGTCTTTTTTGTTTGCTTCAACAATATATCTTACAATTTCGGGTGAAATATGATAGGCAAGAGATGCCAAAATAATAGCTAAATCCTTATTAAAAAGATGTATTTTATTTTCCAATTTATTCATCCTATCCTCCAATGTTCTATATTATATTTATTTTTTACAATAACGTCAATGGGCATTTCACATAACGTGAAAGCTATACGACGTTTTTGCGGTTGCGATAAAGGAAACCGCAGGTTTCCAGCAACTGCAAAAATGTGCCGGAGAAAAAACGCACAAAGGCCAAAGGCCGACTGGGGTTTTTCGCAGGTCAAGCCGCTACTGCGGCGCAGCGTATAGCGTATGTTATGTGCCGTTTTTGCTTTTACGATTTTTTCTTCTTTTCTTTAGTTTCTATTTTTATTTTGTCTCCTTTTACCGTTATTACTTGTGCATTACTAATGCTTATTAATTTTAAGGTTGAATTATATTTTTCAATTATTTTTTCTCCCGCCTTTTTAAAGGGAACATTACCAAAATGGGGTATTGGGTGAAAATCTATGACGTTTAATGCCGTAAAATTATTTTTTAATGCAGGCGCTTTTTCACGGTCGTCCATTTCATTGACATATTCTATGTTAGGCGATAAAATCATGGAGCCAGCCGATGCCCCAATATATATTTTTCCCTTTTCTATTTGTTCTTTTATTATTTTATCCGTGCCGGTGTTGATTAATTCCTGTAATAAATAAAATGTATTCCCCCCGGAAACAAATATGTAATCATTGGTTTCAAGTTTATTTTTAATTTCTTCTTGGGTTGCCGTTGTTATTTCCAACTCATCTACGACTAAACCAAGTTTTTGCAGAGATTTTTTATCTGAGCCAACGTAAAATGTAACTTTTTCTGGAATAGCCGCCGTTGGTATAAAAGTTACCGTTTTTCCTGTAATATCCTCCCCCGCAAAGTCCTGAAATAAACTTGCCACGCCGGAAAAGAATGAAGTCAAAAACAATTTATTCATATACGCCCCCTTTAAACGTTTTACATTCATATTCTGTGAACTGAGCATATAAAATAATTCATATAAGCACACCTCAGCGTTACTTGTTTTACCTCAATCAACTTTCAACGCTAAACTCTACTTTTTCGCCAAATGGCGACCGTGCAAGATTACGAACAGCACCGGCGTAACCAGCAGGATGTGCAACAAACTTGAAATCATTCCGCCGACCACCGGCGCGGCGAGCGGTTGCATAATTTCGACGCCGGTGCGCGCGCTCCAAAAAATCGGCAACAGCGAGGCAATCGTCGTCGCCACGGTCATCACTTTCGGGCGCAGGCGCAGGCGCGCGCCGGCTTTGACCGC
>BNUQ01000036.1 GCA_025997475.1 Planctomycetales bacterium
TTTGCCGGTTTGACGACGCGGACGGGGACGTCGGCGAGCCATAGGCGTGCGAGGAGGTCTTTTTCGTAGCCGCCGGTGGCTTCGAGGACGACGACGGCGGGCGCTAATTTGACGATGCGTTTGACTAATTTGGCGTAGTTTTCTTTTTTGCAGGCGAGTTGTAGGAACGGTTTTTCGCTGGGTTCGACGGCGCAGAGGTCGATTTTGTCGGCGGCGACATCGATGCCGATGGCGGCGCAGACGGGGCGCGGGTTTTTGTTTTTCGTGGACATAAGTTTTCCTTTTTTGTAGCGGCGGTGTAAGAAAATGGTAGGTCTGCCTTGTATTCGGGCTCCGCGTTATGGGCGGGCGCAATCAACAGTTCGACCTAAGAAAAAGAATGGACGGAAGTTCCTGCTAACGGACAACCTTTAAGGTTGAGGGGCGAACGAACATTTCCGTCCGAATATTTGCCGGTGGCGGGTGGTTCCGCTACGCTCCGCCGCCCGCCACCGGCAAACTAACAACAAAAATAAATACCGACACCATAGAACATACAAGGGGCGGGATTATCGAGCGGGATAAAAGGCAACATCATAATCTCGCTCTTGCAGGGCTAATTCCTCTATCGTGCTTTCCGGCGGTTGCGCGAACGATACCACCGTTCGCTCCACCGCCGGTTATGCATAATCACGTCCCTGCGGACTGAACGGCTGAAGTTATTCTATTTTTCGACCTGTTGAATAGTTGCCGCCACGAAACTATTTCTTCAACAAAAAATCAATCAATGAGCGCCGTATAACGCCGTTGCGATTAAATTCCGGCGTGGCGTCTAACGACAAAACGATTTTTTCATAGTTATCGGGGATGGCTTCGAGCGGCGAAAATTCGCGTTCCATTACGCCGGCGGTGAGCAAATAACACACCTGAAGATAGCGGCGTTCCTCGCGTTTTTCCGCGATAAAATCAATCTCCGCCGCGCCGATTTTGCCGATGCGCACCGTGTAGCCGTCAACGCAAAGTTGCGTGAAAACGATATTTTCCAATAAGCCAGCAATGTCGTTGTCGCGGTAGCCGAGAAGCGCGTGGCGAATGCCGAGGTCGGCGATAAAATACTTTTCCTGCGTCGCCAAAAGCCGCTTGCCTTTCACGTCAAACCGCGCCGCTTTTTGAATTACATACGCGCCTTCGAGCGCTCGCAAAAAATTATGCACCGTGTCATTACTAATCGCGCGTCCTTGGCTTTTCGCGTAGTCCGCGATGGTTTTCGCCGAAAAAGTATTGCCGAGATTGTCGAACACAAAACGGAGCAACCGTTCCAATTGTTCCGATTCGCGAATCCCGTGGCGCTGAATGACGTCTTTCAACAGCACCGAATTGAAAATGTCGGTCAAGTATTGGTCGATTTGCGTTTCGTCCCAATTGAGCGCGTGAATGCCGGGCATTCCGCCGAAGCGCAAATAATTTTGCCAATGCCGGTCGCGAGAGAAATCGCGCTCGTCGGGATGGTGCGCGGCGAAATCCAAAAATTCGGCGAACGTCAGCGGATAAATGCGAATTTCCACATAACGCCCCGCGATATGTGTGGCAAATTCGCTCGCCAACAAATTCGCGTTGGAACCGGTAACATACACGTCGCAATCGAAATCAATCAAAAACGAATTGACCGCTTTTTCCCAACCGCTGATGTCCTGCAATTCGTCGAGCAAAATATACAGTCGCCCGCGAGCGGTTTTTACCGCTGTTTTCACGAGCGCGTAAAGGTCGGTGTAATCTTTAATTTCGTCGTATTTCATCGACTCGAAATTGAGCGACAGAATTTGCCGGTCTTTGACGCCGCGCCGCCGTAATTCGATTTCGAGCAATTTCAGCAACATCGACTTGCCGCATCGGCGAACACCGGTGAACACTTTGACGAGCGGCTTATCGACGAAGGGCAAAATTTTGTCGAGATAAATTTGGCGGGTGAGCGTGGGATTTTCCATCATTGCGCCTCTCAATTTAATTTCCGCTATGATAGAAACTTTCAGGAAATACGCAAACAGTTTCCGTTGTGATGGAAATTATTTGTGGCAGTATAAGCGGCGCGCTTGCCGGGAGCGCGGGCGTCTCGCCCGCAAATCGGAGCCGACGCTCGGCTCGGAGCCGACGCTCGGTTCGCCGGAGGCGAATCCGTAGAGACGGGGCGCGCCCCGTCTCTACCGAGGTCGGCGTTCCGCCGACTTGCGGGCAAGATGCCCGCGCTCCCGGAACCGCGCCACCGGCGCGAAACCGCCTCGGCGAGGGCGGAGCGAACGGCGGTATCGTGAGCGTAACCCGCCGACGGGGCTCCCGTCCGCAGAGATTAACCAATGATTGCGCGATGAATGGGCGCCGCCAAAATTTGTCGACGGCGAGTGGCGGCGCCCAGTTTTGGGCGCGGATTTTTTGTCCCGCTTGCGGGGAGGCAGTGCCGAAAGCATCTCGGTAACTTCATTCTATTAGACAATGTATGGGCAATCTACCGTTATCCCCCTTGAAGCAAGTGTACGCTTAATATTATCCATCAATTCTTTAGCTCTAATTTGTAAATCTCTATCATTATTATCTTTTATAAAATCACAAAATTGATTGAAACAGTACAAAAATTCATTCGTTGATAATACACTCATATTACCCGCATCAAAAAAATCATTCGGCGCGTTAATATCTGAGTGTCGTTTGAGTAATGAGACACACAATTTTATAAGAGCGTTGTCAGGTTTCATACTTTATCCTTATTATTGTAAAATAAAATGTTAGAAATTACATTTTCAATACTGAAAAATTACCGTTTATTACTTAACCTCGTTCAACTTCACCACGATGTTTTTCAATCGCTGAAATTCCGTCGGTGATATGTCAAACACGACATTTGTAACGGACTTATAGCCAAATTTCCAATACATAGCGCTATTTTCGCCGCGCATCGGACACAGTACTATGAACTCGGAGTGATCTCCATATTTATAATACGGACCATATGTTCCCAATTCCTTCGCGGCAACCACCTCGTCGTCACTATCCACAATTTCAACGGAAACATTTTGCTTGGTAAAATTGACAGCGCCTTGCACCGCCTTCCAACCGCTACCGTCATCCTGAAAATCGAATGAATAATTCACACACATTGCCAACGTCCGCGCCTCGTTAATGCGCGTAACAATCGAAATTGATTTTTGGGGAAAATTATAGTAAAAATATACGCCACCTTCTTTATGCGGACCGCACTTCAGACTAACCTGCCGACTCGAAATCGCGACTTGTCCCAACGCCGCCATTACGCCTTTGGTGAATTCTTTGTATTTCGCTTGATTCACCGAGACCTCCACCGGGACAATCCATTGTTTATTTTGCTCGTCGTATTTGGGCTTGCCCGCAAGTTTCGCTTCCATCACATTCAGCGGATAGCCCGTGAATGCCCGTTTCACCACCGCGACCGCGATTTCTTTCGCGCTGTGTTGTTGCTCGATTTTCGTGATTGCCTCGCCGAACAACGACTGTCCGTCAACCTCGGTTACTTGCGCTATGGAGGCGGCTTTGAGGGTTTTTCGCAGTTCGTTCCGTTTGACGACGGCGCGAATCTTGACCGTTACCAAACCGTCCGCCGTTTTCGGCTCGCCGAGAATTTGGTGGCTTTGGACGTAACCCGCACTGTAAGTCAAAATCTGGTCGCTGACGAGTTCGTCGTTTTTCGCGAGCGTTTCCGTGTCCACCAACGCCCCGACCGCTTGCTCGACCGCCGCTCGCAAGGCGTTTTTCACCGCCGCGTTGCTGTCCTTGCCGACACCGGTGGCGACGACTTCGACCGTCTCCGATTCCGCGCTTTGCGCGGCGACGGGCATAAACCCGACCGCCAACAGCAAAAGACCAATCAGTGCTTGGCGCATAGTTTTTCCCTTTCATGAAAAATGAGAAAGTAAATTTTTGATAGCTCGTTTGGTAATTTTCAACCATCGCGCCGACGGCGCGGCAATCGTAGGGGGCGAATAATTATTCGTCCCTACACTTGATAGACGAAAATTGTAACTCACGTTACGCGATTAGGTTATGTTTTGCTAATTTATTCCGGCAGTCGCCCTGCAAGGGCGAAATATATCAGCCCAGGGTAAGCGGCGACGCTCTATCAGCCGCGCCACCCTGGGTAAAAGGTTGCGGGGCAACCATCCGAAATTGGACGGTTCGCCGCATTTTAGCGAACCGCTCTCGCCGCCGGAGGCGGTGATTTAGCGCGGCGTAAAGAGCAACGCCGCGGGACTGTCGGATGGTTTTATCAACCAACCGCTACCCAGGGTTGCGGCGCAAAGAGCGCTCGCCTTACCCTGGGCTAACGTATTTCGCGCTTTCAGCGCGGCTGTCGGAATTTTCTCAAATTATTCGTTGCAACAACGCCGATGCTAACTGCGTAACATCAGATTGTAACCTAAAAATCATCCAAATCCTTCACGGCGCGAGTGGCGGTGTCGGTATTGCCGTTTGTTGCGCTCTTGGTCGGAGTGGCGTTATCGTCGGCGGTTACGGGTTTGCTCATTTCACTTTTGGCGGTGCGGGCGGCGGCGGAAAGTTTTGCACTCCAGCCCAGCACGACAATCGCCGTGCGCCGGTCGCCTTCGCCGCTTACTTGGTCAATCAACGTTTTTATGCCGTTCAAAAAAGCGGCGGAATTACTGCTGTAAATTTTCGCGCTGGCTTCCAACACTTCCGAAGATTCCGCGCCGTTCTTTTCCTGAACGGTGATGCCTTCGACGGTGTTTTCGGAAAAGACGACGGTTTCGCCGAGCCATTTGGTAAAGGCGGCTTTGGCGTCGCGCGCCGCTTTTTCGCGAGCGTAACGGTCGGCTTTGGCGGCACTCATCGAAGTCGGCACTTCGGCTTCGCCTTTGATTTTCAAGCGTAGCAATTTGCCGTCGCCGTCGAATTTCGCGTCGAACACGCCGGCGGGCGCGTCGAGAATTTACGCGAGTTGGTCGTTCACTTCCGTCTGCATCGCGGTTATTTCGGGTTCTTCGGCTTGCGCCAGCGAACACACGGCGACCGCCGCCGCGCACAACAGCGTCCGCGCGTAACGCATAGTTTTTTCCTTTCCCAAAAGGGGATAGAGTTGTTGCATTGGGGGGGGGATTGGCAAAAACGTTCTATTCAATAAATGTTACGCAGTGTCTCTTTGAGAAAGCTCTTATTTTGCGGAATGATTTCAAACCGGCGCGGTCGTAATTCGTAATTTTTAATTCTTAATTGACTCTATCCTATCGCCTCGCGGCACCGCTCGACGATTGCCGCCAATTTTTGTTGCGCCGCCAGCGGCGTCAGTTCGTTCACTTCGACCGCCGCGATTTCCGCCAGCGCTTCGCCGTAATTTGTCGGCTCAAACAAACTGATTTCCAGGCGCGGCGCCGCCCCTTCGCGCGAAACTTCGCTGTCGCGCCGCGCCGCCTCTTTTTCCAATTTCTGCAAAATGTTTTTCGCCCGCGTCAGCACCGATTTCGGCAAACCCGCCAATTTCGCCACCTGCAAGCCATACGACCGCGCCGCCGCGCCCGCGGCAATCGTGTGCAGAAAAATCACCTGTTGCTGCCACTCGCGCACCGCGACGTTGTAATTTTGCGCCCGCGGCAGGAGGTCGCCCAATTCCGCGAGTTCGTGGTAATGCGTCGCGAACAGCGTCCGCGCCCCGGTTTCGTGCAGATATTCGGTAATCGCCCACGCCAACGACACGCCGTCGAACGTCGAAGTGCCGCGTCCGACTTCGTCTAAAATGATGAGCGACCGCGTCGTCGCGTTGTGCAGAATGTTCGCCGTTTCCGCCATTTCGACCATAAACGTCGATTGCCCGCGCGCCAAATCGTCCGCCGCGCCGATGCGCGTGAACACGCGGTCAACGACGCCGATGGTCGCCGCCGCCGCCGGAATTGGCGCGCCGGCTTGCGCCAAAATCGTCAGCAACGCGACCTGCCGGATATACGTGCTTTTGCCCGCCATATTCGGTCCGGTGATGATGTGTAGCCGCCCGTGTTCGTCGTCAAACGCCGTGTCGTTCGGCGTGAAATCGGCAAGATGCTGGTCTAACGCCGGATGGCGTCCCGCCGTAATCGTCGTGGCAATCCCCTCGCGCATCGTCGGCAAAATATAATTCCGCGTCGCGCCCAAATCGGCGAAGGCGCTCAACACGTCGAGTTGCGCCAACGTCGCCGCGACGGTTTGAATTCGCCGTGTCGCGCCCAACACCGCCGCCGTCAATTGCGCGAAAATTTCGCTCTCCAACGTTTTCGCTTTTTCCTCCGCGCCCAAAATTTGCTCTTCGTATTTTTTCAATTCCGGCGTCGAACAGCGCTCGGCGTTGGCGAGCGTTTGTTGGCGGCGATAGTCCGGCGGAATTTTTGCGCGGTGGGTGTTGGTCACTTCTAAATAATAGCCGAAGACGCGGTTGAAGCCGACTTTCAGCGACGCGATGCCGGTGCGCTCGCGCTCGCGTCGCTCGTATTTTTCCAACCACTCTTTGCCGCCGCCGGACAATTCCCGCAGGCGCGTCAGTTCCGCCGAATACGCGCTTTTGATGAAGCCGCCGTCGGTCGCGAGAAGCGGCGGCGCGTCCACAATCGCCGCGTTTAGCAATTCCGCGATGTCGGCGAGCGGGTCGAGGTCCACGTCGGAAAAAATCGGCGAGTCCGCGCCGAGCGCCGCGATAATTTCGCCGACTATCGGTAGATGCGTAAATCCCGCGCCGAGCGCCGCCAAGTCGCGCGGACCGCCGCGCCGCGCCGCCAAACGCGCCAACATTCGCTCAAAATCGGCGATTTGCCGCAGTTCGTCGCGCAACCGCTCGCGGCAATTATTTTCGCGCATCAACGCGCCGACTTTTTGTTGCCGCGCCGCAATCGCGTCTAAGTCGCGCAACGGTTGCAACAACCAACGTTTGAGCAGACGTCCGCCGGCGGCGGTGCGCGTGCGGTCAACGGCGCCGAGCAGGGTGAATTGCGGATTGGCGCCGGCGATGATTTCGAGATTGCGTTGCGTCGCGTAGTCCAACAAGAGAAATTCGGCGGGTTGGACGAGACGCAGTTCTTTAAGGTGCGGCAGGGCGGTTTTTTGCGTTTCTTCAAGGTAGGACAAAATCGCGGCGGCGGCGCCGACGGCGGCGGGCAGATCGCCAATCCCGAAACCGTCGAGCGTGCCGACGGCGAAATGCGCGGTCAATTTCGCCAGCCCCGCGGACGGCGAAAATTCATAGCCGTCGCGCTTGACGACGGTCGCGCCGGTAAAATTGGGCTCGACGAGAAAGGCGAGCGGTTTGTCCGCTTGGAGCAATTCGACCGGCGCCAAAATTTCGCTCGGCGCGTAGCGCTCGACCTCTTCGCGGAGCGACGCGGACGCGGCGGGACAGACGAAAAATTCGCCGGTGGAAATGTCGGCGAGGGCGAGGGCAAAGTCATGTTTATCGGCGGCGACGGCGAGGAGAAAATTATTTTTTTTATCGGTTAGACAGGCGTCGTCCACGACGGTGCCGGGCGTAACCACGCGCACCACGCCGCGTTTGACGATGCCGGTCGCGGCGGCGGGACTTTCCAATTGTTCGCAGATGGCGACGCGCCAACCGGCGGCGAGCATTTCTTTGAGATAGCGGTCGAGCGCGTGATAGGGGACGCCCGCCATCGGCGTCGCGTCGGGTTTGCCTTTGTCGCGGGTGGTGAGCGTCAGTCCGAGCCGGTTGGCGGCGCGTTTCGCGTCGTCGCCGAACATTTCATAAAAATCGCCCATCCGAAAGAGAAGTAGCGCGTCGGGATGCGCGGCTTTCGCCGCCGCCCACTGTTCCTGCATCGGCGTTTTCGCGGGGGGCATTGCGGGACTTCCTTTTAGAACAATTAACAATTAACAATTGACAATTGACAATTGTTAATTAGACCTGTTCGACAACCGCCGAAATAAAAACGGGCAATCGGGGGCATCGTTTCGACAAAATCAGGTTTTCCAGATTCGCCGAGGAACTTGCTATCCCGACAACGCCTTCGAAGTTTCTTTTTTATCGTAACGTCAATAGTTTAAGTTCGTTACAGGTTAAAAATCTGACGGTTATCGAACAGGTCTATTGTTAATTGTTAATTGTTAATTGCGCTTTACGCCGACTGCGGATGGATGGTTTCGTGCGCGTGGTTGGGCGTTAGTTCCCGGATAATCCGCGCGGTGGCGTCGCCGACGGCGGCGGAGTCGGTCGGGTCGAGACGCCCGAACATTTCTATCGTCATCCCTAAAATTTGCGCTTCGAGCGGCGCGTCGGCGAAACGGTATTGTCCGCTAAAAACCGAATGCAGAATTTTTTCCAACTCGCCGCTCCGGTCAAACGGGCGAATGAGCGCCAGCGTCCGTTCGCCGTATTGCCTGGGCGCGGCGGCGGGCGCGGCGGACACGCGGTCATATTCCGGCGCGCTGATTTCGCCGAGCCGGTGCAACAAGCCCGCCAACTGCAAATAATGGCGACTGCGCGGCGGCAACGCCAAATGGCGGGCGATGGTTACCGCGGCGCGCGCCACCGCTTCCGCCCGCTCCGCCGGTTGTTCAAAAATTTTCGTCAACGCCGTGAGCGTTCCCCAAAAATCGTCTTCCAATTGCCGATAGTCGCGTTGCCGCGCCAGCGCCGCGCCGAGTTGCGCCGCCGTCGCCGCCAATAATTCCAAATCGTCGTCGGAGAATTTTTGCTCGGCCGTCGGCGCGGCGAGATACAACACGCCGTCAATCGCGCTCGTCGCGGAGAGCGGCGCGCACAACACCGCGCCGATGTTGCGCGTTATCACGCTGTCTTCCGCCTGAAACCGCTCGTCGCCGTGCGCGTCGTCGATGCGGAGCGCTCGGCGCTCCAACAGCGTCCGCTTGATAATCGCTTTGGAAATTTTGCCCGGCTCGCACCCGTTCGGCAAAAAAGAGCCGAGCGGCGTTATCGCGCCGCCTGTCTGCCGCGTGAACACATACGTCGCCGCGGCGAATTGCTCGCCGACGAGCGGCAAAATTTGTTCGCTCAATTCTTCGAGATTTTCGTCGTCGGCGAGCGCGTCGCCGAGGCGGCACAAAAAGCGCAGGCGGCGCGTCGCGATGTCGGTGAGGGTCGCGGGGTCGTTCAGGTCTTCGAGGTTTAGGGACACGGCGGACAAATCGTCGGTGTCTTTTTCGTCGTCGGCAAATTCCGGCGCGCCGCGGTCGCTGAAAATCAGCGTCGTCGCGCCGATTTGGATTTTGTCGCCGTCGCGCAACAATTCTTCTTTGGCGCGGCAGTCGTTGACGCTGAGCCCGTTGCGGCTGTTGAGGTCGCGAATGAAACACATTTCGCCGACGCGAAAAACTTCGGCGTGCTGACGGCTGATGTTTTTGTCGAGAATTTGAATCTGACACGACGGGTCGCGCCCAATCCGCAAGCGCTGTTTGCCGATTTGATGCGGGTTGTTGCCGAACGCACGGTCTTCAAATCTGATTTCTGCCATAAGGATTCCGCCGCCGAATTTAGAAACCGCGTATCGTGCGCAACGGCGGAGAAATATCAATTAAAAATTAACCGTCGCGGCGTCGGGTTACGCCAAAACGGGAATTTTTTTCAAGCCGATTAAAAATGCCCCGCGAGGGGGGCAATGTTTTTCCCGCGTTGAACTCGTCGCGGAGTTCCGCTATATTAGACCTGTTCGACAACCAATTCGCGGCAAATTTTCGGCTAATTTTCCGTCCCGCCGCGTCAAAATTCCTTGCAATACTCTCGGTATTGCTTCGTCATTTTTCCTTGCGGCACGAAAAATTAGACACGAACATTTGCTCGCTCTTGGTTATCGAACAGGTCTATTAAACCCACGCGGCGATTTACGCGCTTGCGGCGTGAATAAACCTGTCGCGGGCAAGATGAGAAATAAAATGAACGCGACCGCCAAACCGGAAATCAAATTTTTTGCCGGCGGCACCGAGTGGTTGTCGGCGGCGCGGAATAACGTCGCGCGGTCGATACCGTAAAAAAACACTTTAATATAAAGGACTTCATTATGCCCACGCCTTTCGTGCATTTGCACGTTCACACCGATTACTCGTTGCTTGACGGCGAGGCGAAAATCGAGGATTTGGTCGCGCGCGCCAAAGAAATGGGGCAGACGGCGCTGGCGATTACCGACCACGGGAATCTCTTCGGCGTTCTGCATTTCGACAGCGTGTGCCGCAAAAACGGCATCAAACCGCTCATCGGTTGCGAATTTTACGTCGCCGGCGGCAGTCGCTTTGAACGCGCCGCCGACGAGAACGGCAACAAATACTACCACCTGATTTTGCTCGCCAAAAACGAAGCGGGCTACCGCAATTTAATGGCGCTGTCGTCGAAGTCGTATTTGGAGGGATTTTACGCCAAGCCGCGCCTCGACGAAGAATTGTTGCGCGCCTATCACGCCGATTTAATTTGTCTAAGCGCCTGTATTCAGGGCGAATTGCCGCAACTGTTGCTGTCCGGCGCCGCCGACCGCGCCGAAGCGTGGGCGCGGCGTTACCGCGATTTGTTCGGCGCGGAAAATTTTTATATCGAACTGCAAGACCACGAACTTGCCGACCAGAAAAAAGTCGCGCCGCGGTTGATTGCCCTCGCGCAAAAATTGGGCGTGCCGATGGTCGTAACCAACGACATTCATTACGTCGCCGCCGCCGACTGGGAAACGCAAGAAGTTATGATGTGTATCGGGATGCAAAAAACGCTCGACGACCCGAAACGAATGTCGTTTGACAGCCGTGAATTTTATCTCAAAAGCGCCGAGGAAATGGCGGCGCTTTTTCCCGACCACCCGGAAATGTTGGCGAACACCGTCAATATCGCCGCCGCCTGCGCCGACCGCGTCATTCCGCAATATCAAGTGTCGCAACTAAAAGATTGCTTGCCGGAATTTCCCATTCCCGCCGGTTTCGCCGATGCCGAGACCTATTTGCGCGATTTGGTCGCGCGCGGGCTGAAAAAACGCTATACGCCAAGCGGCGGCGCGCCGCGACCGGAAATCGTCGAACGCGCCGATTTTGAATTGCAAACCATTATCGGGATGGGCTTCACCGGTTACTTTTTAATCGTCTGGGATTTTATCAACTGGGCGAAAGAACACGACATTCCGATTGGTCCGGGGCGCGGCTCCGGCGCGGGAAGCATCGTCGCCTACGCCATCGGCATCACCAATCTCGACCCGCTCCGCTTCAATTTATTTTTCGAGCGCTTTCTCAATCCCGAGCGCGTCAGTATGCCGGATTTCGACATCGACATCAGCGACGAAGGACGCGCCGCCGTCATCGAATACACGCGCGGCAAATACGGCGAAAGTCAGGTCGGGCATATCGCGACGTTCGGCACGCTCGGCGCGAAAGCGGTCATCAAAGACGTCGGACGGGTGCTGAACGTGCCGCTGACCGAAGTCAACCGGCTGACCGCGCTCGTGCCGACCGGCGCGAAAGTGCATTTGCGCGACGCCTTCGTCGCCAATCCCGACCTCAACAATTCCGGGCAACTCGCCGACCGGCGCGAGTCGGAAGAACGTATCGGCGAGAGCAACGTTACCTACAAACGTCTGTTTGATTTTTGCGTGGCGCTCGAAGGCAAAAAGCGCAACACCGGTTTGCACGCCTCCGGCATCGTGATTGGCAAAACGCCGCTGATTGACTGGGTGCCGCTGTTCACGGTCAAAGACCCCGACAGCGACCAGCGCAAAAGCGCGACGCAATTTGTGATGACCGAAGTCGAAGCGTGCGGTTTGGTGAAAATGGATTACCTCGGTCTGAAGACGCTGTCGATTATGAAACGCGCCGAGGATTTGATTCGCCGCCAATCCGGCTATGAAAATTTTCGCGCGGAAGACGTGCCGCAGGACGACGCCAAGGTTTTTGCGCTGTTCGGCGCGGGCGAAACGTCGATGGTGTTTCAATTTGAAAGCGGCGGCATGCGGCGCACGTTGCAACAAGCGATGCCGCGCCGCCTCGAAGATTTAATCGCGTTGAACGCGCTGTATCGCCCCGGACCGATGGATTACATTCCGCAATTTATCGCCGGCAAATTCGACGCCAATAAAATTCATTATCCCGACCCGTGCCTCCAAGATATTTTGGAGGAGACCTACGGGGTGATGGTGTATCAGGAACAAGTGATGCAGGTGGCGCAACGCATCGCCGGTTATTCGCTCGGACAAGCCGACATTTTGCGACGGGCGATGGGGAAGAAAAAAGCCGAAGTGATGGTCGCGGAAAAACAGAAGTTCATCGACGGCGCGGTGAAAAACGGTTTCGCCGCCAATCACGCCGGCGAAATTTTTGAGATTATGTTGCCGTTCGCCGGCTACGGCTTCAACAAAAGCCACGCGGCGGCGTATTCGGTGGTGGCGTATCAAACCGCGTATCTGAAAGTGCATTTTCCGTTGGAGTTTTACGCCGCCGGTCTGACCAACGAAATGAACAAAACCGACGGCAAACTCGCGGTCTATATCGAAGAAGCGCGGAGCAAAGGCATTGCCGTTTTATTGCCGGATATTAACCGGTCGGGTTTGGTGTTCGCGCCGGAAGGCGGAAGCATTCGTTTCGCGCTGTGCGGCGTCAAAGGCGTGGGCGAGGCGGCGGCGGCGGCGCTCATCGCCGCGCGGGAAAAAGACGGCGATTTCACGTCGATTTTCAACCTGTGCGAGCGCGTGGCAATCAACAAAGGCACGCTCGAAGCGCTGGCGAAAGCCGGCGCGTTTGAGGGACTCGGCGGACATCGGGCGCAATATCTCGCCGCGCTCGAACCGGCGCTCAATTGGGGACAAAACGAACGGACGCGGCTTGAAAACGGCGAGGCGGCGTTGTTTGGCGAAGACGTTGCCGCCGCCGCGCCGACGTTGCCGAGCGTCGCGGAACTGGACGCGAAAACGCGGCTTAATTTTGAACGGGAATTTTTAGGTTTTTTCGCGTCGGGGCATCCGCTTGCCGAACATTCGGCGGTCATCAAATCCTTCGGCACGGCGACGACGGCGGGGCTAACCGAACTGAACGACGGGGCGAAAGTAACGCTCGGCGGAATGATTACCGGCGTCAGTCGCAAGACCGGTCGGAATGGGCGACCGTTTGCAATTGTAACGCTCGAAGATTTATACGGCGCGGTGGAAGTGATGACCTTTTCGCGGGCGATGGAAAAATACGGCGCGTTAATCGCGCCGGACACGTTGGTTTTAGTGCGCGGCAAAGTTGACGCGAAACGGGAAAAACCGATGGTGTTGGCGGATGAATACGTGAGTTTCGCCGACGCGATTGCGACGTGGACGAAAGGCGTAACGATAAATTTGGGGAGTTTGAGCGACGAAAAAATCACCGCGGAAGCGGTGGAGCGTTTGCGCGCCACGGTCGCGAAATTTCCCGGCAAAACGCCGCTGTTTTTGCAATTGCGCGTGGGCGCCGCCGGCGCGGGAAGCGCCGCCGATAGGGCGGGGCGCTTAGCCCTGATTCGCGCCGGCAACGATTTCAACGTGGCGGCGACCACGCAATTCATCGCCGCCGTCCGCGAACAATGGGGTGAAAACAAACTCATTTTCCACGCGCAAGCGGGGTAGGGAGAGCAGAGTTTAGAGTTGAGAGTTTAGAGTTGAGCAAAGGTTGCGCTTCGCGTGTTATTGGACCTGTTCGATAACCACCGAAATAAAAACGGGTAATCGAGGGCATCGTTTCGACAAAATCAGGTTTTCCAGATTCGCTGAGGAACTTGCTGTCCCGACAACGTTTTCGAAGTTTATTCTTATCGCAACATCAATAGTTTAAGCGTGTTACAGGCAGAATGCCTGACGGTTATCGAACAGGTCTATTAAAAAAATAACACTCTCAACTTTCAACTTTCAACTTTCAACTTTCAACTCTCAACTCTCAACTCTCCTCCTCCTCCATCGCCGCCTGTTCCTGCGCCGTGCGCGGTTTGAGCGTCGGGAACAGCACCACTTCGCGGATGCTCGGCTGACCGGTCAGCAACATCACAAGCCGGTCGATGCCGATGCCCATCCCGCCCGCCGGCGGCATCCCGATTTCCAACGCCGACACGTAGTCGGTGTCAATCGCGTTGCAATACGCCTCGTCTTCTTTCCGCGCCGCGTGTTCGGCGAACCGCGCCGCCTGTTCTTGCGGGTCGTTCAGTTCGGAAAAGGCGTTCGCCAATTCCATTCCCGCGACAATCACCTCAAAGCGGTCGGACAATTCGGGGTGCGCCGCGCTCCGCTTGCACAGCGGATTGAGCGACGCCGGATGATGCGTGATAAACGTCGGATTGACGAGCGTCGGCTCGACGAACTCGTCCATAATTTCCGCGAGCAAATGGTCGCGGTCGAGCGCCGCCAATTTCTCCGGCTTAAAGCCGCGCGTCGCGAGTTTGGCGCGCATACTTTCGATATCGTTAATGTCCACGCCGGTCGCCGCGACCAATTCGCTGATGGATTTCCGCGCCCACGGCGCCGCGAGTTCGATGGTTTTTTCGCCGTATTGGATTTTGGTGGTGCGTAACATTCTTTGCGCGCACCTCGACACTAAATCCTCAATCAACGCCATCATCACTTCGTAATCGGCATACGCTTGATACAACTCAATCATCGTAAATTCGGGATTGTGCGAGGTGTCGATGCCTTCGTTGCGGAAGTTGCGGTTGATTTCATAGACGCGGTCGAGACCGCCGACGAGCAACCGTTTCAAATACGTCTCCGGCGAAATGCGTAAAAACAAATCGAGGTCGAGCGCGTTGTGGTGCGTGGTGAACGGACGCGCCGCGCCGCCGCCGTAAATCGTCTGCAACATCGGCGTCTCGACTTCGAGAAATTGTTTCTTGTCAAGGTAACGTCGAATAAAACTAATAATGCGACTGCGCAGAATAAAATTCTTCCGACTATCGTCGTTGGCGGCGAGGTCGAGATAGCGGCGACGATAGCGAATTTCGACATCTTTCAGTCCCTTGAATTTCGCCGGCATCGGTTCCAAGCTTTTGCTGATGATGCGAAAATAGGTGGCAAAAATGGTGATTTCGCCGGTGCGGGTTTTCATTAACTCGCCGCGCACTTCGAGAAAATCGCCGATGTCCAAAAGTTTGGCGGTCGCCCAATCGACGACGGCGCGTTTCGCGAGCAAGTTCACCTGAATTTTGCCGGAGCGGTCTTTGAGGTCGAGCCAGATACTTTTGCCCATATCGCGGACGGCGACGGCGCGCCCGGCGGCGATTACCGTTTGCGCGTTCTCGATTTCAATCTCGTCGTCGGGACAAAGCGCGCGAATGGCGGCGATGGCGCCGGTAATATCGACGCGCGAGCCGTAAGGGTCGCCGTAAGCGCGGAGTTTGGCGAGTTTCTGCAAGCGTTCTTGCCGGAGAGATTCTTGCGACATAAGTTTTTCCTTGTGTGAATAAGAAAATTAAAAAACAAGAGCTTTGTCCACCGATTGTATCCGCCGCCCCCGCGCAACGAAATGCCGCGCGTCTATTTTCCCGTCGGCGTTTCCGGCTAATATCCGGCGTTTTCATTTTGGGGCGCGCCGCGAATGAGACCGTTGTCGCTGACTAATTTCATCAAAGAATTTTCCGCCTTTGACGACCGCGAGGCGGCGAACTGGACTTACATCGTCGATGGCGACGCGCCCTATCCGGCGACGATTAACGTGTTGTCGGAAAAAACCGACAGCGTGCTAAACAAATTCGCCGCCCGCGTAACGCGGCTGATGGCGGGCGAAATGTCCATCGTCGCCGGCGCGATGGACACCATTTCCCTGCCGTCGATTGTGGCGCGGATTTTACTGCACAAAAGCATCGAGGGCGAAACGTTGTTGCAAGTTACGGCGCAAATTCAGCGCGCGGAGCGCGTCGGGGCGCTCGGTAAAATCACCGCCAAAGTCAAATCGCTCTACCGGACGTTCCGCGCGGTGGACCGCATTTTCGCCGAGCAGGCGGCGGAGCGCAATCCGACGGCGTGGAACCAATGGTACGCCGAATTTGACGAAGGCGTAACCTTGCGCGGGCTGAACTGCCGCGGCGTGGATTTGTCGAATTTTGATTTGTGCGCCGCCAATTTAATCGACTGCAATCTGACCAACGCCAATCTCAGCCACGCCAATTTATCGGGCGCGGATTTAAGCCGGTGTCGCCTCGACGGGGTCTCGGTGGACGGTACGGATTTATTCGGCGCGAAAATGCACCGCCGCTATGAGCCGCTCATCGACGCCAGCGGCTTGCTCGAACGCGAAAGCGTCAGTTGGGTGTAAGCGTTGTCCACGAATTTTCACGCATTAGACGAATTAACCCGAATTTTTGTTTCTCACCGAGGCACAGAGACACAGCGTTCCACCGAGAGAAAAAGAAATTATTTAACGCTTTATTTTTTTTTCTCTCTCTGTGCCGCTGTGGCTCGGTGATAAATCTCTGGCTCTTAATTTGGAAAGCCCGTTCGCTTCGCTCGGTTTCGTGAAAATTGGTGTAATTCGTGGACTAATCTCTCGCTCTTGGCGGCGACGAACAACGCGGTTAAAAACCGCCGACTGCCGCCTATTCCGCCCCGTCATTGACGTTGGCAAGGGTGAAATTAAACTTCGACACATTATGGCTGAGCCCCCCCTCGAACTCCTTACCGACGAACAATTGGCGGCGCAATGTCGCGACGGCATCGAACTTGCCGAGCGCGAATTGCTCGGTCGCTATATGCCGGCGATTTACTGGTTGCCGCACCGCGTCTTGGGCGTGCCGGAAGAAGAATTGTCCGGCTTTCTACTGTTCGCCATCGAAAAAATCCGCGAGCGCGACACGCTCGGCAAATTTGAGCCGACGCGCGGCGCCAAGTTCAGCACTTGGCTTAGTATGGTCATCCGCAATCTATATCTCGACTATTTGCGCGCCCGTCCCAACGAAATTATCGTGCAGGGGCTTGAGCCGCAAATGTTGGACGAGCAGTTCGCCGCGCCGGAGCGCCGTCAGCGCCGCGCCGAATTGTTGGAAAAAATGCAACTTAAATGCCGCGTAACGTTCAAACTTTTGCTCTGCGATTCGTTTCAACTTTCCGCCGAGGATTTGGCGTGGATTGCGCAAGAGAGCGGGCGGTCGCTCATTGACACGGCACGGGAAATCGCCCGCATGGAAGAGCGGTTGCAGGACGAGGAAAAACGTATCACCGCGCGTTACGACCAACTGTCGCGCGCCTATTACCGCAAAAGTTTTTACGAGCGGCAAATTAAAGACCTCGAAAAACAAACCGAGCGCCCGCACACCGACCACAACGCGAAATTGGAAAAATTGCGCCGTCTGGCGGAAAAACGGCAGGCGGAATACGACGCGCTGTCGTTTGAGTTGTCCGGCATCGGCGGCATCGTTACCGCGCCGTATAAAGAATTGGCGACCCTGCTGAAAACGCCGGAAGGAACGCTGGCAAGCAACATCAGCCGCTGTCGCTCCGGCGCGGCGGACATTTTGCGCCGGATACGGAACAATTAACAATTAACAATTAACAATTAACAATTAACAATTAAGAATTAGGAATTAAGAATTAAGAATTAAGAACTAAGAACTAAGAATTAAGAATTTTGGAGTTTGGTTAGAGTTGTTTCCCAATGCGGTTGCTCTATTCAATTGCCACGCGCTTTAGCGCGTGGTTAGCGTTCACTCTAAAAACGGGCTTTAGCCCAAACAAAGATTTGGCTAAAGCCGATGGTATGAGACCACATTTTTATTTTGGGCTAAAGCCCTTTTATTTTTTGACCGTCCACCACGCCTTAAAAGGCGTGGCAATTGAATAGAGCGTCCCAGATTTTTCTCCGCGTGCTTTCGTGAGATGCTTTATTTTTTAAGTTTGGCAACAACGCCAATAATTCACCGGTAAAAAAATTATGCCGCTGGCTGTGTCTATCGAAGAATTGTCGCGTTACATCGACGGCGAGGTGTCGTCGGACGAGCAACTCGACCTTGAACGCCGGCTCCTCACCTGTCCGGCGGGCGGGCAGATTCTGGACCGTCTGCGCGACGCGATGTTAGAAATCGGTTTGGCGTTGTTGGAGCAACGGATGTTGCCGGAAAACGCGCCGACCGACCATTGTTTGACGGACGACCAGTTGGTGCGGCTGGCGGACAACGCGCTGACGCCGGCGGAATTGCCGCTTGTCGAAACGCACGTCGCGGCGTGTCCGCATTGCACGCGGCGGGTGTTGGAAACGACGCGCGCGGCGGTAACGGTCGATGCGGCGAATTGGCGCGAATTGCCGGAAAATCTCCGCGACGACCCGCGTCTGGCGCCGCTGAAAAACGTCAAGCCCAAACCGCGCAAAATGGAATACGCCAACATCAAGAAAAAGAAATTCACCGGTCGTTTGCGCGGCAACGTGCAGGAAGAATTTTTCAATGCCAACGGCTATCTGTTGAAATTGACCATTCGTCCGCAAATCGGCGATTTTGCCAATATCGAAGTGCTGGTGATGCACGGCGAAAAACCGCGCTCGCAGGAAGAGGTGCTGGTTACGTCGTCGGAACAAACCACGCCGATTTTTCGCGGCTCGACGTCGCTCGACGGGCGCGTGCTGGTGCGCCGCCTGCGCGCCGGCGTCTATTTCATTTCGTTGGTGTCGGCGCGCCTCGAAGCCGAAATCGCGATTGACCGGTAAAGAATAACTCCGAGCGGATAGATAAAATGCAACCGGTAAAAGGTTACGGTTGCGGACTGGATTTTGAGCTACACAACTTGGAAATCGACCACATCATTCCGCAGGCAAAAGGCGAATCTGACCGCCCGATGGAATACCTGCGGGTGAAAAAAATGAAACCCGCGAAAAGATGCTCAATAATCAAGTATTTTGGGGAGAATAAAAACGGATACCAACATGGTGACGCAGACAACGTTTCGCAATACGCTTTACACGAATGATAATCCGTATGTTCTTTATTCGTAATTTCAGGTGCGCCGATGAAGCACACGATTTCCGTTTTAGTGAGCAATGAGCCGGGGGTGTTGGCGCGGGTGGCGGGGTTGTTTAGCGCCCGCGGCTTTAACATCGCGTCGCTTGCCGTCGGCGAAACGGAAAATCCGTCGCTCAGCCGGATGACCATCGTCGTAACCGGCGACGACGCGATTTTAGAGCAAGTCCGCAAACAATTGAGCAAACTCATCGATACGATAAAAGTGCAGGATTTGTCCGACGCCGCCATCACGGCGCGGGACGTGTTGCTCGTCAAGGTCAACGCGGCGCCGGAAAAACGCGCCGAAATTCTCGCGGTGGCGCAGGCGTTTGTCGCGAGAATTTTGCATCTTGCGGAAAAGCGGATGATTCTCGAACTCACCGGCGACGAAGACCAAATCGCGCGCTTCCTCACCGTCTTGCGCCCCTACGGCATCGTCGAGGTCTCCCGCGCCGGTCGCATCGCAATGGCGCTGGATTAGAGCAATTAACCACATCGTCAAAGATTTTCGCGACGTGGTGATGCATAAACATAGAGACAGGTTGTATCAATGACAAACCAAGAAAAATATGAATATTGGCTTGAATATGCCGAGTATGATTTGCAAACTGCCGCCGCAATGTTGGCGAGCGGACGTTGGTTGTATGTCGTTTTTATGTGTCAACAAGCACTTGAAAAATTAGTGAAAGGACTTTATTTACTGTATGTTGATGATAACGTGCCTAAATTACACAATATCGGTAATTTGCTGTCAAAATTTGCCGACCGGATACCGGAACCGGTTACCGATGAAAAATATCAACTGTTTGAGCGATTGTCGTCGTATTATTTGAATGCCCGCTATCCGGCATACAGAGATAAATTAAGTAAAATCACCGATGAAAACTCGGCAAAACTGTTATTTGAACAATCCAAGGAGGCGTTCAAATGGTTATTGACCCTCAAACCTTGAATGATAAACTCACAAGTTATATTGCCGATGTTAAAGGAATTATCCCCATCGACAAGGTTTATCTTTACGGTTCGTATGCCAAAGGCACGCCCCACGAGTGGAGCGATGTTGACGTATGTTTTTTCTCCCAGTATTTTATGGGAAAAAAGACCGTTGATATTGTCTGCGACCTTTTGGCGATTGCCCGTAAATATAACCCCGATATTTGCTTTGAACCCAATGCTTTTCCAACCGCCGAACTTGAAAACGATAATCCCTTTGTCAAAGAAGTTTTGCGAACCGGCAAAGAGATTACCGTTGCGGTATCGAAATAAGCGGCAACCTAATATATGTCGGCATTATGCCTTTCCCCAACTTTGGTGAATGACGATAAAAGGATTTGGGGCTGGCATAGATAATTGACAATATTTGGGTTAGTGGATACGCTTTTCGTGCGTGAAAATACGGCATTCGCGCCTGACTTCGGCGCAGACAAAAAAGTTACTCGATTTTTTCATCGCCGGAGCCACCGCCAGAACGGCGGCAACGGTGGTCG
>BNUQ01000037.1 GCA_025997475.1 Planctomycetales bacterium
GCTTTCGGCAACGTTAAAGCGTTGGCGCTGACGGACGATTGCTTGCAAATCGGCGCCAACGCTTTAACGTTGCCGAAAGCGGTGTTGTAACTTGCCGCGGACAACTCGCCGCGCAAGACGTCAAGCGCTTGTTGCCAATGGGTTTGCCAAGCAAGCGCGACGGTCGGTTCTTCTGTATAAGTCATTTTATATCAATATGTTATATTGGAGAGAAAGCCCGTAATTATAGCGTCGCGCGGGCAGGGAAGCGATGGCGCGATACTAATTCCCGCGGGGCGGAGTGTCAATTACGGTCGGCAAAAAACCCGTCCGTCCGAAGTTGAAAATGCGGCAAATTCAAGTTTGGCAAACGGTAACGACCGCCAAATTTTTTGCCGGTTTCGGTGTGAGTTGCGGCGGCGGGGGCGGTTTGTCGGACTGACGGGGCGGTGGATTTGATAATTTATTCCACCGTGCCGCGCCGTAGGCGCGAAATATCGGTAGAAAACGGCATCCAAAAAAAAAACGTCCCGTAGGGACGCAGTCCCCTCGGGACGCAATGTCGGTAATAATGACCGACATCGCGCCCCTTGTATGCCGCGAATATGCCTGCCGGATAATTGCCGCGTAAAGATAAATTGGGGGATGATGGCGAGAACCGCTGGTTTTTTACGCCGCGTCGTCTTGGGGCGCGGCGGTGAATTGCAACGAGTAGCGGGTGCTGACGCCGGGTTGTTCCTGCGTTACGCCGTAGATGGTGTCCACCATGCTCATCGTTCGCTTCGAGTGCGAGATGATAATGAATTGCGTATCGGCGGTGAATTTCCGCACCGCTTCCATAAACCGGTCGATGTTCGACTCGTCGAGCGGTCCGTCAACTTCGTCGAGAATGCAGAACGGGCTGGGCTTACAGCGGAAAATCGCGAACAGCAACGCCACCGCGCACAGCGCCTTTTCGCCGCCCGACAAGAGCGAAATGCTTTTCGGCGATTTGCCCGGCGGACGCGCGATAATTTCAATGCCGCGCTCGTCTTCGCTGGTGAGCGGCTCGGCGAGGACCAGTTCCGCCTGTCCGCCGCCGAATAAATAGGTGAACATTTCCTGAAAATTCACTTTCACTTTCTCGAACGTCTCCGCGAATTTCCGGTCGCACTCGCGGTTAAATTTCTCAATCATCGCCAGCAGGTCATCGGCGGCGGCTTGAATGTCCTCGCGTTCGACCTGATAAAATTCCGCCCGCGCCTCCAACTCCGCCAACTCCTCAATCGCATACATATTCACCGGACCGAGCCGCGCGATTTTGTCGGACAGCGCCTGCACCAAATCGGCGAGCGCCGCGTCGGCGAGCGTGTTGATGTCGATATCCTCAATCATTATCGGCGTCGGCGTTTCGACGAGCGCCTCGCCCGTCGCCGCCGAAAACACCGGCTCGCGCCAATTTTCCCGCGCCGTCGCCGCCAAATCTTCAAGCCCCAATTCGGCGCGCGCTTTTTCCGCCACCGTTTCGAGGCGGACGTTCAATTCGCTGATTTTTACTTGCGCCGCGTTGATGGTCGCATACGCCGCGTTCGCCGCGCTTTGCGTTTCTTTTTCTTCGCCGCGCAGTCGCTCCAGCCGCTCGCGCAAATCGCGCAATTGCTCTTTGTCGCCGGCGTCTCCCGTCGCGTCGCGCTTCTCCAACCATTCGACTTCCTGCGCTTTCAGCGCCGACAGGCGCGTTTGCACCGCGGCGTAGTCGCTCGCCGCCGCGCCCGCCGCCGCGTCGAGCGCCGTCAGTTCCGCCGCGATTTCGCGCCGATTATCCGCCCCTTCTTGCAACCGGCGCGACCATTCGTTGACCGCGCCGGACGCCGCGCCGCGCCGTTCGCGCACGCCGGCGAGCGAATTGCCGAGCGCGTCTAAATTTTCCCGCGCCGACTTTTGCGCCGTCAAAGCCGCCTGTATTTCCGCCGTCGTCGCCTGCTCCCGCGCCAACAACGCTTCTTTTTCGGCGGTGAAATTTTCCCGGTCGTTCGCGAACGTCGCGCTTTCGTTTTCTAATCGGATTTTCGCCGCGTCGAAATTCGCGACATCGGCGAGGGCGCGTTGATGTTCGCTGTTTTTCACCGACAACTCGCGCTCCAACGCCCCGCCGGTTTGGATTTCGCGCGTCAGTTGCGCTTCGAGTTCGGCGCGTTCCCGCTCGCCGGTCGCGACTTTTTCCGCGTAACTCTGCCGCGTCGCTTCGCTCGCGGCGCAACTCGCGGCGAGCGAAGCGACGCGAGTTGCGCCGCGAGGTCGGCGATTTGCCGCGCCAGCGCGTCTTTTTCGGCGTTGCGGGCGATAAGTCCGCCGCGCTGTTGCCCCTGTCCGCCGGTCATTGCGCCGTGCGGACTGATGACTTCGCCGTCGAGCGTGACCAGGCGCACGCCCCGCGCCGCGCCGCCGGCGAGTTCCCGCGCCGTCGTCAAATCCCGCACAATCAGCACGCCGTTTAATAAATACGCGACGGCGCGTTCGTATTCGTCGGCGAAATCGACGAGGTCAAACGCTTCGCCGACGACGCCGGCGTGCCGCAAGACCTCGTCGCGAAGAGGCGGGCGGGGCGAGATGCGGTCGAGCGGCAAAAACGTGGCGCGACCGGCGCGATTTTGTTTGAGATATTGGATGCCTTCCTGCGCGCCCGCCGCCGTGCGGGTGATTAAATCCTGCGCCGAACCGCCGAGCGCGGTTTCGATGGCGGTCGCGTATTCCGGCGGCACTTTCAAGAGGTCGGCGACCATTCCGAGCAAGTCGCCGATTTGCCCGCGCTCTTTCGCCAGCAACGCCGCTTTGACGCCGCCGAACGCGCCGTCGTGCGCGTCGGCGAGCTCCTGCAACGTCGCGTGGCGACTGCGGAGCGCCGACAATTTTTGTTGCCGCTCGGAGAGGGCGGCGACCTCGCGTTCCGCCGCGAGCCGCGCCTGTTTTTCGTTTTCCCGCGCCGCCGTTACGCGCTCGTTTAACGCCGTGAAATTATTTTTCGCGGCGTCGTATTTTTGTTGCAATTCCGATTTTTCCGCGCCCAGTTCTTGTTCGCGGCGGCGCAAGACCTCTTCGTTTAATCGATGTTCGCGGAGGCGCGCCTCGCCGTCGGCGGCGCGGGCGGACGCTTGCGCTTCGGCGGCGCGGATTTCACTGCGGCGCTCGGCAATCGTCAGCGCCGCGTTGCGGAGAGCGGCGATTTTTTGTTCGCCTTCGTCAAGTTGCCGCTGACGTTCGCCGCGTTCGCCGTCCTGTCCGTCGAGAATTTTTTGATATTCGGCAAGTTCCGCCTCGGCGGCGGCGAGCGCGGTCTGCGCGGCGGTCGCGGCGGCGGCGAGCGCGGTTAATTTTTCGCGCAAAACGGCGGCGCGCGCGGTCGCCTCTTGTTGCGTCGCCGCCAAATTTTCGCGTTTTTCGGTGGCGGTGGCGAGTTCGATTTGAATCTGATTGAGCGCGGTTTGCCGGGCGCGATATTCACGCTCGCTCTGTTCGACCTTTTCTTGCAACGCCAATTCCTCGCCCGCCAAATCGGTAATCGTTCGCGTCAGTTCGGTCTGGCGCGAATTTTTTTGCGCGAATAAATTTTCACCGGCGGCTTTTTCTTTTTCGCCCGCGGACAGTTGCGCGAGATAGTGCGTGGCGAGGCGCGTGTAGTGCAACGTTTTGCCGGCGCGCAAATCGGCGGCGAGTTGCTGATGACGCTTGGCGTTGCCGGCTTGGCGGCTGACGCGCTTGATATTTTTTTCCAATTCTTCGACGAGGTCGTTGACGCGCAACAGCGATTGATTGGTCCGCTCCAAACGGGCGAGCGATTCTTTGCGGCGGACTTTGTATTTGCTGACGCCGGCGGCTTCTTCGAGGACGAGGCGGCGCTCTTCGGGCTTGGCTTGAAGCAACGCTTCGACGCGCCCTTGTTCGATGAACGAGTAGGCGGACATCCCGACGCCGGTGTCGAGAAAGAGGTCGCGAATGTCGCGGCGGCGGCAGGGCTGTTTGTTGATTTCGTATTCGGAGTCGCCGGAGCGGTATAAGCGGCGGGTAACGGCGATTTCGCCGAAGGCGAGCGGCAGGGCGTTGTCGGCGTTGTCGAAAACCAGGGACACTTCCGCCATACCGAGCGGCTTGCGCCCCTGCGCGCCGGCGAAAATGACATCCTGCATTTGCGTCCCGCGCAAATTTTTGGCGCTCGACTCGCCCAAGACCCATTTTATCGCGTCAACGACGTTGGACTTGCCGCATCCGTTCGGACCGAGAACGGCGGTGATGCCCGCCGCCATATCAAAAGACGTGCGGTCGGCGAAGGATTTGAAACCGTAAAGTTCGACCCGTTTGAGATACATGGCTAAATAATTTCACCTCACGCGCGGCGTTTCGCCGAACAACTTTATTATAAATTTTCCCCGCGTCCCGCCTTACAGTTTGCAGTAAAACGCTTTTTCGACGCCGCCGACGGCGAGGAGTTTTTTCAGCAAGTCGTCGGTCGCCGGTTGGTCGATGGCGATGGTCATACTCGCCCGCTGGCGGCTTTCCAACGCGCCGACCTCCATATGTTCGATGTTGACGCCCGCTTCGCCGATGAGCGTCCCGAATTTGCCGACGTAGCCCGGCGTGTCGGGATAACGCAAAAAGAGCAAGTGTTTCCCCAACCGCATATCAATATCGGCGTCGTCGAGGCGAATCAAGCGGAAAGTTCGGTCGCCCGAAACCGTGCCGCCCACCACCGTCGTTACCTCGGCGCTCCGCAAGGTTACGTCAACGCGATGGTGATAAACCGGTCCCGGCGCCTGCGCGCCGCTGGCGACCGCCAGCCCGCGCTCTTTCGCGAGCGACAAGGCGTTGACGATGTTCAAGCCGCCGAGCCCCGATTTTTCCAACACGCCAATCACCGCCGCCGCGCTGATTTCGCCGGTGTCTTTGCCGTCAAAGACCTCGCCGCGGCAGTTGACCTCGACCGCCACCGGCGCGCCGCGCAACAGCGTCGCCGCGATTTTCGCCAATTTTTCCGCCAACTCGACGTAAGCCGTCAAACTCTTTTCGTGCGTAATCGACAAATTCACCGCGTTGATAATTTCGTTGCGCTTGAAATACGCGACGACTTGTTCCGCCATTTGCCAGCCGCAACGCTCTTCGGCTTCTTCGGTCGAAGCGCCGAGATGCGGCGTCAGCAAAATGTTTTTGACGCCAATCAGCGGACTGTCGGCGGCGAGCGGTTCTTGGGCGAAAACGTCGAGCCCCGCACCGGCGAGATGTCCCGCCTTGACCGCTTCGGCCAACGCGGTTTCGTCGATGATGCCGCCGCGCGCGCAGTTGACAATCCGCGCGCCTTTTTTCATTTTGGCGATGAAGGCGGCGTTGACCAAGTTGCGGGTTTCGTCCGTCAGCGGCGTGTGAATGGTGATAAAATCGGCGAGCGCGGCGAGCTCGTCCAGCGTAACCAAACGCACGCCGATTTGTCGCGCGCGGTCGGCGGATAAAAACGGGTCGTAGGCGACGATTTTCATCCCGGCGGCGGTCATCACTTTGGCGACGTGCGAGCCGATGCGCCCCATTCCGATTAAGCCGAGCGTTTTTTCATAGACCTCGGCGCCGACCAAATCCTTTTTTTCCCATTTGCCCGCGTGCATCAGCCGGTCGGCGCGCGCCGTGTTGCGGGCGCAGGTGAAGATGAGCGCCAGCGCTTGCTCGGCGGCGGACGTGGTGTTGCCGAACGGCGTGTTCATCACGACGATGCCTTTTTCCGTCGCCGCTTTTTTGTCGATGTTGTCGGTGCCGACGCCGGCGCGTCCGATAAGTTTTAGCCGCGCGCCCGCTTTTTCGATGGCGGCGCGGGTAACGGTCGTGCCGCTACGAATCAGCAGGGCGTCGAGGTCGCCGATTTTTTCGAGCAATTCGTCGGGCGCGTATTTGCCGCGCACTTCGACGGCGTCAGCGCCGAATTCTTTTTTCAACAGTTCCAAACCGCTCCCCTTGATGTTGTCGGCGGCGGCGATGCGCAAAGTCGTCATAAGCGGTTCCCTTCGGGTTAGAGTTTAGAGTTCAGAGTTTAGAGTTCAGAGTTCAGAGTTCAGAGTTGAAAGTTAAACGCAGGTTATTCTATTCAGCGGTGGCTCTATTCAATTGCCACGCCTTTTAAGGCGTGGTGGGCGGTTAAAAAAAAGAAAGGGCTTTAGCCCAAAATAAAAAATATGGTCTAATTCCATCGGCTTTAGCCGAATTTTATTTGGGCTAAAGCCCGTTTTGGGCGAGAACGCCAACCACGCGCTAAAGCGCGTGGCAGTTGAATAGACCTGTTCTAAACCTACGAGTGAGCAAATGTTCGTGTCTAATTTTTCGTTTCGCAAGGAAAAATGACGAAGCAATACCGAGAGTATTGCAAGGAATTTTGACGCGGCGGGACGGAAAATTAGCCGAAAATTTGCCGCGAATTGGTTGTCGAACAGGTCTAATAGAGCCATCGCGTTTTGGAAACCGTCTCTATGGTTAATTGCTCTCAACTTTCAACTCTAAACTTTCCCTTTGTAGCCAGTCCAAATTTTGGTTAATCGCGTCGAAGGTGTCGATGCGCCAATCGGCGAGCGACAAGTCCTGCTTGCCGGAGGTCGGGTTGCGGTAGGCGACGCAAAACATCGCCGCGCGTTTCGCCGCCAACACGCCGGTCGCCGCGTCTTCGATGACCGCGCACGCCGCCGGCTCGCTTTGCACCGCCGCCGCCGCGCGTAAAAAAATGTCCGGCGCCGGTTTGCTGTGCGGCAAATCCTCGCCGGAAACTAACGCGTCAAAAAATTCGGCGATTTGCAACTTGCCCAAAATCAAATGAATTAAATCCCACGACGAGGACGACGCCACGGCGGTTTTGACGCCCCGGTCTTTGAGCAACGCAAGCAACGCCGGAATGCCCGCCACCGGTTGCAATTCGGCGGCGCGAAACATCGGCAACAACCGCGCGTCGTGCGCCGCGCGGAGTTCGTCCACCGATTGGCGCAAATTAAATTTCCGCCGGTAATGCGCCCACGAGTCCGGCGTGCTTAATCCGACGCAATGCTCGACATCCGCGAGCGTCGCCGCTACGCCCGCCGTCCGCAACGTCGCGAGGTCCACCTCAAAATGCAACGGTTGACTATTCACTAACACGCCGTCCATATCAAAAATTACGGTGTTACGCATTGGAGAACTCCGGTTGAGAATTCACAATTCATGTTACGCGCGCCAGAAAATCGTAACTGACTTGACAAAAATAAAATCCTTAAAAAACGCCGTAGGCGTTTAATGCGAATAACGTCAAGCGACACGCGCTATCGTCGCGCAGGTCGGGGATGACGCCGCCCGAGAACCGAACCCCGAGAGGGGTTCAACAAATAGTTCAACCCCTTCGGGGTTGTGGTTGGTGGTGGCGCTTTTCCCCGAGTTACGCGGCGGAAAAGCATTGCCGCTCCACTCGGGGTTATTCACATTAAGCCCCTGTCTGGGCTTTTAGCGGAATTGATGATGGCAAAATCGCGTAACACGAGTTAACAATTAAAAATTAAAAATTTTCGGAGTTAATTATGAAAATTGCGCTTCGCGAATTTGATAATCAATCTCCGCAATTGTTAATTGTTAATTGTTAATTGTGAATTGTTCACGCCATCCCATAGCGATTGGCGATGGAAATGCCGCTGAGCAACGCGCCGACGATGCCCAAAAAACCTTGGTCGGTGCCGATTAAATATAGATTGGCGAGCGCCGTTTTGCCGTCGCGGCGTTTGACCGGCGCGCCGTAAATCGCGCCGCGATAACGACCGGTGAAACGCGCCACCGTGCGCGGCGTGAATAAATCAGACCAGACAATTTTTTCGCGCAACGCCGGATAAAATTTTTCCGCCGCGCGGAGTAGCCGGTCGGCGGCGTCTTTTTTTTGCGCGAGATACGCGGCGCGGTCGAGATTCTCCCACCGGTCGAAATTCGCGCGCGCGGTAACCCGCAAACTCGGCTCCGTCGTAAAATTAAAATTGTTCGGGCAACAAATCACGCCGGAATTGTCGTCGATGAAATCCGCCGGTTCGTTAAAAATAAAATTATCGGTCTGCGAGAAAAAAGTAATCGCCGCGCCGTCGCCGCGCACGGGTTCGCGCAAATACAAGACCAATTCCGCGAAGCCCATTCTGCCGCCGTCGGCTTCATTGTTTATGCCGCACAGCGCCGCCGTTTCGACCGCGCCCGCCGAGGAAAAAATCAGCGGCGCGGCGATTTCCTCGCCCGTGGTCAATTCGACTTTTTCCGCGCGGCTGGCGGCGGCGACAATCCGCGCGACCTTCGCGCCGTAGCGCAACGTCCCGCCGCCCGCGATAAATTGCGCGACGAGCAGTTCGAGGATTTTTTTCATTCCGGCGCGCGGGCGACAGAAGCCGCCGCGAAAAACCGCCTTCCACATCGTCGCGAATTGCGTCCAATCCATATCGTTTTCGGCGGCGTTGCCGTAATACATCAACGGACAGAGCAACATTTCGCGCAACGTTTCGTCGGGAATAAACGCCGCTAATTTCTCGCGCGTTGACGCCGGAACCACGGTCGAAGCGGTGTCGTCGTAAGCGTTCAGCGCCGCCGTCAGCGCGTCGAAACCGGCGAGCGCGCGCGGAAAATCGGCGGCGACGCCGGCGCGAAAATCGGCGAAGTTATTGGTGAAACGCAAGCGGCGCGACGGGAAAACAATCGCGGAAAAATTTTGTTCGACCAAATCAAGGTCGGCGTGGCGCAGGCGCAGTTGGCGCAACAGTTTGGTCAGCGGTTCGCCGTGCGCGCCGGCGGGCGCGAAATTCGTCATCGCGTGCAGACCGACATCAATCGTGCGCTCGCCGCGCCGGTAATAAGAATTAAGTCCGCCGGCGACGGTGTGGGCTTCGAGAATGAGCGCTTTTTTGCCGGACAAACCCAACCGGATGCCGGTCGCCAGCCCCGATAATCCCGCACCGATGATGATGGCGTCGTAATTCATTTCTTTTCCAAATCCGGCGAAGTTTAGAGTTGAGAGTTGAAAGTTTAGAGTTGAGCAGAGGTTGCGCTTCGCGCGTCTTAAAAACAAAACTCCACTCTCTCAACTCTCAACTCTAAACTCTCAACTCTGTTACTTCCGCAACCTGGGGTCCATCGCGTCGCGGAGTCCTTCGCCGATTAAATTGTAGGCGGTCATTGCCGCGAAAATGGCGAGACCGGGGAAAATGCTGAGCCACCAATTCGGCAACGGGCTGTCGCGCCCTTCCAGCAACAATTCGCCCCACGTCGCCGTCGGCGACGCCACGCCGATGCCCAAAAACGACAATCCGCTTTCCATCGCAATCGCGCCGGCGATGCTGAACGAGATGCCCACCAACACCGGCGCGAGCGCGTTCGGCAAAATATGGCGAAAGACGACGCGCGCTCGACTCGCCCCCAACGCCCGCGCCGCCGCGACGTAATCGAGCGACCGTTGTTTGAAAATTTCGCGCGCCATCGAAATTTTGATGTGTTTTCCGACGTTTTTTTTGATTTTGACGGTGATTGCCTTTCTCGACCAGCGGTCGATTCTCAACATTATGCTCATCATCGGGCTGACCGGCTGGACCGGCACGGCGCTGGTTATTCGCGGCGAAATTTTCAAACAACGGTCGCTCGATTACGTCGCGGCGGCGCGGGCGTTGGGGGCGAGTCGAGCGCGCGTCGTCTTTCGCCATATTTTGCCGAACGCGCTCGCGCCGGTGTTGGTGGGCATCTCGTTCAGCATCGCCGGCGCGATTGCGATGGAAAGCGGATTGTCGTTTTTGGGCATCGGCGTGGCGTCGCCGACGGCGACGTGGGGCGAATTGTTGCTGGAAGGGCGCGACAGCCCGTTGCCGAATTGGTGGCTCAGCATTTTCCCCGGTCTCGCCATTTTCGCGGCAATGACCGCCTACAATTTAATCGGCGAAGGACTCCGCGACGCGATGGACCCCAGGTTGCGGAAGTAACAGAGTTGAGAGTTTAGAGTTGAGAGTTGAGAGAGTGGAGTTTTGTTTTTAAGACGCGCGAAGCGCAACCTCTGCTCAACTCTAAACTTTCAACTCTCAACTCTAAACTTCGCCGGATTTGGAAAAGAAATGAATTACGACGCCATCATCATCGGTGCGGGATTATCGGGGCTGGCGACCGGCATCCGGTTGGGTTTGTCCGGCAAAAAAGCGCTCATTCTCGAAGCCCACACCGTCGCCGGCGGACTTAATTCTTATTACCGGCGCGGCGAGCGCACGATTGATGTCGGTCTGCACGCGATGACGAATTTCGCGCCCGCCGGCGCGCACGGCGAACCGCTGACCAAACTGTTGCGCCAACTGCGCCTGCGCCACGCCGACCTTGATTTGGTCGAACAAAATTTTTCCGCGATTGTTTTCCCGTCGCGCCGCTTGCGTTTCACCAATAACTTCGCCGATTTTCGCGCCGGCGTCGCCGCCGATTTTCCGCGCGCGCTCGCCGGTTTCGACGCGCTGACGGCGGCGCTGAACGCTTACGACGACACCGCTTCGACCGTGGTTCCGGCGTCAACGCGCGAGAAATTAGCGGCGTTTATTCCCGACGAAACGTTGCGCGAAATGTTGCTCTGTCCGTTGATGTATTACGGCAACGCCGCCGAAAACGATATGGATTGGACGCAATTCGCGACGATGTGGAAGGCGGTTTTTCGCGGCGGCTTCTGTCGCCCGCGCGCCGGAATGAAAAAAATCCTCGAACTGCTCGTCGCGCAATTTATCGCGGGCGGCGGGACGTTGCGCTACGGCGCGAAGGTCGCGCGGATTGTCGCCGCCGCCAGCCGCGCGGAAAAAGTCGAATTGACCACGGGCGAGGAAATCGCCGCGCCGCTGATTTTTTCCTCGGCGGGCGCGGTCGAAACGGCGGCGCTGTGCGGCATAAACAATGAAGCCGACGGCGGCAGAATGGGCTTCGCGGAATTGGTCTTGTATTTGCGCGAACCCGTGCGCGGCGACGGCGCGGCGATTACTTTTTTCTCGCAGACCGATAATTTTATTTTTAACGAACCGGCGGATTTCATCGACGACAATTCCGGCGTGATTTGTTGCCCGAACAATTTTAATTTTACGACGGAGCCGAGTTTGCGGGTTACCGCGCGCGCGAATTTCGACCGGTGGGAGAATCTCGACCGCGCCGCGTATCTCGCGCAAAAAAAAGACGCCGCCGACCGGCTACTCCGCGCGGCGGAAAAATTTTATCCGGCGTTGCGCGAAAAAATTGTCTGGTCTGATTTATTCACGCCGCGCACGGTGGCGCGTTTCACCGGTCGTTATCGCGGCGCGATTTACGGCGCGCCGGTCAAACGCCGCGACGGCAAAACGGCGCTCGCCAATCTATATTTAATCGGCACCGACCAAGGTTTTTTGGGCATCGTCGGCGCGTTGCTCAGCGGCATTTCCATCGCCAATCGCTATGGGATGGCGTGAACAATTCACAATTAACAATTAACAATTAACAATTGCGGAGATTGATTATCAAATTCGCGAAGCGCAATTTTCATAATTAACTCCGAAAATTTTTAATTTTTAATTGTTAACTCGTGTTACGCGATTTTGCCATCATCAATTCCGCTAAAAGCCCAGACAGGGGCTTAATGTGAATAACCCCGAGTGGAGCGGCAATGCTTTTCCGCCGCGTAACTCGGGGAAAAGCGCCACCACCAACCACAACCCCGAAGGGGTTGAACTATTTGTTGAACCCCTCTCGGGGTTCGGTTCTCGGGCGGCGTCATCCCCGACCTGCGCGACGATAGCGCGTGTCGCTTGACGTTATTCGCATTAAACGCCTACGGCGTTTTTTAAGGATTTTATTTTTGTCAAGTCAGTTACGATTTTCTGGCGCGCGTAACATGAATTGTGAATTCTCAACCGGAGTTCTCCAATGCGTAACACCGTAATTTTTGATATGGACGGCGTGTTAGTGAATAGTCAACCGTTGCATTTTGAGGTGGACCTCGCGACGTTGCGGACGGCGGGCGTAGCGGCGACGCTCGCGGATGTCGAGCATTGCGTCGGATTAAGCACGCCGGACTCGTGGGCGCATTACCGGCGGAAATTTAATTTGCGCCAATCGGTGGACGAACTCCGCGCGGCGCACGACGCGCGGTTGTTGCCGATGTTTCGCGCCGCCGAATTGCAACCGGTGGCGGGCATTCCGGCGTTGCTTGCGTTGCTCAAAGACCGGGGCGTCAAAACCGCCGTGGCGTCGTCCTCGTCGTGGGATTTAATTCATTTGATTTTGGGCAAGTTGCAAATCGCCGAATTTTTTGACGCGTTAGTTTCCGGCGAGGATTTGCCGCACAGCAAACCGGCGCCGGACATTTTTTTACGCGCGGCGGCGGCGGTGCAAAGCGAGCCGGCGGCGTGCGCGGTCATCGAAGACGCGGCGACCGGCGTGTTGGCGGCGAAACGCGCGGCGATGTTTTGCGTCGCCTACCGCAACCCGACCTCCGGCAAGCAGGACTTGTCGCTCGCCGATTGGCGCATCGACACCTTCGACGCGATTAACCAAAATTTGGACTGGCTACAAAGGGAAAGTTTAGAGTTGAAAGTTGAGAGCAATTAACCATAGAGACGGTTTCCAAAACGCGATGGCTCTATTAGACCTGTTCGACAACCAATTCGCGGCAAATTTTCGGCTAATTTTCCGTCCCGCCGCGTCAAAATTCCTTGCAATACTCTCGGTATTGCTTCGTCATTTTTCCTTGCGAAACGAAAAATTAGACACGAACATTTGCTCACTCGTAGGTTTAGAACAGGTCTATTCAACTGCCACGCGCTTTAGCGCGTGGTTGGCGTTCTCGCCCAAAACGGGCTTTAGCCCAAATAAAATTCGGCTAAAGCCGATGGAATTAGACCATATTTTTTATTTTGGGCTAAAGCCCTTTCTTTTTTTTAACCGCCCACCACGCCTTAAAAGGCGTGGCAATTGAATAGAGCCACCGCTGAATAGAATAACCTGCGTTTAACTTTCAACTCTGAACTCTGAACTCTGAACTCTAAACTCTGAACTCTAAACTCTAACCCGAAGGGAACCGCTTATGACGACTTTGCGCATCGCCGCCGCCGACAACATCAAGGGGAGCGGTTTGGAACTGTTGAAAAAAGAATTCGGCGCTGACGCCGTCGAAGTGCGCGGCAAATACGCGCCCGACGAATTGCTCGAAAAAATCGGCGACCTCGACGCCCTGCTGATTCGTAGCGGCACGACCGTTACCCGCGCCGCCATCGAAAAAGCGGGCGCGCGGCTAAAACTTATCGGACGCGCCGGCGTCGGCACCGACAACATCGACAAAAAAGCGGCGACGGAAAAAGGCATCGTCGTGATGAACACGCCGTTCGGCAACACCACGTCCGCCGCCGAGCAAGCGCTGGCGCTCATCTTCACCTGCGCCCGCAACACGGCGCGCGCCGACCGGCTGATGCACGCGGGCAAATGGGAAAAAAAGGATTTGGTCGGCGCCGAGGTCTATGAAAAAACGCTCGGCTTAATCGGAATGGGGCGCATCGGCTCGCACGTCGCCAAAGTGATGACCGCCGCCGGGATGAAAATCGTCGCCTACGACCCGTTTTTATCCGCCGACCGCGCGCGACAAATCGGCGTGCGTTTGGTTACGCTGGACGAGCTCGCCGCGCTCGCCGATTTTATCACCATTCACACGCCGCTGACGGACGAAACCCGCAACTTGGTCAACGCCGCCTTCATCGCCAAAATGAAAAAAGGCGCGCGGATTGTCAACTGCGCGCGCGGCGGCATCATCGACGAAACCGCGTTGGCCGAAGCGGTCAAGGCGGGACATCTCGCCGGTGCGGGGCTCGACGTTTTCGCCCAAGAACCGCTCGCCGCCGACAGTCCGCTGATTGGCGTCAAAAACATTTTGCTGACGCCGCATCTCGGCGCTTCGACCGAAGAAGCCGAAGAGCGTTGCGGCTGGCAAATGGCGGAACAAGTCGTCGCGTATTTCAAGCGCAACGAAATTATCAACGCGGTGAATTTGTCGATTACGCACGAAAAGAGTTTGACGGCTTACGTCGAGTTGGCGGAAAAATTGGCGAAAATCGCGGCGACGCTGTTGCGCGGCGCGCCGGTGGCGGTCGAGGTCAACTGCCGCGGCGAGGTCTTTGACGGCAAAGACACCGGCGAAATCAGCGCGGCGGCGGTGATTGGCGTGTTGGAAAAATCGGGGCTCGGCGGCTTGAACATCGTCAACGCCTTGTCGCTCGCGAAAGAGCGCGGGCTGGCGGTCGCCAGCGGCGCGCAGGCGCCGGGACCGGTTTATCACCATCGCGTTGACGTAACCTTGCGGAGCGCCGAGGTAACGACGGTGGTGGGCGGCACGGTTTCGGGCGACCGAACTTTCCGCTTGATTCGCCTCGACGACGCCGATATTGATATGCGGTTGGGGAAACACTTGCTCTTTTTGCGTTATCCCGACACGCCGGGCTACGTCGGCAAATTCGGGACGCTCATCGGCGAAGCGGGCGTCAACATCGAACATATGGAGGTCGGCGCGTTGGAAAGCCGCCAGCGGGCGAGTATGACCATCGCCATCGACCAACCGGCGACCGACGACTTGCTGAAAAAACTCCTCGCCGTCGGCGGCGTCGAAAAAGCGTTTTACTGCAAACTGTAAGGCGGGACGCGGGGAAAATTTATAATAAAGTTGTTCGGCGAAACGCCGCGCGTGAGGTGAAATTATTTAGCCATGTATCTCAAACGGGTCGAACTTTACGGTTTCAAATCCTTCGCCGACCGCACGTCTTTTGATATGGCGGCGGGCATCACCGCCGTTCTCGGTCCGAACGGATGCGGCAAGTCCAACGTCGTTGACGCGATAAAATGGGTCTTGGGCGAGTCGAGCGCCAAAAATTTGCGCGGGACGCAAATGCAGGATGTCATTTTCGCCGGCGCGCAGGGGCGCAAGCCGCTCGGTATGGCGGAAGTGTCCCTGGTTTTCGACAACGCCGACAACGCCCTGCCGCTCGCCTTCGGCGAAATCGCCGTTACCCGCCGCTTATACCGCTCCGGCGACTCCGAATACGAAATCAACAAACAGCCCTGCCGCCGCCGCGACATTCGCGACCTCTTTCTCGACACCGGCGTCGGGATGTCCGCCTACTCGTTCATCGAACAAGGGCGCGTCGAAGCGTTGCTTCAAGCCAAGCCCGAAGAGCGCCGCCTCGTCCTCGAAGAAGCCGCCGGCGTCAGCAAATACAAAGTCCGCCGCAAAGAATCGCTCGCCCGTTTGGAGCGGACCAATCAATCGCTGTTGCGCGTCAACGACCTCGTCGAAGAATTGGAAAAAAATATCAAGCGCGTCAGCCGCCAAGCCGGCAACGCCAAGCGTCATCAGCAACTCGCCGCCGATTTGCGCGCCGGCAAAACGTTGCACTACACGCGCCTCGCCACGCACTATCTCGCGCAACTGTCCGCGGGCGAAAAAGAAAAAGCCGCCGGTGAAAATTTATTCGCGCAAAAAAATTCGCGCCAGACCGAACTGACGCGAACGATTACCGATTTGGCGGGCGAGGAATTGGCGTTGCAAGAAAAGGTCGAACAGAGCGAGCGTGAATATCGCGCCCGGCAAACCGCGCTCAATCAGATTCAAATCGAACTCGCCACCGCCACCGAAAAACGCGAAAATTTGGCGGCGACGCAACAAGAGGCGACCGCGCGCGCCGCCGTTTTGCGCGAAAAATTAACCGCGCTCGCCGCCGCCGCGACCGCCGCGCAGACCGCGCTCGCCGCCGCCGAGGCGGAACTTGCCGAATATCAAAAAATTCTCGACGGACAGGACGGCGAACGCGGCGAACGTCAGCGGCAACTTGACGAAGGCGAACAAAAAATCGCCGCTCTCCGCAACGCGGCGCTGACGATTGCCGAGCGCCGCAGTGAAATCCGCGCCGCCGAAGCGCAAGCGTCCGCCCGCGCCGCCGACGGCGAGGCGCGCCTCCGCGAACATCGATTAAACGAAGAGGTCTTGCGCCGCCGCGAACAAGAACTGGGCGCGGAAAAATCGGAATTGCAACAAAAATACGACGCCGCGAAAAATAATTTCACGGCGTTAAACGAGCGCGTAACGGCGGCGCGGGAAAACGAAAAACAGGCGCGGCTCGCGGCGGAACGCGAGGTCGCCGCCCTCTCCGAGCGGCAACAAAAATTGTCGGCGCTCCGCAGTCGCCACGCGACGTTGCAGGAGCTCGCCGACGCGCACGACGGCGCGTTCGGCGGCGTCAAAGCGGCGTTGCTGGCGAAAGAGCGCGGGCAAATCGGCGACTTGCTCGGAATGGTCGCCGACCTCTTGAAAGTGCCGCCGGAATACGCGACCGCCATCGAAACCGCGCTCGGCGGTTCGGCGCAGGATTTAATCACCCGCACGGCGGCGGGCGCGCAGGAAGGCATCCAATATCTCAAACAAAATCGCGCCGGTCGCGCCACGTTTTTGCCGCTCGACCGCATCTCGCCCCGCCCGCCTCTTCGCGACGAGGTCTTGCGGCACGCCGGCGTCGTCGGCGAAGCGTTTGACCTCGTCGATTTCGCCGACGAATACGAACGCGCCGTCGCGTATTTATTAAACGGCGTGCTGATTGTGCGGGATTTGACGACGGCGCGGGAACTCGCCGGCGGCGCGGCGCGGGGCGTGCGCCTGGTCACGCTCGACGGCGAAGTCATCAGTCCGCACGGCGCAATGACCGGCGGACAGGGGCAACAGCGCGGCGGACTTATCGCCCGCAACGCCGAAAAAGACGCGCTGGCGCGGCAAATCGCCGACCTCGCGGCGCAACTCGCGTCGCTTCGCTCGCCGCGAGTTGCGCCGCGAGCGAAGCGACGCGGCAGAGTTACGCGGAAAAAGTCGCGACCGGCGAGCGGGAACGCGCCGAACTCGAAGCGCAACTGACGCGCGAAATCCAAACCGGCGGGGCGTTGGAGCGCGAGTTGTCGGTGAAAAACAGCGAACATCAACGCGCCCTCGCCGATGTCGCGAATTTCGACGCGGCGAAAATCCGATTAGAAAACGAAAGCGCGACGTTCGCGAACGACCGGGAAAATTTCACCGCCGAAAAAGAAGCGTTGTTGGCGCGGGAGCAGGCGACGACGGCGGAAATACAGGCGGCTTTGACGGCGCAAAAGTCGGCGCGGGAAAATTTAGACGCGCTCGGCAATTCGCTCGCCGGCGTGCGCGAACGGCGCGGCGCGGCGTCCGGCGCGGTCAACGAATGGTCGCGCCGGTTGCAAGAAGGGGCGGATAATCGGCGCGAAATCGCGGCGGAACTGACGGCGCTCGACGCGGCGGCGGGCGCGGCGGCGAGCGACTACGCCGCGGTGCAAACGCGCCTGTCGGCGCTGAAAGCGCAGGAAGTCGAATGGTTGGAGAAGCGCGACGCGACGGGAGACGCCGGCGACAAAGAGCAATTGCGCGATTTGCGCGAGCGGCTGGAGCGACTGCGCGGCGAAGAAAAAGAAACGCAAAGCGCGGCGAACGCGGCGTATGCGACCATCAACGCGGCGCAAGTAAAAATCAGCGAATTGAACGTCCGCCTCGAAACGGTGGCGGAAAAAGCGCGCGCCGAATTGGGGCTTGAAGATTTGGCGGCGACGGCGCGGGAAAATTGGCGCGAGCCGGTGTTTTCGGCGGCGACGGGCGAGGCGCTCGTCGAAACGCCGACGCCGATAATGATTGAGGATATCGACATCAACACGCTCGCCGACGCGGCGCTCGCCGATTTGGTGCAGGCGCTGTCCGACAAAATCGCGCGGCTCGGTCCGGTGAATATGTATGCGATTGAGGAGTTGGCGGAGTTGGAGGCGCGGGCGGAATTTTATCAGGTCGAACGCGAGGACATTCAAGCCGCCGCCGATGACCTGCTGGCGATGATTGAGAAATTTAACCGCGAGTGCGACCGGAAATTCGCGGAGACGTTCGAGAAAGTGAAAGTGAATTTTCAGGAAATGTTCACCTATTTATTCGGCGGCGGACAGGCGGAACTGGTCCTCGCCGAGCCGCTCACCAGCGAAGACGAGCGCGGCATTGAAATTATCGCGCGTCCGCCGGGCAAATCGCCGAAAAGCATTTCGCTCTTGTCGGGCGGCGAAAAGGCGCTGTGCGCGGTGGCGTTGCTGTTCGCGATTTTCCGCTGTAAGCCCAGCCCGTTCTGCATTCTCGACGAAGTTGACGGACCGCTCGACGAGTCGAACATCGACCGGTTTATGGAAGCGGTGCGGAAATTCACCGCCGATACGCAATTCATTATCATCTCGCACTCGAAGCGAACGATGAGCATGGTGGACACCATCTACGGCGTAACGCAGGAACAACCCGGCGTCAGCACCCGCTACTCGTTGCAATTCACCGCCGCGCCCCAAGACGACGCGGCGTAAAAAACCAGCGGTTCTCGCCATCATCCCCCAATTTATCTTTACGCGGCAATTATCCGGCAGGCATATTCGCGGCATACAAGGGGCGCGATGTCGGTCATTATTACCGACATTGCGTCCCGAGGGGACTGCGTCCCTACGGGACGTTTTTTTTTTGGATGCCGTTTTCTACCGATATTTCGCGCCTACGGCGCGGCACGGTGGAATAAATTATCAAATCCACCGCCCCGTCAGTCCGACAAACCGCCCCCGCCGCCGCAACTCACACCGAAACCGGCAAAAAATTTGGCGGTCGTTACCGTTTGCCAAACTTGAATTTGCCGCATTTTCAACTTCGGACGGACGGGTTTTTTGCCGACCGTAATTGACACTCCGCCCCGCGGGAATTAGTATCGCGCCATCGCTTCCCTGCCCGCGCGACGCTATAATTACGGGCTTTCTCTCCAATATAACATATTGATATAAAATGACTTATACAGAAGAACCGACCGTCGCGCTTGCTTGGCAAACCCATTGGCAACAAGCGCTTGACGTCTTGCGCGGCGAGTTGTCCGCGGCAAGTTACAACACCGCTTTCGGCAACGTTAAAGCGTTGGCGCCGATTTGCAAGCAATCGTCCGTCAGCGCCAACGCTTTAACGTTGCCGAAAGC
>BNUQ01000038.1 GCA_025997475.1 Planctomycetales bacterium
CGTGTCCGAATTCAAGCACCACCGGATTAACCACAGCGAAGATTTTGTTGACGGTAGCAACCACATTAACGGCATTGAGAATTTCTGGCATCAGGCGAAGCGGCACTTACGAAAATTCAACGGCATCGCCAAAGATAAATTCCCTCTATTTTTGAAAGAGTGCGAGTTCCGATTTAACTACGGCAACCCTAAAAATCAGTTGCGCACATTCAAAAAATGGCTCAAAATTTACTCGCAAAAAATAACCAAATAACCAATTTATCTAGGACAGCCCCCAAATCAATTACCGCCGCCAAATACCCCGTCCCGCTAACCACCGGAAGACACGTTATATCCATCGCCCACACCTGATTAGGCAACCAAATTTCCTTGCCACTCAGCAAATACGGATACTTTCGCTCGCCGGTTCGCGGAACGCTTGCTCGCCGCTTCGGATACACCGCTCGCAATTCCGCCAACCGCATCAACCGCCGCGCCCGCTTCATCGTCATCCCCGCCTCGCGCAACTCGCACGCCACGCGCCGATAACCGTAAAACGGGCGCTTCGTCAACGCCTCCTTGATCGCCGCGAGGTCTTGCGCGTCCCGCGACGAAACCACCGCGCGCTCACGATAATAATACGCCGAGCGACTTATAGTCGTTTGATTTAAGAAACGAACGGCATCCGGTTATTAGCGGACAATAATCGCTTGCATCTGTCCGCTGTTCACTATCAAATCAAGTTCTATTTTTAAGTCAATTGACTATATCGACAACAATTCGCATTGCTCGCCGACCGTCAATCGCTCGTGCGACGGCTCTACAAGTCCGGCTCGCTCCCGAACAGTTGCCGATACTTTTTTTTAGAAATTCCACCTGCACCGACAACTTGCCCACCTGCGCGTATAACGCCTGCTCGCGCCGTTCCACCACCGCCGCGTCCGCTTTCGCGCGCTCCTTCTTGGCGAAAAGTTTCGCCGCGCCGCTCAGCACCTGCTTCTTCCAATCCGACACCTGATTGGGATGCACCTCGTAAAGCGTCCCGATTTCCTGCACGGTCTTCTCGCCGCGCACCGCCTCCAAACCAACTCTCGCCTTGAACTCCGCCGTGAAGGTCTTACGCATAATCTACTCCTTTCTTGCGCGTAACTTATCTACCTTATTCTCGGCTTTTTCTTGTCCTAAATTTCGGGCGCATTATAATCGACGGGTTGGGCTTATTGATTGGCGTCATCGTTCATTCTGCCGACCTGCAAGACCGCGACGGCGCGAAGTTGCTCTTGCCAAAGGTCAAAGGACGTTTGCCGCGCGTGCAACTGATCTGGGCGGACGGCGGCGACACGGGTAAACTGATCAAATGGGTCAAAGACGAAACCGCGTGGACGCTGGAAATCGTGAAGCGCAATCGCGATTTACAGACGTTCAAGGTTTTACCGAAACGGTGGATCGTCGAGCGGATGTTCGGATGGTTAATGTTTTGGCGAATTTTCAATCGGCATCACGAGCGTCAGCACTTAACGGCGGAAAATATTATGCGGATTGCGATGACCAAAAATATGCTCCGCTACCTGACCCTAAAAAATCCGACAACCATTAAATAAATTGTCAACACGCTCTAAGAGAAAATCGCCGAAACCGCTCTATAGTCGTTTGATTCAAAAACGAACTTGAGCGCGTGGTCTGCGGGACGAATTTTGACGTAATACCATATTTAGATTAGCGACTTCCGTTTGCGGTAAATTAGGACATCGCCGGCGATTAACGAGCGCCGTCCCGTAGGGACGCAATGTCGGTAGAAACATCGCGAAAAGACGCACCGTCCCGTAGGGGACGCAGTCCCGTAGGACGGAATGTCGGTAGCGAGCATCAAGCGCCATTTAACCGACATTGCGTCCCTACGGGACGCGGTTTCAGGGCGGCGGCGTTTCTACCGACATTTTGCCCCTACGGGGCAAACGGCTGATTGTCCGAGATGCGGACAGGTTATTAGTGTTCTGATTTTTGCATCAAATGACTATTATAATAGTAAAACAAAGCGTCGGGCGAAAGCGGCGGGACTGACGATGAGCGGTTCTGGCGAATAGCGGCGTAAGTTGCCGGTGATGAACAACGCGCCGCGATACCGGTTCGCAACCCGCTCTCAACCTTGGAAATTACGATGGACTTGGCGTATCACATTGACGACATCACGCTCGCGTTGGTATCCAAAGCCATTAACCAAATGGCGCTGATAACCGAGTGGCGGGACAACTGCGAGAAAATCGCCGCCGATGGCGCCGAAAACAGCGCGCCGCTCCGCGCCGTGTTGGCGCAAGCCGGCGAGATTGACCGCGAGATGACGCACATCTGTCAGGATATCAACGAACTGATGGGGAGCGTCGAGGATTTGAACGACGCCTATCTCGAATCCGAAGAAGACCGGCGCGCCAAGTCCTCGTTTTTGGCGCGTTTGAATCACGAACTCCGCACGCCGATGAACACGATTATCGGAATGAACGAGCGACTTCTCCGCGACCTCTCGCCCGACCTTTCCGGTTGCGCCCGCCTTTCCCAAAACGCCGCTAAAAGTTTGCTCGGCATCATCGACGAACTTTTAGATTTCTCCAACCTCGAAGCCGGTAAAATCGAACTGTGTCCCGCCGCTTACGACAGCGTCGCCCTCATCGACCATTGCGCCGCCCTTGCCGAAGCGCAACTCCTCGGCGCGGCGGTTAAGTTGGAAGTTCGCTTTGAACCGGCGTTGCCGCGCCGCCTCCGCGGCGACGCCGCCCGCGTGCGCCAAGTGTTGACTAATCTCTTAAACAACGCGGTTAAATACACGTCCGCCGGCAAAATTACGCTCACCGTCGGGGGCGAATTTTCCGCGCCGGAAACGTTCATTTTGGCGTTGACGGTCGCCGACACCGGCATCGGAATTCGGGAAAACCATCTCGCGAAAGTGTTCGGCGGTTTCAACCAATTTGATGTCAAAGACGCCCGCGGTTGCGAGGGCGTCGGCTTGGGCTTGGCAATCAGCCGCCGTTTGTGCCGCTTGATGAACGGCGACCTCACGGTTAAATCGGAGTTCGGCAAAGGAAGCGTCTTCACGGCGCGCATGGCGCAAGCGGCTCCGGCGTCGCCCCAGCCGCCGGAGCCGGAAAACGACGCGCCGTTCACCGCGCCGACCGCGCGGGTGTTGATTGTTGACGACATCCGCGTCAATTTGTTGGTCGCCGAGAACGCGTTTTCGCCGTATGAAATGCAAATTTACACGGCGATGAACGGCGCGGCGGCGGTGGAAAAAATTAAGAACGGCGACTACGATTTGGTGTTGATGGATTATATGATGCCGGAGATGGACGGCTTGGAAGCGACGCGGGCGATACGGGCGTTGAACGCGGAAAAATACCGGAAATTGCCGATTATCGCGTTCACCGCGAACACCGCCGACGGCATCAAAGAAAAATTATTGCGCGACGGTTTTAGCGATTTTTTAGCGAAGCCGATTGACCTTGATATGCTCCACCAAATCATCGTCCGCCATTTGGCGAGCGAAAAGCGGGTAATGAGCGGGGCAGGGCAGTGAACAGTAGTCGGCGGGGAGTGAATAGCGCGAATGCGCAAAGCGATTTTTAGAATAAAATCCCACAATTGTTAATTCTTAATTCTTAATTGTTAATTGTTAATTGTTAATTGCCCACTGGAAAACAATGCAATTTCAAATTTTCGAGCCCGACATTGAAGTCAACGCGCCGACGGTTTATGCCATCATCGACGGCGTGGGCGTTTTCACCAATTTATCGCGGCGGTATTTGGGGCAGGTCGGCATCGGCACGGTGGTGGATAAGAAATTGGTCTTGGATATGGACGGGTGGTATTCGCAGGCGGCGTGGTTGCAGGCGTTTGAGAATATCGCCAAACAAATCGGCGACCGCGTCTTGTTCAACATCGGCTATTCGATTCCGCGTAACGCGGAATTTCCGGCGCAGGTGACGGACATCGACACCGCCATTCAATCCATCGACATCGCCTATCACTGCAACCATCGCAAAAACGGACAACCGTTGTTCGACGCCGCCACCGGCGTCAAGCGCGACGGCATCGGACATTACGGCTACGCGCGGGTTTCGCCGACGATAAATGAAATCGTCTGCGTCAGCCACAATCCGTATCCGTGCGCTTTCGACCGCGGGATTTATCTCGCGATGGCGCGCCGCTTCCAACCGACCGCGCGTATCGTCCACGACGACGCGCAAGAATGCCGCCAACACGGCGCGGAGACCTGCACTTACCGGATTACGTGGTAGTTTCCTTACCGGCAATAGGTCCACCGTAGCGGGCGGTCGTTGGCGTAGGGCATATAGCCGTGAAACGGGCGCGGGTCGGCGTCGAACACGAGCGGCAGGAAATGGCGGTCGCCGTCCCACATCGGCACGGAGTCCAATTGGTCGAGCGCGAGCCAATGCAAATCGCCCTCTTCGTTTTTCGTGAAGACCTCGCCGGAGAATTCTTCGACGAGAAAAATAAAACATAGCCAATCCTCGCCGTTCTTGCCGAAGCCCGTCCAGTTAATCGTCCCGCGCAAGGTGATTTTCTCACACTCAATTCCGGCTTCTTCGCGCAGTTCGCGCCGGATGCAAGTCAGCGCGTCCTCGTCGCGTTCCAAATGTCCGCCCAAGCCGTTGTATTTGCCGAGTTGCGCGTCCGCCGCGCGCGCGTTGCGATGCACCAACAAAACGCGCCGGCGGTCCGGCGAAAGAACGTAAGCCAACGTGCCGACGATAGGACAATATTTGTTTGCCATAGTTTTTCGGGGTGGAGGAGAGTTGAAAGAGGTGGAGGAGAGTCCCGCGCGAAATATCGCGCGGAAATCATTTTTTACGGGGCGGGAGCGGGCGCAAATTCAGTCCTTCAATGGAGCCGCGCGAAATATCGCGCGGAAATTGTCCCGGCGGCTTTATTTATAGTCGTTCGACTTTAAAAATGAACAGCGACATGCCGTAATTAAAAATTACAAACTCATGTTACGCGCGCCCCAAAATAGCAACTGACTTGAAAAAATAAAATCCTTAAAAAAACGCCGTAGGCGTTTAAGGTGAATAACCCCGACCAAGCGACACGTTCTATCGTCGCGCCGGTCGGGGAGGGCGTCCACCAATCACTGAACCCCGAAGGGGTTCAACCACCGTTCAACCCCTGTCGGGGTTGAGATTGGCGGGGGCGTTTTTCCCCGAGTTGCGCGGCGGAAACGCCTCGCCGCTCCACTCGGGGTTATTCACATTAAGCCCCTGTCGGGGCTTTTAGCGGAGTTGATGATGACAAATTCGCGTAACATAAGTTAAGTAAAATTTAGTTCAATTTTTAAGTTAAACGACCATATGAATGAAAACGGGATACCTTCAATGGAGCCGCGCGAAATATCGCGCGGAAATTATGCGCGGGCTATCCCCTTACCCTCCGGCTATCCGCCCCTTCAATGGAGCCGCGCGAAATATCGCGCGGAAATCCGATAATTTTCCCCGCCGTAGGAATCAACGTCAGCACCCTTCAATGGAGCCGCGCGAAATATCGCGCGGAAATATGACGGAATGGCGCGGACAATTTCGCGGGGTTGGCCTTCAATGGAGCCGCGCGAAATATCGCGCGGAAATACGACTTTGACGTCTATTAGCCCGCCCTCTGCGTGCCTTCAATGGAGCCGCGCGAAATATCGCGCGGAAATTGCGCCGTCGCTTAACGCGGCGACAGGCACGGCAACGACCTTCAATGGAGCCGCGCGAAATATCGCGCGGAAATGACCTCCCCTTTCCCGTCAAGAATCGGAATGCAAGCCTTCAATGGAGCCGCGCGAAATATCGCGCGGAAATTACCTCATTCTCTATTCTCTACACATAGTAATTGTCGCCCTTCAATGGAGCCGCGCGAAATATCGCGCGGAAATACGCTTTTTTGCACAACGCGGGCGAGGGAAAATTTTTCCTTCAATGGAGCCGCGCGAAATATCGCGCGGAAATTTTTTCGCCGGTTTCGCCGGAGAACTCTTGCCGAGTTCCTTCAATGGAGCCGCGCGAAATATCGCGCGGAAATATTATCGCCGCCTCTTGGAAAAACGGCGACGCAATACCTTCAATGGAGCCGCGCGAAATATCGCGCGGAAATACGGACGTCGGCAATCGGGAATCCGTAAAGCGTGTTCCTTCAATGGAGCCGCGCGAAATATCGCGCGGAAATGCGAGCGACGAAATCATCGGCGTGGCGTGGCGAGTGGCCTTCAATGGAGCCGCGCGAAATATCGCGCGGAAATGAGTTGGTTGGCGTTTTGCCGCGTCCGCCGGTCGCGCCCTTCAATGGAGCCGCGCGAAATATCGCGCGGAAATCGGATAATTTCGGACTTCAAGCGTCATCAGAAACGCCTTCAATGGAGCCGCGCGAAATATCGCGCGGAAATCTACCTACCGCTAAACGCCGGAAAACAAGGACATTCTCGTTGATAAAACGAGCGGTTCATTTTTCCTCCTTTCTTTTTCGGTTTAATCGAATGGGTCATTATCAACCTCACACAAGAAAACACGCTTTTTGCCGGATTTTTTTCGCTTGCGAGCGGCGCCGCGCTTTTTCACACCTCATCACCGCTCGAAACGAATTTCCGCGAGTATAGCCGCCTCGCGCCGCAAGGCGCGACTTGCCCAATTACACAATTTGACAGCGCGGTTCCGGTTTCCATATCCGCCCAAGATAGCCGATAGTCGGGAGCGGTTCTTCGCCGCTCACCGCGCCCGCGTCCAAAAACAACACTTGGTCGTCTTTTTGGTTGATGAGCGGCTTCAGCTGTTCCGCGAGACGTAATTTTTCGCGGCGGTTGAGTTGGCAACAAAACACCGAAAATTGCACGCGGTCGCCCCAGCCGTCTAATAACTTAAACACTCGCGTCCGCCGTTTGTCGTCGGTGATGTCGTAAGAAATCAGATAGAAACGGCGCATTACGGTCTCCGAAAAGCAACCATTACGAAGTGAACAGTGGACGGAAAGAGCCGAACAATACCGAAACGCTTGCGTATCGCTTGCGACTGCTCACTACCCACTCATTTTTTAATAATCGCGGCACCGCTATCGCGTGGTAATGCCGACATACGCCGGAATGTCGCCGCGCAATGCCCGCGCCAAGAGTTTCGCCTGCACGCGAATCACGGCGCGCCACGAACAGCGATAAGCGAAAACCGGATGCGTAATCATTTGGTCTAACCGCATTTCGTAGGCGCGAATAAACGCCTTGCGCGCGGTGTCTTTCATCGCGCAACCGGCGGACGAAACCACAAAATCCGCCGCTTTCACCATTCCGGTATTGACCGCCGACAACGCCGCCGAATCGACGATTAACGGGCGAAATTCTTCCATCAAATCCAGCGCCAACGCCGGTTTGCCGTGGCGCGGACGATGCAAAAATCCCCAATACGGGTCTAATCCTTCGCTCAACAGCGCGATGGTCGTTTCTTTGGTCAACAGCGCGTAGCCGAACGACAGTAGCGCGTTAATCGGGTCGCGCGGCGGGCGGCGATTGCGCGACGCCGGCGAAAAATTTTCCCGCGCCGCACCGTCCGTCAACATCGTTTGCCAATGCGCAAAATAGAGCGCCGCAATCGCGCCCTCAATGCCCATCAACGCCTCGACCGTTGGCGCCGCGTCAAGTTGCGCGATTAAACTTTGCATTTGCGCTAACGGCGCGTCGAGAACTCCGGCGCCGTTGCGCCGCAACAACGTCCGCTGATTTTGCGCTTTTGCCCGCACGAATTCCCGCGCCAATTTCAGCGTCCGCGCCGCGTTCGGCGGCGTCAAGGCGGGAATGAACGGCGAGTCCGTGTTCGGTATAAAAATTTTCCTCCCACCGCTCGTCGGCAAACATCAAATAAAACAAGCGCGGGCAGTAGGCGTATTCCACCGCCATTTTTACGGGGATAAGTTCGGCGTCCATTAGCGGTCTCCGCCGGCGGAGTCGGGCATCGTCGCCAATAAACCTAACCCCGAAAACTTGCCGCCGCCGACACATAACGGACCGGAAATTTTCAGTGGTTCACCTTGCGCGTCACGCCAATCGATGCGCAAATGCACGCGCCGATAGCGGCGATGCTGATGCGGCACGTCATAATTTTTTGCCAAATCCACGCCGGGCAAAAAGCCCGCGTCGCGCCAGTCCAACTGGGCGGTTTGCGCCAATTCGTCGGGAATGCCGGATTGCCGTAGCGCCTTGCGCAACAGATGTTCAAGACGCCGGTCGAGTTGTCGCCAAATTTCATTTTTGGCGTCGGCAGTCAGCGGCGCGGCGGCGGGCGGCGGGTGTAAGCGGCGCCGCAATTTACGCGGGTCGTCATAGCCCGGCAAAATCACCGGCGTTACGGTCGCCCATTCCGCCGATGCCTGCAAATACCGTTCGACCACTGTTGACCGCGAATTTTCCCGTCGCAGAAATGCCGTCGGCGTTTGCGTTTTTTCGTCGATTAACTCGGCGCCGTCAAGCGCGTTGATTAACCGCGCAAACTTCGCGTCGTCATATTCGCCTTTGACCGTTACCAAAACCCGCCGAAACGCGCCGACGACGGCGCCGCGTTTCGCGCCGCGCCATTCGAGCGACGGCAACGGCAGGAAGACCAGCCGCGCGCCGTTCACCGGTTGATGCGTTTCTCCCGGCGCTTCGCCGTGTCCCAACACGAACGCGGCGGCGTCCTCCGCGCTCCAATCCATAATCCGGCGCACTTCGTCGCGATTGGCGCAATGCCGCAACATTCCGATTAACGACAAACCGCGCCGCGTCGGCGAAAAAGCGGCGAGCGCGGAATCGTCGGGGCGGCGCAACGCAAAAATCGCAAACGGCGGCAACGCGATTTCATTCTCACGGCGATAAGTAACGCGGTCGAATCGCTTGAGCGGCGGCACCGGTCGAAAAATTCCGCCGTCCAAGCGATGCAAAAATTTTTCGTGGCGTTGTTGCAAATCAGCGAGCGAACCGGCAATCGGCACGCGCAACATCGCGCCGCCGGATTTTGTGGTCGGTAAGTAGTGTTCGCCGGTCGGCAAAGGCATTTGACTGTCGCGCCACTGCGCTTCGGCGACCACGAGGTCAACGCCCCAACCGAGGCGCGACACGGCGCGGACGATGGCAAACAAATTTTCGCGCAACGCGGCGAATTCTTTTTCGGCGTCGGCGCCGACCGTCCATAAATAATGCACCGCGTTTTCGGCGGGAGCGGCGCCGGCAAGCAAAGTCGGGCGGATAAATTTCTTCACACGGTCGGTAAACGTCGCGTCGGTTTTGTGTCCTGCCCATTGTTTCGCGACGAGGTCGCCTTGATTATTCGGGACGTAAGTCCAGTAACCTTTCGGCTGAATTGCGTGGCGCGGCGCCGCGAAAATTTCCGGCGCCGGCAGTTGTTCTAACCAATGCAAGGCGGCGGCGGAGGACGCGGCGATAGTGCCGCCGGCGCCGCCGGCGCCGGCGGCGGCGACCAACGCTTGGAACAAGCGCAACGGCGACGGCGGATATTCATTCTCGTCGTCCGCGACTCGCCCGTGAAACGCGCCGTCTAAAAAACGGATACTGATACAAAGTTGCGCGTTCATTGAGAGTCACTTTCTTGCGAAATGGCGTTTTCGTCGGTTTGATTTTTTTCCGCCGCAGGCGTGATTTCTTTTTTCTTATCTTTTCTCGCGGCATTTTTGGCTTTTTTGGTTTCATTTAAATCTTTTTTGGCTTTTTCCGCATCGAAAGGCTCGTCTCGATTTTTTCCGATCTCAAAATCGGTGGCGGCGGCTTGGGCGAACGCCAACGCATCTTCGTGGGTAAGGTGGCAAGGCGTGCGTGTGCCGTCGTAATTGACGGCGGAAAATTCGCGCGGTTGTTGCGGGTCAAGCACGAGAATCGTTCCTTGCCGTAAATAACCGAGCGGCAATTTCGTAAAGGCGACGAGCGCCAAGCCCAAAATGTAGCGGCGGAGTTTAAGCGTATTTTCGGCGGAATCGGCTTTAAGCAATTTCAATGCGGATAAAGCCAGCGTGGCGTCGCGGCGCAGGTCGGCGGCGATAACGCCGCCGTGCGTTTGGTTGGCGAGCGCGTTGACAAAGCCGCGTTTCGACAACGGATTTTTCGCGTCGCCTTCGGCTTTTTGTATTTCATCTTCGGTAAACACCTTCATTTTTACGTAGTCAACCGGCGGAAAATAAGTCGCCGAGCGGGTAAGTTCTTGCACGTCGTAGGCGCGAATGGTCGAAGCGATAAGGCGCGGCAATTTGGCTTGCGTATCGCGAGAATCCCACACGCCAAAGACCAGCGAAGTCGGCGCGATTTTCGCTAACGGCATCGCGTTGCCCGCGAGTTGCGCCTGAAACGCTCGTTGAAGTTCCTCTTTCAACGCCGAACCGCGAACAATCGCATCGCCGGCGCGATGTCCGGCTTCAAGCAAATTGACTTTTTTCTCGCCTGCCGTAATGACGATTTGCGGCACCAACGCGGCGTAAGCGCCTTCCATAAACATTGGCTCAATGCGATTGGACTGCGAGCCGACGCTGTCAATCAGCGCAATTTTTTTGCCGTTCGGCGCGGTGTCGATGTTGTAGCCGATGTCGGCATAAGTGGCGGGAAAAAACACCGCGTCGGCGCCTTCGACGGGGATTAAATGCTCGCGGATAACCAGCGCGGCGGGACCGTTGTCCGCTAAAAGAGTGTTGTCGAATCTTTGGCTCATGGTGAATTCTCCTAAAAAATTAGTGAAAAATTAAAGATGACAGGCGGTCTTAAACGCCTTATGTTTATCATCGCGCCGCCAACTTTCAAAGCAGTAGGCGGGCGCGACATCGGGTAACAATCCGTTGACGGCGGCGGCAATCAACGTTATCGGTAATGGTCGCGTCCAACCGTGATAGACAAATTGTCGTTGTCGCGGCTTGCCGAGCGGCGCGGGAACGGCGCGTTGCAAGCCGACAAGACAGAGTAATTCGACGGCGGGAGTGGCGTAGGTTTCCCATTTAATATCGTTCGGCGAAAAGCCGACATCGCGAGCGTCAACGGCGCGTTTCGCGTCGAAATAAAACGGTTCGACTTTTTTTCCGTCGTCGGTGTCAGCCACGCCGTCAATAGTGAATAATTTTTCGGGAGCAAAATTCGAAGTTTCAATGAGCGTCTTAACGGCACGCTGTAACGCGCGGGCGATGCGCGGTCCTTCCATCGTTCCCGCCCAAGTTTTCAGCGCCGAAGTGTCGTGAGCGGCATTTTTCCACCAGTCCAAGCGCAAGTTAAACGGCTTGCCAATTTGCAACGGTGAAGCGTATATGTCGTGATCGTCGAGCGCCGTTATTTTCGCATTGACGATTGCCGCCAAGAGTTCCGTCAGCGGCGGCGTGTGCGCGAGACAGAAATTCCCGGCGCCGTCGAACCAACCTAACGCCTCCGGCGATAATTTCGCGGCGAGTTCCAACAAGCCGCAACCGGCGAAGTATTGTCCCGGATTAGTCAGGTCAACTTCAATTTTAATTTCATTGTCCATCGCAACCTCGCTCTGTCGTTTTCGTGGGAGAAACCGCCGCCGCCAATCCCGCGCTGGCGGCATAGTCCGCGGCGCGGAGTAGCGATTCTAACCACGCCAAACCCCAGCGCCCAAAACGGCGTTGCAACCGCGCAAAACGGCGCGGTGCTTCACCCGCTATTTTATTCGCGTCCTCTGCCGTTATCTTGTCGTCAAAAATTTCCGCCGCCGGAAAATGCGGACGGGCGCGACCGTGATGCGCGGCGATAAGATGCAAAACGAGGTCGCGCTCTTCCGCCGACAATTCGGCAAGGTCATTGGTGCCCGCCGCGCTGATTTCGGCGAGCGCGCCAAATTCGTGGCGATAATTTTCCGCCGTATTACGCGAGCGCATTTTGCCGCCGGACTTGGCGAAAATCGTTTCCGGTTTGGTTGGGTCATAATCACGATTGCCGATAACCGCTTGCCACTGGCGCCGGTTTTTACCGGCATCGTGAAATTCGGCGGCAAGGATTAAACAACGGGCAAAATCAATTTTCCCCGCGACCGGCGGCGCGGGGAAAATTTTGGCGGCAATGGCGCGAGCGTGCGCGACGGTTAGGGCGGTATGCGCGTCGAGCGTTTCCGCCGCCGCCGCCGAACTTTTTTCGGTGTTGACGGTGTTCTTGGCTTCCAACCATAACCAGTAACGCTTGTCGTTTTCGGTGCCGTCGTCGTCGTCGGGTTGCGTGTCAATAACGCGAATTAAGCGAAAATCATTAGCGTCTTCGTCAGGTATTTCCGGCGTATCTGTTCGTATCCGTTTTCGATTAGAGTCAGCCGAAACGTCGGACGCCGGTTCGCCGGTCTCGCCGTCGAAAAGTCCTTGCGACGACAAGCCGCCAATGTTCGGCGGTAAAATCAGCGTTTTATCGGCGAGCGAATTTTCAAGTTCTTTAATTTTATCTTTGTCATCAGTAGCGAATTTAGCCAAATCAGTTATTTCCACGTTATCGTAATCGTCAACCAACCACGCGCTGATTTTTATCTCCGGCGTCTGACGCGCCGCCGCCAATTTGCCGAGTCGTTCGACGATGCGTTTGGTGGTGTCGCGCAGAAGTTCGCGGGGCGACAGCGGAAAATCGTCGAGCAGGTCTGCCGGCGGATAATTATCGCGTAATTCGTCGATGATAATTTCTACTTCCTCGCGCCACGCGAGATGCGTTTCCGGCGGTTGCCATTTGGCTTCGCCGTGCAGATATGGTGCGACCGGCGGACGGGCGGCGATATTTTCGCGGATAGAAGTCATCGCCCAAGCGTCAAATTGAATGGCGGCGGCAACGCGCATTTCGGGCAACGGCGAAAACGCGGCGGCGCGTTCCTCCGCATTCAAATTGGATAAAGCGCTCGGCGAAGCGTCGTCGCCAAGTTTTACAAGCAAGGTAAGGGTGCAAAGTTGTGCAACGACAATTTTATTTTCATCCTCGTATTTTTTTACTTTTTTATCCGCGTCTTTTTTCGCTTCGCGCGCTTTCTTTAATCCCTCGTCATATTTTGTTTGCATATTTTGGTCACACACAACCGTAATTTCGCTATCACTGCAATCGCCAAAACGATTCACGCGCCCAAAACGTTGCGCCATACTTTCAAAAGTCGAAAGGTCGCAAATAAGGTCGTCTGCGGAAAGATTAACGCCGACTTCGCCGGCGCTGGTGGCGACTAAATAAACCGCGCCTTCGACGGGCGCCGCGTTTCGCGATGACGACGGCAAAAACCGCTGAAAGACCGCGTTGTTTTTTACCAAGGCGTCGCGTTCTTCGCCGCGCATCGTGCCGGTGAGCGTGGCGACTTTTTCCTTGCCAATGGATTTTTCTTTGACCAAGGCGTCAGCGATTTTTTCCGCGTCCTCTACCGAACGAACAAAAATCAACACGGCGCGGGCGGCGGATTTTTTCGTTTTCGCTAACTTGATGATTTTATCTCTGACTTTCTCAACTTCGACTAACGAAAGTTTTTTCGCGGCGTTGACGCGCTTTTTGACGATTTCGTTTTCGCGGTCTTGCGGCGTGAGCGTGAATGGCGTAACGATGCTGTTGCGTTGCGTGGCGGTGAGGGCGATAACGCGCAATTTTCGCGAGTCGTTGGCGGCGGCTTGCTCGGCGACTAACGACTCCAAAAGACGCTGGAACGCCGGTTCGAGGTGGGCTTCGTCATGAACGAGCAAGGCGCCTTGCGCCAGAAACGCGGCGTGATGCGGGCGACGTTTGAAGCCGACGGTGTAGCGGCTAAAAAGCAAACCACTGCCAATCATATCGACGGTGCCGACGATGACGGCGGGACGCGCGGGGTCGGCTGACCATTCGCGATTGTCGGCAAATTGTCCGCGCAACGCGCTAATGGCAAGCGGCGAATCCGCCTCCGGCACCGGAATGGCGCAAAGACGGCGAAGCGCGTCGGCGACCGGTTTGAGTTCAGGTTTGTCAACGAGGTTGGCGCGTAATTTTTCGACTTCGGCGGTGGTTTGGTCAACCACGGCGCGGCGGTTGACGACATAGACCAAACGGCGCGGCAGAGCGGCGGGATTGTTTGCCAACGCGATAAGCCAAAGCGCGACAACGGAGGTCTTGCCGAGTCCGGTAGGCAAATCAGCGGCATCAGGAAAATCGCCTTTGACGAATTTATCGTAAAGCGCGGTTTGCCACGGAAACGGCGCGTTGCCGGTGGCGTCCGAAAAAATTTGGTCAAAAGATAATTCGTCCATCGTTACTCTTTTCACAAAGTAAATTTTGTCATTCGGTTCATACCTTTTAGACGGCGCGAAAACCGGCAATTCAACTACTAACAACTAACGACCTTTTAATGGCGTCGCGCGAATTATCGCGCGGAAATTAATCTTACAAAGTTACACCAAAGGAAAAAGCGTCGCGACAATGGTTTTCAATTTTGCTCGGGACGCCTACAATGCCGCGCCAAGTCCTCGCGAAGGACGAGTCCTCGCGCCGGACAAGTCCTCGCACCGAACAAACCTTCGCACAGGAATCGCCGATGATGTCGCGTTTCAGCGTAAAAATCTGGGCGGTAATCGGCGTCGCGGTCGCGGTCATTGTCGCCGTCGTCGTTCTCGGCGCGGTCGCGCTTAACCGCTCGACGGCGGCGTTAGCCGAAGTGGCGTCCGCCGCGCCGAAAATTCTTGCCGCCGCCAATTTGTCCGCCGCCGCGCAACGGTGCGGGCAACTCCGCCGCGACCTGCTTGCCGCCGATGCCGCCGCGCGGGAAAAAATCGCCGCCGCGCTTGCCGCCGCCGACCAACAACTGCGCGACCAATTTGACGAATGGCGCCCCGCCGACGCCGATAAATCCGCAATGTCCGCCCTGCGCAACGCGCTGGCGCAATTCAGCGCCGACCAGCGCGAGTTGCTCGCTCTCACGACCAGCGGTAATAATGCCGCCGACGCCTCGCGCGCCGCCGACCCCGCTTACGCCGCCGCCGCCGACCGGTTGCGCGAACTCGCGAAAGACCTGCGCGCGTCCGAGGCGTTCATCGCCGACGAAACCGGCGCGAAAGTCGATGAAATGTTGTGGTGGTTGCGCCGCTTGCAAGTCGCCGAAAAAAACGCCGTCCTGCGTGTCGCGCCGCCGGTCGCCGATTTTCGCGACGCGGCGACGCTCGCCCGCGACTTGGGACAAGGCGATAAATTGCCGCGCTCGTTGCGCGAGGCCGCCGCCGATTTCGCGCGGCAATTCGCCGCCGCCGCGCTCGCCAGCGAACAGGTCTTCGCCTTGACCAAAAACGGCGACGCCGCGAGCCGCTTTTTAGAGCGGACGCAACCGAACGTCGAAACCGTTACCGCGACGCTCGCGCTTATGATGACCGCCGCGCAAAAAACGGTCGCCGACCGCGTCGCCGCCGCGCAAGATTTTTCCCGCCGGATGGCGCGTTGGCAAATGGCGATTGCCGCGACGGGATTGTTAATCATTTTAATCGCGGGTTGGCGGCTCATTCGCCGTGCGGTGTTCGGCTTGCGCCTGTGCGCGCAACATTTGCGCGGCGCGGCGGAAGAAATTAACGACACGGCGGTGTCGATTACCTCCGCCAGTCAACTGCTCACCGACGGCACCGAGCGGCAGGCGCAGGCGCTCGCCGACACCGGCGAGTCGCTGACCCAAATCAGCGCCGTTACGCAAGAAAACGCCGACCGCACGCGCGCCGCCACCGAAACGTCCGCGCGCGCCGAGCAATTGCTGACGACCGGCGCGGAAGCGGTCGGCAAGATGACCGGCGCGATGCGTGAAATTTCCGACTCCGCGAAAAAAATCGGCGACATTATCAAAGCCATCGACGGCATCGCGTTTCAGACCAATTTACTCGCGCTGAACGCCGCCGTCGAAGCGGCGCGGGCGGGCGACGCGGGCAAAGGATTCGCGGTGGTCGCGGAGGAAGTCCGCTCGCTCGCCGGACGCTCGGCGCAGGCGGCGCGGGACACGACGACGTTGATTGAAGCCACCGTGCGCCGCATCAAAAACGGCGCGGGCTTGGCGAGCGAATTAGACCGCAATTTTCAGGAGATTCACGCGGAAAGCAGTCGCGTCAACGAGTGGGTCAATCAAATTATGACGGCGACGCGGCGGCAGACGACCGACTTGCAACAGTTCGGCAAAGCGGTCGCCGAGGTCGAGAATCACACGCAACAAAACGCCACCGGCGCGGCGGAAACCACCGACGCGGCGCAGGAACTCATCGCGCAAGCCGAGTTGCTCGGCGCGGTGATTGACGAAGTGGTGTGCATCACCGAAGGGCAGTAGTCAATTAACAATTAACAATTAACAATTAAAAATTGCTGTCGGAGTAATTATCAAAATTGCGCGAAGCGAAATTGAAAAATCAAACGCTAAAATTGTTAATTGTTAATTGTTAATTGTTAATTGTGGAGGAAGCGACGCCAAAAATGTATGACTTTTCCGGCAAAAATTTTCTGGTGGCGGGCGTGGCGAATAAAAAAAGCGTCGCCGCGCACATCGCGGCGCAACTGACGGCGTCCGGCGCGAATGTGATTTTGTCGGTGCGTAGCGAAGCGCGCGCGGCAACGGCGGCGAAAATGTTTCCGCAGGCGGCGGTCGTCGTTTGCGATGTCGAAAACGAAGCCGACATCGCCGCGTTGCCGGAAAAAATCCGCGCGCGTTGTCCGGTGTTGCACGGTTTCGCGCATTCAATCGCGTTCGCCAATTACGCCGCCGGAATGAAACCGTTTCACGAGACGTCGCGGCGGGACTTTTTGCAGGCGGTCGATATTTCGTGTTTTTCGTTAATCGCGCTGGCGAACGCGCTGAAAGATTTGCTCGCAGACGACGCGAGCGTCGCCGCGATTTCGATTTCCTCGACGCGCACGGCGGCGCCGAATTACGGTTATATGGCGCCGATAAAAGCGGCGCTCGACAGTTCCGTGGTCTTTCTCGCCAAAAGTTTTTCGGCGTTCTCGCGCGTGCGGTTTAACTCGGTCAACGCCGGTTTGTTGAAAACGTCCGCCTCGGCGGGGATTCCCGATTACGTCAACAGTTATTTGTTTGCGGAAAAATTGACCTTGCGCCGCGAAAATTTGGCGACCGCCGAAGTCGCGCAGTTGGCGACCTTTTTGCTCAGTCCGCTCAGTAGCGGCATCAACGCGCAAAATATCGTCATCGACGCCGGTATGGGCGTGAATTCTTTTGACGAAAACATCATCCGGCTGGCGATGCGGTAAATTCAATTAACAATTGACAATTAACCATTAACAATTGTGGAGATTGACGGTCAAAATCGCTTCGCGAAATTTTAATAATCAACTCCGAAATTGTGAATTGTGAATTGTTAATTGCTCTAACAAAGGCAAATTATGCTTGACGATTTTCACCGTGTCGCCGCCGCGCTCGGAGACCTCAAAAGCGCCGTCATTGTGGCGCACGAGCGTCCCGACGGCGACGCGACCGGTAGTGCGCTCGGGCTCGCGCGGGCGCTCCGCGGTCGCGGAAAAAAAGTCGCGCTGACCGGTTTTATGCCGGCGCCGCGCCTTTACGACTTTTTGTTTCAGCGCGGCGAACTCGTCAAACCGGCGAAAGATTTATTGCGCCAATACGAGGCGCTAATCGCGCTCGATTGCGGCGACGTTGCGCGGCTCGCGGCGTTTAGCGGCGAGGATTTAACCGCGCTGACCGTCATCAATATCGACCATCATCCGACGAACGACCGTTACGGCAACGTGGCGTGGATTGGCGAAAATGTTTCCTCGACCGGCGAAATGATTTGCCAATTGTTGCCGTTGCTCGGCGTGGAATTGACCGTCGCGATTGCCGAGCCGCTGTGGGTGGCGCTGATTTCCGACACCGGCAATTTCAGTTACGCCAACACGACGCCGGCGACGTTGCGCACGGCGGCGGCGTTGCTCGCGGCGGGCGTGGACTGCAACAAAATTCATCGCGAACTGCACGAGAAACGGCAGTTGAACGAAGTGTTTTTAATGCGGCGGGCGCTCGAGAAATTGGAAATTTTGGCGGAGGGCAAACTCGGCTTGATTGCGCTCGCGCAACGCGACTTTGACGAATTTTCCGCCGACATCAACGCTCTGCCCGAAGCGGTGAGTTTGGCGCATTCGATTGACGGCGTGCAAATCGGGGCGTATCTGCGCGAAATCGCCAAAGAAAATAAAATCAAGGTCAGTTTGCGTGGCTACGAACCGTTTGATATGGCGAAATTCAGCCAACAATTCGGCGGCGGCGGACACGCGCGCGCGGCGGGCTTCCATTTCACCGGCATCGGTCTCGCCGACGCCAAAGGTCGCGTCGTCGCCGCGCTAAGCAAATGGTTAAGGCAGGGGGAGTAGTTATTGCGGAACCGGCAGACCTAATTTTGCCAGCGGAATGTATGCAAAATAATAGTGGCAATGAACGCTGTGGATGTAGTGTAAAACATCTTGGTATTCCGGTTTTCTAAACCAATCGCTCAACAAATACACATATTCTACTTCGATGTTTAGCGGCGCAAGCAATTTTTGATATTGCTTTTTCTTGAAGTCGCAAGTTTGCAATTTTTCATCGACCGAACCGGCGACGCGCTGGAATTTACATTCAATCACAAACAGCGTGTTATTGACGATGACGTAAATACTGTCGTCGGGCAACAATTTTTTTGAGACGATATTTTGCCACCGAACATTCCGGCTTTCGAGAAAACGATAAAAATCGTGTTTCTTGAAAAGGTGCGCCACCAATTCGCCGGTAAAATAAACTTTGCCGCCGACAACTTTGTAGCCGTCTTGTTGGGACAAAAAGGTCGCCAAATCCGTTTTGCCTTCAAAGACCAAGCCGGTTTTCGTATTGGCGCCGCCGATGCCGTCGCGAATCATAACGCCTCCATAAAAATTTGTCGCTGATTTTTCACTTGCTCGTATCGCTTAATCGTCAAGTCAACAAATTGCCGGTCGATTTCACAGCCGATATATTTTCGGTCGCCGATAATTGCCGCGGCAATGCCGGTGGTGCC
>BNUQ01000039.1 GCA_025997475.1 Planctomycetales bacterium
AGAAATCAAAGCCCGTGCGGTCGTTTTTCGCTTTTTCGGTCGCGCTGACTGCCCGCTCGCCGTTCAACAAGTGAATGCCGAAAGTCGGCGACGAGGTTACGAACAAATTATCCCACGTGAAATTGCCGTAAAGACCGAGGCGCAAGGTGTTGTCGGTAACTTCGCCGAGCGAGAAATTGCCGCCGTTCGGCGTTTTGCTTTCGGTGTGATTCCACGAATAACCGATTAACGCGCCGAGTTCGAGTTCTTGCGAGAGTTTGTAACCGACGCCCGTCGCCACGCCCACGCCGCCGAAATCCGAACCGGTGATTTTTCTGCCGTTGCGCGCGGTGTTGTCCTGCGAGCCGAAACCGCCATACGCTTTGACGAAGCCGACCAACCCGCGGTCGCCCGAACCCGTTGCGCCACCCGCCGAAGCACGACCGCCGACGAGCGAGTTCAAGACGACGTTGTGAATAGCCGAGTCGCCGAACTGTTGCGCAATCGCGCTGTTGAATTGTTGAACGCTGTTGAGCGTCAACGTCGCCGAAGCCGCGGCGGCTTGGGCGCCGCTACTATCGCGGTTGCCGGACGCCTGTTCGGTCGCAAGTATGGTTTTCACAACACTCTCGACCGCGGCAGTCGCGGCGGCTTCGGCTTTCGCAACGCCGCCATCGGAATCACCGCTATTGGCGGCTTTGGTGCCGTCATAGACCAGCGTATAGACGTATGCCGCGATACCGGCGGCACCACCACCGGCGGCTTGGATAGCGGCAATGAGATTACTGTTTTCGACCGCGGCGTTCGCGGCGGCGGTTTGGTCGGTGTTGGGGTCGCCACCACAAATTACGCCGTAAGCGATACTAACGGCGACAACTAACGGATTGTCGGCATAAAGCGCTTTACCATTATTAAGAACAATACCATTCAGTCCGAATTGTTGGGCGACCTTACCTAAATTAGTCTCGAAATCATCAGTGACATTCGCCATTAACGCATTGATAACGGCGGTCATATCGGCGTTCGGATTTTGGGCAACGAGCGCGGAAATAGCGTCGGAAATAGCGTCGGCTTTGGCGGACTCCGCCGTTGCAAACATCATCCCCGCCGTGAGCGCGACCGCCGACAGCAACTTCCATCCCCGCGCCGTGGCGCGTTGTAACCACAGATTCTTGAAACTTCTCATAACCAATCCTCCCCTAAAAAAGAAAAAAAGTGACCGAAAAAACAAAAAAACGCCCATCTCCAAAACGGAAATGGGCGTTTCCAAGAAAATCAAATTGACGCAAAACTAATGGCAATAAAAAAAGGACGCCATTACCGCGTCCAGACCAAGGACCTTCCAGAGCCCCATACTCACAACGCCAATAAACAGCGCCCCGGCGGGCACGGTTGCGAGTATGGGAAGGGTATAAACTGGAAGGTTTTTGGTCTGTCCCATTTGGTTACGCCGCTAATAAACCGCATTAACGCCGTGTTTGTCTAACACTAAATTCTCTGGCTGATATAATTTTCCCCTTCCCTCAAAAACAAAAAAAACGCCCATCTCCAAAACGGAAATGGGCGTTTCCACGAAAATCAAATTGACGCAAAACTAATGGCAATAAAAAAAGGACGCCATTACCGCGTCCAGACCAAGGACCTTCCAGAGCCCCATACTCACAACGCCAATAAACAGCGCCCCGGCGGGCACGGTTGCGAGTATGGGAAGGGTATAAACTGGAAGGTTTTTGGTCTGTCCCATTTAGTAACGCCGCTACAAGCGGCTGATTGTCTAACGCTAAATTCTCTGGCTGATAGAATTTTTCCTTTTAAGAAATTTTTAAGGGCTTTAAGCGGTTTAAGGATTTTAAGAAAATTAAGAAACGCAAGGGAGCAAATCTTTTAACTCTTAACTCTAAACTCTCAACTCTGCTCTTCTCACCGCCACTGCAAAACCGTCAACAACAACGCCGTTTGCGTGACAAAACCGCCAACCAACCACATTATCGACGAATTACGCAACTTCTCTATTTTAAGTTCTAAATCGGCTTTAATTTGCACCAATTTTATTTCCAAGTCGTGAATATCGCCTTTGGTCGCTAATTCTTGGCGCGTCTTTTCGTCGAGCAAGCGATTGTCGGCGATTTTCTTTTCCGTCGCCTCAACAGCAATCTCCACCGCCTTCTCAATGACCTCTATCTGCACTTTCGCCTGTTGTTCGCTAAAGCCCGCCGCCTTAAACCGCGCGAGCCAATCCAACGCATCAAAAGACAAAGGCATCGTCAACATAAAATAAGCGTTTAAGCGAGTTAATAATTTAAGAAACGCAAGGGCGCAAACCTTTTAACTCTTAACTCTAAACTTTCAACTCTCAACTCTGCTCTTCTCACCGCCATTGCAAAACCGTCAGCAACAACGCCGTTTGCGTGACAAAACCGCCAACTAACCACATCACCAACGAATTACGCAGTTTTTCTATCTTAATCTCTAAATCGGCTTTAATCCGTTCCATTTTCGCCTCTATTTGCGCCAGTTTTACATCCGTTTCAGCGCGTAACAAAGCGATGTCGCCTTTGGTCGCTAATTCTTGGCGCGTCTTTTCGTCCAATAAACGATTATCGGCGATTTCCTGTTTGGTCGTCTCAACCGCAAATTCAACCGTTTTCTCGATAACCTTTATTTGCACCTTCGCCTGCGCTTCGGTAAAGCCCGCCGCCTTAAACCGCGCGAGCCAATCCAACGCATCAAAAGACAAAGGCATCGTCAGCATAAAAAAAATAAGCGTTTAAGCGGGTTAAGAATTTAAGAAACGCAAAGAACGCAAGCGCAACTCTGAACGCTGAATTCTCACTTGGACAAAAACGTTAAAAAAGACAGCACTATCGCCGAAGTCCCCACCATCGTCGCTATCGCCGCCCCCAGCACCACCGTAACCATCATTTTCGTCAAATCGGCTTTAATCTGCGATAATTTCACGTCCGTTTCGGCGCGTAACTTATCAATTTCGGCGCGAATCTTTGTGCTTTCAATTTCTAAATCACCCTTGTTCGCTAATTCTCGTCGCGTTTTTTCGTCCAACAGGCGATTGTCGGCGATTTTATTTTCCGTCGCCTCGACGGCGACAGCCACCGCTTTCTCAACGACTTCAATTTGCACTTTCGCCTGCGCTTCGGTAAAGCCCGCCGCCTTAAACCGCGCAAGCCAATCCAACGCATCAAAAGACAAAGGCATCGTCAGCATAAAAAATAAGCGTTTAAGCGGGTTAAGAATTTAAGAAACGCCAAGAACGCAAGCGCAACTCTGAACGCTGAATTCTCACTTGGACAAAAACGTTAAAAAAGACAGCACTATCGCCGAAGTCCCCACCATCGTCGCTATCGCCGCCCCCAGCACCACCGTAACCATCATTTTCGTCAACTTTACCTCAAGGTCGCGAATATCGTCTTTGGTATCGGCGCGCAATTTAATTTCCAAATCGTGAATGTCGCCTTTGGTCGCTAATTCTTGGCGCGTCTTTTCGTCGAGCAAGCGATGGTCGGCAATTTTCTTTTCCGTCGTCTCAACAGCAATCTCCACCGCCTTCTCAATGACCTCTATCTGCACTTTCGCCTGTTGTTCGCTAAAGCCCGCCGCCTTAAACCGCGCGAGCCAATCCAACGCATCAAAAGACAAAGGCATCGTCAGCATAAAAAATAAGCGTTTAAGCGGGTTAAGAATTTTAAGGGGTTTAAGAAACGCAACGGGCGCAATTTCATTCAACGCGGAACTTTCAACTTTTTTTGTCGCCACCCTTGACAATATCGGTGAAATCCGACCAGTCCTCAACCTTGAACACCCGAATATCCCGCACCGATTTCCGAAACCATTCAACCACCGACTTATCGGCACAACCGGACAACGCACTATAAAGAATTTACCCGCCGATGCAATATCCTTTCGAAAAAAATGGCGGCGAAAAGCGCGAAGAGAAATTTAAGCGGTTTAAGCAACGCCAAGACGCAATTATTCAAAATTGCGCGAAGCGTGTTTGAAAAATCAAACTCCACAATTGTTAATAGTGAATTTTTAATTGTGAATTGCTCACTGAAACAGCCGCGAGCCGACGCGCACCAACGTCGCGCCTTCGAGAATCGCGCCGGTGAAATCGTGGCTCATTCCCATAGATAATTGCGGCAAACTTTGACCGAGGGCGTCTTGCAAACGGTCGCGGAGTTCCGCCAAGCGGCGAAAAAACGGACGCGCCGTTTCGTTGTCCGTGTGTAGCGGCGCCATTCCCATCAAGCCGGTCAAGCGCCAGCGGCGACACGCCGTCGCCGAGCGCGCCAGCGGCAACACGGCGTCGAGAGTAAGCGGCAAGCCGTTTTTGCTCGCTTCGCCGCCGAGGTTCACTTCCAACAAAATCTCTAAATCGACCTTGCGGCTGTCGGCGTGCCGTTCCAACGTCGCCAACAATTCCGGCGCTTCGACGCTGTGGATGACGGTGAAGGCGGGACGCGCCGCGTCGCCGAGAATTTTTTTAACTTTGTTGCGTTGCAGGTGTCCGATGAAATGCCAGCGCGCCGGCGGCATATCGGCGAGCGCGTTGATTTTATTCATTCCGTCTTCGACGCGATTTTCACCGAAGTCGCGAACGCCGAGCGCGGACAATTCGCGCACCGTTGCCGCGCCGACGTATTTCGTCGCGGCGACTAACGTTACTTCGTTTATGTCGCGGCGCGCGGCGGCGCAAGCGGCGGCGATTTCGGCGCGGACCTGCCGGAGGTTTTCTGCGAGGTTCATAGATTATCCTTTGGTGGCGAGAGTTTAGCGTTCAGAGTTCAGAGTTAAGAGTTTAGAGTTCAGCGTTTAGCGTTTAGAGTTCAGAGTTCAGAGTTCGGATAGAGTGAAGTTTGATTTTTAAGACGCGCGAAGCGCCTCCACTGCTAAACTCTGAACTCTGAACTCTCATTCCTCATTTTCTCCCATTTGCACATAGCGCGGATACGTCGCGGCGTTTTCGGCGTAGCGGCGGAGATATTCGCGCCCCATAATGTGTTCGCGCCAGTCGCGTATTTTCGCCGCCGAAAAATACGCCGCGTCGATGACGTGCTCTTCCCGCGGGTCAATCCGCAATTCGCCGCCGACGACCGTCGCGGCAAATTGGTGGCAGTGCAGATGTATGCGCGGGTTAATGCGTTCAAGCAAGCCGACGTAGCCGTCAATCCGAATAGCCAAACCGGTTTCTTCGCGCGCTTCGCGGACGGCGGCGGCGGTCAGCGCTTCGCCGCGAAGTTGTCCGCCGCCGGGCAAGCCCCAGCGGATTTTGTCGTCGTAGCGGTTGCGCACGAGCAAAATTTCGTCCGCCGGATTTTTGAGAAAAGAAAACGCCGCCGCCGTGATTTTTTCCGGGTCGGCGCGGCGAATTTTTTTCACCAAATTGCTGGTGCTTAAACCGGCGACGAGCGGCGTGAAGACGATTTTCCCGCCGTGATTTTCGACGGCGGCGCGCTCGGCGGGGTCGAGCGTCGCCAAAGTGTAATCGGCGCTTTTGACATACACGTCCGGCTCGACGGCGGCGAGTAGCCGGTCGCAACGGCGGTCGTGAAAAACGACGACGAAGTCCACCGGCGCGAGCGCGGCGAGCAACGCGGCGCGGTCGTCTTCGCCGACGAACGGGCGGTCGGGGGTTTTGAGCGATTGCACGGAACTGTCGGCGTTGACCAACACGAGCAACACATCGCCGGCGTTCGCCGCCTGCGTCAGCGACTGCAAATGCCCGCGATGAAGCAAGTCGAAACAACCGTTGGTGCAGACCAATTTCCGGCGGTCGCGCCGCAGGTTTTCGCGCATCGGCAAAAATTCGGCGAGCGTCGTTATTTTTCCCATCGCCACGTCCTCTATCAATTAAGAATTAAAAATTAAAAATTAGAGCCAATATGCCTCATTCCACCTTACAAAACAAAACGGCGTTGATTACCGGCGGGGCGCGGCGGCTCGGGCGGGCGCTGACGACGGCGCTGGCGGCGAACGGTTGTCGCGTCGCCATTCATTATCATCGCCATCAAGCGGACGCCGAAGCGCTGGCGCGGGAATTACAGGCGGCGGGCGTTGACGCCGCGCCGTTTGCCGCCGACTTGTCCGCGCCGGCGGGCGCCGAGAATTTATTTTATCAGGCGCAGAAAAAATTCGGCGCGCTTAATTTTCTTATTAACAACGCGGCGATTTACGAGAACACGAATTTTCCGGCGCTGACCGCCGCCGCGTGGTCGCAGACCGCGCTCATCAACGCGCAGGCGCCGCTGTTTTTGGCGCGGTTGTTCGCCGAACACGCTCCGACCGGCGCGGCGATTATCAATTTGTTGGACGCGCGGATGCACGGTTATGACCGCGAACATTTGGCGTATCATCTCGCCAAGCGCCAACTGCGCGACCTGACCAAAATTTTAGCGTGGGAATTCGCCCCGAAAATTCGCGTGAACGCGCTCGCGCCGGGTTTGATTTTACCGCCGGACGCGGTCGCGGACGGCGACGAATGGTTGGCGGCGCGAGCGGCGAGCAATCCGCTCCGCACCCACGGCACGGCGGCAGAAATCGGCGCGGCGGCGGTCTTTTTGTTGGCGAGCAATTTTATCACCGGCGAAATCATTCATATTGACGGCGGGAGAAATTTGCGCGACGATTTTTATCGGTGAAAGAGGCAATGGGGAAACGCTCTATTCAATTGCCACGCCTTTTAAGGCGTGGTCGGCGTTTCCCCGAAAAAGGGCTTTCGCCCAAATAAAACCATTCGGCTAAAGCCGGTCATTTTCCAACGCTACCCACGCCCTAAAGGGCGTGGCAATTGAATAGAACCACCGCGTTTCTCGTAATTCGTAATTTTTAATTCGTAATTTTCACGTCCATCTGTGGTTGCCGAATAACCCTAATTTTAGTATGAGCAAATCCCCGCACAAACTTACTTCCGCCGCCGTCGCCGATTTATTTGCGCGGGGGCAATTCGTCAAAGGGCGCGTGTTGTCGGCGCGTTATTTGGCGAACGGTTTGGCGTTTTCGCGGTGCGCGCCGATTGTCGGGAAAAAACTCGGCAACGCCGTCCGCCGCAATCGCATCAAACGCCGGCTCCGCGCCGCGTGGCGGGAAGTCGCCGCCGACCTTCCGGCGGGTTTCGATTTCGCCGTGCTGGCGCGGGTCGAAGCGCAAACGATGCCGTTCCCGCAATTGGTCGCCGCGATGAAAGAAGTGTTGAAAAAAATTAACAATTAACAATTCATAATTAACAATTGCGCTTCGCGAAAGCGATGACGGTTGACGGGGGCTTGCGTTTTTTATGCGTAAAACTCCGACCGTTAATTGTTAATTGTTAATTGTCTCCGCCGCCAAATTTCCCGCCATTTCCGCTTGCCGCCGCGTCGCCGCGTCGCCGGTTTGCGCGACGGTTTGATACGCCGTGAAGAACGGATAGTCGGCGGACGCCGCCAGCGCCATTCCGCCTAACGCCAAGACCGGTATTTCCGCCGCCGTTTCCGCCGCCGCCGCGCGCCACGCGCCCAACACGTCTTCCGCGTTCACTTGGGCTAACCGGACGACTTCGGCGTTATTTTTGCCGACGGCGAATAATTGATGGTCGCGAATTTCGAGACGCGCCTTGCGCATCCGCCCGTCCACAAAAACCAACACCGGCGTTTCGTCGAGCGTTTTTTGCACCGTCGCCGCCGTCGCCGAGAATTTTTCCGCCGCGTCCGCCAGCGCGAGAAAATCGGCGCCAATTTCGGCTTGCGGATAATTGGCGAGCGCTACGGTCAGACGGTTCGCCGTTTCTTGGGCGGCGATAAAATCTTCGCGCCGCAAATGGTCGCCCAAGTCCCGCCACGCCGTATCGACGATTTCCTTTTGCGTTTGCCAAATGTCCGCCGCCCGCGCCGCGGCGCGCGCGCTCACCGGCGAATGCGTTTCGCTCAACGCCGTGTAAATTTTCAGCGCGTCGTTGAAACGTCCGCCGCCGTAAAAACCGTCCGCCGTTTGCATCGCCGCCTCGTCCGCCGTCGGCATTTTATTTTCGCCGCCGGGGTTCGCCGCCGGTTCATTTTTTTTCACCGGCACCGGCGCGGTTATATTTTCTGCGGGCGTTAATCCGAGCGGCAAAGGCGGCGCGAGCGTCGTGGGCGACGGCTTGAGCGCGGTCGTTATTTTCGCTTTTATTTGCGCCGCGGTTTCCGCCCATAATTCTGGATTTTGCCACAAGTAATAACCCGCCGCCGCCAGCAAAGCGACAACCGCGCCGCCGAGCAACATCGGTCTAAATTTAGAGCGGCGGGGGCGCAAAGTCGGGTTAAGCGGTTCCGCGTCTTCGGCGAAGACCTCCGTGCCGGACGTAGGGTCGGGCGCCACCGCGCCGATTTTGACGGTTTGCGAAATGGAGCGAAACGCCGTGTCTAATTTTTTTTCGGCTTCGACGGAGTTGGTCAGCATTCTTTGCAAAAATTCCCCGCATTCCGCCGCCGTTTGCGGGCGGTCGGCGGGATTTTTCGCCAAGCCCCGCATAATGAATTGCGCGAGTTCGGCGGGCATTTTCGGGCGGTAGGCGCGCGGGTCCGGCACCGGCGCGTAGAGGTGCAGTTTCAATAAATCGCCGACGCGCTTGGCGTCGTAGGGGACGCGCGCGGTCAAGGCGTGATAGAGCGTCGCGGCGAAAGAATAAAGGTCGGCGCGCGGGTCGGCGGGCTGGCGGCGGATAATTTCCGGCGCGACATATTGCGGCGTCGCCATCACCGGCAGAGGATGCGCCGCGCTTGCCGCACTAACCGCCGCGTCGGCGTCGTCGGCGGCGCCCGCGCCGTCGCTCGGCGGCGTGATGAACGCGGCTAAACCCATATCGGCGAGTTTGACCAAACCGTTGCGTTTAATCAGCAAATTGCGCGGCTTGAAATCCTTGTGAACGACGCCGTGCCGGTGCAGATAGTCGAGCGCGGCGGCGGCTTGCCGACCGTAATCCAACACGGCGTCCACGGCGAGCGCGCCCTGCCGCAAAATGCTGTCGAGCAGATTTTCGCCATCGACAAATTCCATACTGAAAAAACAGCCGTCTTTTTTGCGAAATTCATACAAGGTGATTAAATTCGGATGCGACAATTTGGAACTGATAAGCGCTTCGCGGGCGAACGCCTCGACGAAATCGGGATTGGTCGCGAGGGGCGGATTGAGAATTTTGACGGCGACCGGACGGACTTCGCCGGCGAGCAATTTTTGCTCCGCGAGATAAACCGTCCCCATGCCGCCGCCGCCGATTTTTTCCCGAATGAAATAGTCGGCGTGGAACGGTTTGCCGACGAGCGGGTCGGAACTTTGGGCGAGAAAGCGGAACGCCACGCCGCCGACGACGATTTCGTCGCGGTCGCACAATTCGGCGTTGACGACGCGCTCGCCGTTGACGAACGTGCCGTTGGCGGAGCCGAGGTCTTCGAGAAAAAAGCGGTCGGCGCGTTGCGTAACGCGGCAATGCTCGCGCGACGCCCGCAACGACGGCACGCCAATCGCGCAATCGGCTTTGCGCCCCAACGTGGTAACGGCGCCTAATTCAAATTCTTGGGTGCGGTTGTCGCGCCGCATTTCCAATCGTGCCATAAATTACCTGCTAATCGTCCCGCCGATTGAAAAAGAAAAGGCGGATTATACGGGTTGAGAGCCCGTCCGTGTAGAGGCGGCAAAGCCCGTTCCCTCGACGGCGGGGAATTAAGCGGTCGCGCCTGCGGCGCAAAAAAAAGCGCATCCCGCTTTTACGGGACGCGCTGATTTTAAGACCGACGATAAATTTAACTGACGGCGACGACTTCGGCGATGCTCGGCACGGCTTCCCGAATACGTATTTCGACGCCGTTTTTGATAGTCAGCGCGGCGTGCGGACAGCCGTGACACGCGCCGCGCAGACGCACTTCGACTTTGTCGCCGTTCAGCGCCACAAATTCAATATCGCCGCCATCGCCCTGCAACATCGGACGAATCTCTTCAATCGCCTTTTTTACGGCCTCTTCGATATTTTCCGCCATAAAGCACCTCTCTTTTTATTGAATACGAATTACGACACCAACGCAACTTCCGCTTCGAGCGGCTTCAGCGGCACCCGCGTCGTCAGCGGATTGACAAACCGGCAGAACGTCGTGGCGGAGCAGGACAACATTTCCGTGCAGGTCATCGGCGCGCCGCCGTGGCGTTTGTGGTCAACCAAAGCCGAAACCGTCCCCTTTTTTTCAACGCAAAAGAAATCCTCTTTTTCCAACATTTGTTTCTCCTTCGACCGTTAAAAAATAACCCCGCCATTTCGCGACTGCCGCGCCGGCGAGGAGTGAGCGCGGAGAGTATATTTATTATCGGACGAAGCAACAAAATTCTTGATTTTTCCGACAGTCGGTTGACGGCGTTTTTTTTTGCGGCAAGGTCGGCGCGATTGCATACAATAGCAATTAAAAATTACAAATTACAAATTAAAAATGGCGGGCAGGCGGACAATTGTCAAAATTTCGATTTAGGACGCTCTATTTAATTGCCACGCGCTTTCGCGCGTGGTCAGCTCCCCCCCCCCTAAAATGGGCTTTAGCCCAAATAATAATTCGACTAAAGTCGATGGCGTGCGACCATATTTTTTTTATTTTGGGCTAAAGCCCTTCCTTTTTTGACCGCCCACCACGCCCTAAAGGGCGTGGCAATTGAATAGAGCCGCCGCGTTGGGAATCTACTCATAATCGAACGCTTTGTCTTCTTTCCCCAATCCGAGAATTTATGGACCAAATCATCATCGTTGACGACGACGAATTTATGCGCGGCTCGTTAGAAGAAACGCTGGCGTTCGGCAATTACCGCGTCGCCGGTTTCGCCCAAGCCGAAGACGCGCTCGCCGCGCTGAGCGACGGTTCGGCGTCGCTGTTGCTGACCGATATGCGGATGCCCGGTATGAGCGGCTTGGAATTGTTGGAGCGCGCCCTCAAAGCCGACCCGCAGTTGCCGGTCGTGATGATGACGGCGTTTGCCACCGTCGAAACCGCCGTCGAAGCGATGAAAAAAGGCGCTTACGACTACATTATGAAACCGTTCGACGCGGCGCGGATTGAAGTCGTGGTCAAAAAAGCGCTGGCGCACCGGCGGTTGCTCCGCGAAAACGAATTTCTCAAAGACGAACTCAACAAACGTTGGAGCGTCAAAAATTTCATCGGCAAAAGTCCGGTGATGAAAACGGCGTTCGAGCAAATCCGCCAGGTCGCCGCGACGAACGCGACGGTGTTCATTCACGGCGAAAGCGGCACCGGCAAGGAAATGGTCGCGCGCGCCGTGCACGCGCAAAGCCCGCGCCGCCACAAACCGCTGATTTGCGTCAACTGCGCGGCGCTGTCGGCGGGCGTGCTCGAAAGCGAACTGTTCGGACACGAAAAAGGCGCGTTCACCGGCGCCGACAAACGGCGCATCGGACGGTTTGAACTCGCCGACGGCGGCACGCTGTTTCTCGACGAAGTTACGGAAATGAATTTGGAATTGCAGGGCAAATTGTTGCGGGTGTTGCAAGAGCGCGAATTTGAGCGCGTGGGGTCGAGCGAAACGATTAGCGTTGACGTGCGGATTTTGGCGAGTTCCAACCGCGATATGGCGAAAGCGATTGCCGACGGCATTTTCCGGCAGGATTTATTTTATCGGCTGAACGTGGTCGAAGTCGAATTGCCGCCGCTCCGCGCCCGTAAAGACGACGTTCGCGCGTTAGTCAATTATTTCATCGAGAAATACAATCGCGAGCAAGGCACGAAAGTTAAAACCGTCGGCGAAAACACCTATCGCTTGCTCGAAAGTTACGACTGGCCCGGCAACGTCCGCGAATTAACCAATATCGTCGAGCGGGCAATCGTGTTGGGCAACGGCGGCGAGTTGTCGGAGTCCGTCGTCGCGCAAAGCATCCGCAAGGGCGGTGGGCAGTCGGCAGTCGGCGGCGAGCAAAAGGCGAACCGCGAGCCGTGGGCGGTGAGCGGCGAGCAAAAGGCGCAAGGGAACGAAGCGGGGGAAAAGGGCGGCGTTGGCGGCGATGACGGCAAGAGAAATTCTGCCCACTGCCCACCGCCGCCCGCCCACTCGTTTGCGCCGCAACCGTTGGAAAATATCGAGCGCGACTACATTTATCAAACGCTGAAATTTTTTGACGGACACCGGCAAAAAGCGGCGCAATCGTTGGCAATCAGCGAGCGCTCCCTCCGCGACCGGCTGAAACGCTGGCAGGACGGCGAGAGTGAAGAGTAGAATTTTTGGTAACCGCAATTGATTGCGAATGAAAAATAGTCGGTAGTTAATAGTCGGTAGTTTTTAGTTGTGGAGTTTTTATTGACAAATCCACCCGCGCCCGCGAAGCGAATCTTTGACCGTCAAACTCCATCACTACCAACTAAAAACTACCGACTACCAACTCTCTATCCGCAGTATTAAAAATTACCGAACCGCTCTAACAAAAAATATATGTCATCCAGCGACTGGCTCATCATCGGCGGCGGCGCGGCGGGCTTGGCGGCGGCGCGAACCGCGGCGGCGCGCGGCAGAACCGTAACCTTGTTGGAAGCGTCCGCCGCGGCGGGCAAAAAAATTTTGGCGGCGGGCGGCGGACGGTGCAATATCGGCAATCTCGCGCTGACGGAACGCGGCGTCGATTACGGTAAATTTTACGGCGCGGCAAAAAATTTTGTCAAACCGGCGCTGTCGGCTCTGCCGTCAATGCGCGAATTTTTTCAACCGCTCGGCGCGACGCTAATCGCCCACGGACAGCGCCTCTATCCCGCCGACGAACGCGGCGCGACGATTCTTAGCGCGCTGACCGGCACGCCGCCTTTCGTGCATCACCCGCAAATAACCGCGCATTTTCTTTGTCCGATAGTCGCCTTGCGCCAAGACGGGGACGGTTGGCAAGCCGTCGCGGGCGACGGACGCCGATTTTTTGCCGCTCGGGTGTTGCTCGCGACCGGCGGCGTCAATGCCGCGACGCGCGAAATTTTGCAAGCGCTCGGATACGCCGTTACGCCGCTTTTGCCGGCGCTCGCGCCGCTGACGGTTGCGGGTTTTGGCGATTTGGCGGGGGTGAGCGTGCCGCAAGTCGAAGCGTGGCGCGTCGCCGCCTCGCAATCTAAAATCGGGCGCGTCGCCGCGCCGCGCCGGAAATTCAGCGGCGATTTGCTTTTTACGCATCACGGTTTGTCCGGTCCGGCGATTTTGGATTTGTCGGGCGAGGTCGCGGCGGAGGTGGCGGCGCAGGGGCAGAGTGAAATCGCGATTAATTTGGCGCCCGCTTTAACCGCGGCGGAATTTGCCGCGTGGCGCGTCGGCGGGCAACCGCTGAAAAACCGCTTGCCGTTGCCGGAGCGTTTGGCGGTAAAAATTTTGCGGTCGGTCGCGCTGGCGCCGCAACAACGCGCCGCCGAATTGACCGCCGCGCAAAGCCGGAGTTTGTGGACGGCGCTGACGGCGCACCGGTTTTTGCTTACGCAATTAACGCCGATGAACCAAGCGATGGTTACGCGCGGCGGCGTGGCGTTGGACGAAGTCGAGGCGAAAACGCTCGCCGGTCGTCGGCATAAAAATCTGTATTTCGCCGGCGAAATTTTAGACGTGGACGGCGTTTCCGGCGGCTTTAATTTGCAGTGGGCAATCGCCGGCGGACGGTTGGTAGCGAGTGTTTAGAGTTAAGAGTTTAGAGTTTAGCAATGGTCGCGCTTCGCGCATTTTGAAAATAACTCCACGGCTCAACTCTCAACTCTCAACCCTAAACTCTTACTTGCCGCCGGTTTCTTCGTTCAGGTGGAGCGCGCTGTAAGCGATGCGCCAGAGGCGATTTTCGCGGCAGATATTGACGACGCGCCGGACGCTTTCGTAGGTGGCGCGTTGGTCGGCGCGGATAATGACGACGCGGTTGGAATAGCCGTTGGCGTCGCGCTCGCCGAGTTCGGATTGCTCTTTGAGAATTTGTTGCAACTCCGCGTCGTTCAACGTTTGTCCCATCACGCGAACCTCGCCGTCGCGGCTGTATTTTTGCCGGTCCTCCGCCATCACGTTAATAATGAAGCGCTCGGTGTTTTGGGACTCGCCGTTTTTCGCTAACGGCAACGCGACGCCCGCGTGGCTGGCGTCGGTAACGGCGGACGCGCAAACAAAAAAAATGACCAGCAAAAAAATCACGTCAATCATCGCCGTCATCGTCATCGTCGAATCGTCGGAACGGATGCGCAACATTGTTTGTCCTTTCGCGGGGGCGCGGGGCGGTGCTTTTAAGGGAATAAAAGTTTTAAGGATTTTAAGGGTTTTAAGAAGCGCGCCTTTCAAATTTCAACTCTAAACTTTCCTTTCTAAACTTTCCTTTCTAAACTTTCCTTCCTAACCGTTCCGCCAAACCGGAGTCGCGGGCGGTCGCGGCGGCGACGGCGGCTTTGAAAACCGCCTCGTCCGCCCAAATGACGCACCGTTTTTTAGCGCGCGTCAAGCCGGTGTAAAGCCACTCGCGCGTCAGCAACGGCAACGACCGCGCCGGTAAAATCAACCACACTTCGTCAAAACCGGAACCCTGCGCCTGATGCGTCGTCAGCGCCCACGCCGCCGTATGCGCCGGCAATTCGGCGACGCTAAAACGGCGAAATTTTTCCGCGGCGGGAAAATAAACGCCCCCGCCGTCCTCGCATAAACCGGTGTCGCCGTTAAACAATCGACGTCGGTAATCGTTTTCCGTAATCAGCACCGGATAGCCGCGCCCGTATTTTTTCACGCCGAGAATTTTCGGCAACAGCCGGTTCACCGTTTCGACGCCGCCGACCCCGCCGTGCGTCGCGCATAAAATACGGAAACGGTCGAATTGCGCGAACGCGTCCGCGAGGTCGCCGCTCTCGCCCCAATAATCGCCCGCGCGTCCTAATCGCCGCTCCAATTCGCCGACCGTTTTCGGCGCGGGCGCAGAGGAAAGCGTCGCGTCGCCGGACGTGAGAATTTGCCACGCCGCGTCGCCGTCGCCGCGGTTGACGGCGTCTTTGAGTTTGCCGATGCCGCGCGCCCCGTCGAAGCGGTGCGATTTTTCCAAACGCGCCACGCGCGGCGAATTTTGCCACGCGGCGCAGATATCGGCAAAAACCGCGCCGGTTTCCACGGCGGCGAGTTGGTCGCGGTCGCCCAACAAAACGACGCGGCACGCCGGCGGCGTCGCCGCCAATAAACTTGCCATCAGCGGCAAGTCAACCATCGAACATTCATCGACGATTAAACAGTCGGCGGCAAACGGATTTTCGGCGGTATGCGCGAACGCGCGGCGCGACGGTTGATATTTAAGCAACCGGTGAATTGTCGCCGTTTCAAGATTAGTCAGAAAATTTTTCACCGCGTCGCCGACGTTAAGATTTTGCCGGATTTCATCTTTGAGCGCTTCCTGCATCCGCGCCTGCGCCTTGCCGGTCGGCGCGACCAAACGACAGTTGATAGTTGGTAGTTGGTGGTTGGTAGTTGTCTGCTTACTGTTCACTGCCCACTGCTCGCCGACCAAAGCGGCAAGCACGACGCCGATAATCGTCGTTTTGCCGGCGCCCGGCGCGCCGGTGATGACGCAAAACGGTTCGGTCAACGCGCGGCGCACGGCGACCACTTGCTCGTCGTCCAACGGCAATTTCGTGAGCGCCCGAATCGCGGCGGCGTCCCAAGTTGCCGCCGATGCCGCCGATACGGCGGAGGCGTCGGGTTGGGCGGGACGATAATTGAGGCGTTCGGCAAGTTGCCGTTCGAGCAACCAATAGCGTTGCAAATAGAGCCGGTCGCCGTCAAGGACGAGCGGTTTGCAGAGGTCGTTGCGCGGCGGCGCGGCCTCGGCGACCGCGACGGCGAAAGCGTAATCGTCCTCGCGCAACCGGCGCGACCAATCGACGGCGAGGAGCGCGTCGTCGGTGAAAAAATTTTTCAATTTATTGAGCGGCAAGCAGACGTGGTTGTCGTCGCACGTGGCGCGGGCGACGAGCGCGACTAACCGTTGAAACTCCTCGCCGACGCTCGCGCCGACCGGCGCCAAGCGCGCGACGACCGCGGCGAAGTGCCGCGCAAAGGGCGACGGAGTGGGACGTTGATGCGTCATTGGAATGATTTTCTCGCCGCCGGCGGGAGGGAACGAATTAACAATTTACAATTAACAATTAACAATTGAGGGTTAATTATTAAAATTTCGCGAAGCGATTTTGATCGGCAAAACTCCGCAATTGTTAATTGTTCATTGTTAATTGTTAATTGTCTTTCCGTTCCATTCGATAAAATTTTGCAACATTTGCAGTCCCGCCGCGCCGCTTTTTTCGGGGTGGAATTGCGCGGCGACGAGGTTGTTCTTGCCGACCATCGACGGGAAAATTTTCCCGCCGTATTCGGTTTCGGCGATGATGTCGGCGGCGTCCCGCGGCACGACGTAATATGAATGCACAAAATACGCTTCGCTCGCCGGACGGAAATTTTTGAGCAACGGATGCTCGCGGCGCGGGACGACGGCGTTCCACCCCATATGCGGGATTTTCGGCGCGCTCGCGGACACGGTAAATTTCACCACCTCGCCGGCGAGCAAATCCAAACACGGCACCGCGTCGCGCCCCTCGGCGGAAGTGGAAAATAACAATTGCATTCCGATACAAATCGCGAGAAGGGGCTTGCCGGCGGCGTAGGCGTCGCGCAACGCCGCGTCTAAACCCCGCCGTTTGAGGTTGGTCATACACGTTTCGGCGTAGCCGACGCCGGGGAAAATCACGCGGTCGGCGGACGCGACGACGGCGGGGGCGGACGTAATCACGCCCGCGCCGCCCAAATGCTCCACCGCCAATTTCACGCTGGTCAAATTACCCGCTTCGTAGTCGATGATGGCCAACATTGATTTTCCCTTTGAGTAACCGTTTTAACCTGCTAATGGCGCACAAGGCGCGCGTTTTACCTTGTGCGCCTTGTGCGCGAGTTACGCTTTTTGGATTAACACGCGGGCAAATTTCTCTTTGCCGTCGATATACGGAGTATATCTTTTATCCGCGACAATTTCATATCCGCATTCCAAAACGCCGTTCAATATCGGGCGGGCAGATACGGCAAACGGCTTTTTATAGTCGGACGGAATATAGCAATTACTTACCAGCAACGTTTTATTATCGTCATAACTTTTTTCGGCATCGGGAATATCTTTCAACGGAATTATTTTCAAGTGTTCAAGTTTGGCGCGGTTTTTAATCGTCAAATTGCAATACCAGTGTCCCGATGCTTCAACTAATTGGCGTTTCGGATTAAGAAAGTGGTCAATTCGATTATGCCCCGCCCAAACTGTTTTATTCTTGAAATAAGGTATAAATGCGGTATTTATTGAATTGGTTATCGCCGATACGATCAAAAACTGTTTCCCGCTACCGATAATAAGTTTCCAATAATCAATAGCGCGGCTAAACGGTGGATTCGTGCAAACGATGTCCGCTTCATCGTTGAGGATTTTAATCGAAAGCGGGTCTTCGAAAGCCCCCGTATATCCTTTCGGCGATTCTTTTTTCACATCTAATTCATTAAAGCCGTATTTCGTGAAGATATAACCGCTTGCCCCCGCATTGAATAAATCAACCTCGCCTGAATAATGCGTGCAGATAAGTTTTTTTAAGCCAAAGTCCTTGAAGTGGTTGATAAAATAGAGCGCGAAAGCCGACGTTCTGGTTTCATCACCCCCCACCGGGTCGTCGCAATTGCAAAAAACCACCTTGTTGCGCCAAATACGCTTATCATAGCAAGCAACTTCTTTTTCAAGGTCTTCATAAAGGGTATAAAACTCGTCGTCATCGACTTTTTGGGCTTTTTGCAATAATTCTTTGCGCGTCAACCCCCGTTCTTTTAAGGTCGGCGTCGTGCGTTTCACGATTTTGGTGATGATTTTCGGCGCGGTTTGTTTAATGAAAACTTCTTGCACAAACCACGGGCTTTTTTTGATATAATCGACATATTGCCGGAACAGTTCGTGATTATAAAAGTAGATTTCCCGCGATTTTTCTTCGCGCAGAATGCGAAATCGCTCGGTAATCGCCTTTTCCATTTGCGCCATATCGCTAACTTGCGCCACGAAAAGATAGGCATAATGGTTGTCTTTACTTTTTCCCGTTATCGAGTTGTATTCTTTAAGACGGCGTTCGGGGTTGTCCGTTTTGCCGATTTTGCATTTGGACGGTTCTAATATCGCTTGCACGATGTAGATAAACTGTCCGGTTTTCGTGGCTTTTGCCATAAGTTTCTCCTTGCGACGGCGCTTCGTTAAAAAGGTGAGCGCTTATCACTTTTAGCGGACAACACTCGCCTTATCGAAAGCGCAGGCGTCCTTATTCGGAACCGGCAGACCTAATTTTGCCAACGGAATGTATGCAAAATAATAGTGGCAATGAACGCTGTGGATGTAGTGTAAAACATCTTGGTATTCCGGTTTTCTAAACCAATCGCTTAACAAATACACATATTCGACTTCTATGTTCAGCGGCGCGAGCAATTTTTGATATTGCTTTTTCTTGAAGTCGCAAGTTTGCAATTTTTCATCGACCGAACCGGCGACGCGCTGGAATTTACATTCAATCACAAACAGCGTGTTGTTGACGACGACATAAATACTGTCGTCGGGCAACAATTTTTTCGAGACGATATTTTGCCACCGAACATTCCGGCTTTCGAGAAAACGATAAAAATCGTGTTTCTTGAAAAGGCGCGCCACCAATTCGTTGGCAAAATAAACTTCGCCGCCGATAACTTTGTAGCCGTCTTGTTGGGACAAAAAGGTCGCCAAATCCGTTTTGCCTTCAAATGCCAAGCCGGTTTTCGTATTGGCGCCGCCAATGCCGTCGCGAATCATAACGCCTCCCTAAAAATTTGTCGCTGATTTTTCACTTGCTCGTATCGCTTAATCGTCAAGTCAACAAATTGCCGGTCGATTTCACAGCCGATATATTTTCGGTCGCCGATAATTGCCGCGGCAATGCCGGTGGTGCC
>BNUQ01000040.1 GCA_025997475.1 Planctomycetales bacterium
GACGATGGCGGCAACCAAATTTTTGACGTCAACGGCAACGCCGCCAAGTGGGACATCGACACCTCCAAGTGCAACACGCTTTACGACATTATGGCGGTGGTCGCCTTTGTCTTCGCACCGGACGTTAAAGCCGCTCTCCTGCATCGTGTAGGCGACCACCGCCATAATGTCGTAAAGCGTGTTGCACTTGGAGGTGTCGATGTCCCACTTGGCGGCGTTGCCGTTGACGTCAAAAATTTGGTTGCCGCCATCGTCGGTCAGCGCGACGGTCAGAATGCCTTTGTTGATGCCGTCGCCGCCGTTGAGCGTGGACAGTTGCGAATAGAGGTTGGCGGGCGCGGCGGTTTTCGCGCCGCTCGCGCCGGCGGGCAACACCGGATTGTCCATACTGGAAAAACCGCCGCTCATATATTGAGTGCCGGACGCGAGTTGCCCGACCTTGAAGGTGTAAGTGCCGGGGATGGCGTTTTCGGTTACGTCGGCGGACAGCACGCTCTCGTCGCTCGACACGGAGCCCTTGGTTTTCCACATCGAGTCCTTGGTCATCGTTTCGACCGAGGTGAGGAACTCTTTGAGCAACGAGTTGACGCTGTAATACGCTTGCAGATAAAGATTTTCTTTCTCTTTCTGCGTTTCGAGCCGCTTCAGCGTGGACTTCTGAATATCGACGAGCGAACTGATGATGTTGTTGGTGTCCATACCGGAAGCCAAGCCGCCGATAGTTTGCGTGGGGATAGCCATAGTTTTCTCCTTTGCGGAATCCGTTCCGGTAAATTCAATTAACAATTAACAATTAACCATCATTGTTAATTGTTTGAACGATTATCGTTCCCGCGCGCCGCGCATAAAGCGGCGAGCGGCGGCTAATCGTCAATTTGCAAGCGGATTATCGGACGTGAAAGCGCGGACTTGAATCTTTTTTCGGGCGGCGGGAAACGCGCCGTCGGCAGTTGCGGGGTTTGACGGTCAATTCTCAACTCTCAACTTTTAACTTTCAAATTTTAACTCTAATCTCCGTTCTTACAGCCCCAGCAGTTTGGCGACTAACGGCGCGACGAAGACCGTGAAGCCGCCGGTAACGCCGATTGCCAAGCCGCTCATCGCGCCTTCGATTTTGCCGATTTCGAGCGCTTTCGCCGTGCCGATGGCGTGCGCCGTCGCGCCGAGCGCGATGCCCTGCGCCACCGGGTCGTTAATCCGGCAACGCCGGAACAACCACGGTCCGATGATGGCGCCAATCGTGCCGGTAACGATGACCGCCACCAACGTCAGCGGCGAACTGCCGCCGAGTTTGCTCGAAATTTCCACCGCGATTGCCGTCGTTACCGCTTTCGGCATCACCGAAATCACCGTCAATTTTCCCAAGCCGACCGCCAGCGCGAGCAACGTCGTGGTGCACACGCCCAAAATCGCCCCCGCCGCCGTGCCGAACAAAATCGACCGGTAATGTCGCCGCAACAAATGCAAACTTTGATAAAGCGGTATCCCCAGCGCGACCGTCGCCGGCGTGATTAACATATTCAGAAACTTGCCGCCCTCGTAATAGTCCTCGTAAGGAATCCCCGTTACCGTCAAAAATAAAATCCCCAAACCAATCGCCACCACTAACGGCGACAGCACCGGATTGGGAAATTTGCGATAAAGCAACACTCCTAATAAATACACCCAAATCGACAGCAATAAGCCGAACATTAAATTGCCGGTCAGGGAATGAATGAGCGTGTGGGACATTTTTGGTCTCGTTGGTTTTTTTGTTTCTCGCGGAGGCACGGAGAACACGGAGAAATTTAATATGGAACAACCGCGTTGGGATAAGTTCTTTTATTTACCGTCGTCAATTTTCGCCAACGGCGTTAGTTCTTCCGCGATAAATTCTCGGCTCAAAATCAGCGTCGTGGCGTTGTCGGCGACGGCAGGCGCCGGCGTTTCGTAGCGGCGTTTGACGAACTGCACCGTCAGCCCGACCGCCACTTGGCAGAGCGCCGCCGTTACGCCGAGAATGAGCAGTAAAATCCACCACGTTTCGGCGATTAAATCAAAATGCAACATTACCCCGATGCCCGCCGGCACGAATAAAATCGTCAGATTTTCCACTAAAAATTTGCCGACCGCTTCGACTTGTTCGACGCGAACGACGCCTCGGCAGAGGGCGAGAAACAACAACAACATCCCGATGACGCTCCCCGGAACCGGCAGTCCGCTCAACTTCGACGCGACTTCGCCGAGAAAGGAAAACAGCAGGATGATGAAAATTTCGCGGTAGATTTTCATGGGAATTGAAGAGGGGGCGGACTTATTTTTTCTCTCGCAAAATCACGCCAAATCCCTCGGTAACGGCGGGAAATCGCCGATTTTTTCGGCGTCGGCGGCGGAAGCGTCGGCGTCCGCCGTTTCGTCAACCGCGGCGGGGTGCGGGTCGCCGGCGCGGGCTTCGTCGATTAACCGGCTCATTTCGTCCAACGTCGCGACTTCGCTGTCCAACACAAAAATCAGGCGCGGAATGATGCGCGTCGCCAAGAATTTGCCCAAACGCGAGCGGATAAAACCGCTCGCGCGCGCCAGAATGTCCAAATTGCGTTGCGCTTCGCCGGCGTCGCCGAAAACGCTGACGAAAATCCGCGCGTCGCGCAAATCCGGCGCGATGTCGGCGCGCGTTACCGTAACAAAGCCTATCCGGTCGATTTTGATTTCCCGAATAATCCCGCTGATTTCCCGCACCAAAAACGAATTCAACCGCGCCTGCCGCCGTGTGCTCATCGCTCTCTCCCCCTTATTGCGCCAACTCGTCGAGTGCGCGGTCAAGCGCGCGGTCGAGTTTTTGCGGCGTCAGATACGTGCCGGCGTTTAATTCCGCGCGGATGGCGCTGATTTTTTTCAGCCGCGCCGCCGACGCCGGGTCGCTCCGCACCCGCATCACGTCGCTCGACAATGCCAAACAGTCCTCTCCCCGCGCCGTTTTAGGAAATTCGTATCTTTGCTTCGCCTTCCCCAACGCCGTCGCCGCCGCTTGTTGACTTACTCCCGCCACGTGGTCAATCATCTTCATTCCTCCTATTTTCCCCCGAAAACTAAAACTTTAATTTTTCCCGCGTTTTCCGCTCACAGTTGCCTCGCCCCCGCTATCGACCAACGCAAGCGAAAACTTTAATAATTTTTTTATTTTTTTTCGCGAAGCAAACCGCGGGGAAATGCTCTATTCAATTGCCACGCCCTTTAGGGCGTGGATAGCATCCCCACTAAAAAGGGCTTTAGCCCAAATAAACCATTCGGCTAAAGCCAATGGAATAAGGCAACATTTTTATTTTGGGCTAAAGCCCATTTCTTTTTTTGACCGCTCACCACGCCTTAAAAGGCGTGGCAATTGAATAGGGCAACCACTTCCAACTTCCAACTTCCAACTTCCAACTTCCAACTTCCAACTCTCAACTCTCAACTTTCAACTCTCACATATAAATCCCCTGCCGCTTCATATTGCGTTTAATTTTCGCAATCATCGCCGTATGGAGTTGGCTGACGCGGCTTTCCGACACCTTCATCACCCGCCCGATTTCCCGCAACGTCAACTCTTCATTGTAATACAAAACCATCAGCAATTTTTCTTTTTCGTCCAACATTCCGAAAATCATTTCGACGATTTCCGCCATTTCTAAATTGCGCCCCGGCGAGTCGTCGCGGCGTTTCAGCGCCAGCAATTCCAAAAATCCCGCCTCCGCGCCGCCGCCGTCTTCGCCGCCGTCGTCGGCGCGGGCATTGAAACTGACCACGCGCGTCGCCTGCCGCCCCGTTTCCGCGTCCCAGTATTCGTCCATCGTCAGCCCCGCCGCTTCGGCGATGCTTTCGTCGGTCAGCGCGGAGCCGTCGTTGTTTAATTTCACCTCGGCGGCGTTGATTTTGTTCACGCGGTCGCGCGTAACCCGCCCCAGCATATCGTTGCGGCGCAAGTCGTCGATAATCGCGCCGCGAATCCGCGTCAGCGCGTAAGTCGTAAATTTCGCCTCGCGGCTCGGGTCGAATTTTTCCACCGCCGCGAGCAAGCCGAAACAACCGGCGGAATACAACTCGTCGCGGTCGATAAAACCGGGAACGTTCATCGACAGCCGCCCGACGGTGATTTTCACCATCGGCAAATAGGACTCGACCAACGCCTCATACGCGGCGCGGTCGCCCCGGCGATACTTTTCCCACAATTCTTTGTTCTGCTCGTCGAGGTCGATTTCCGCCATTTTTTTCACCGATAGAGTTTAGAGTTAAGAGTTTAGAGTTAAACAAAGGTTGCGCTTCGCGCATTATTAAAATAACTCCACTGCTCAACTCTCAACTCTAACCTCTAAACTTTCAACTCTAAACTCTCAACTCTACGCTCTTACTAATTACTACTTTTCCCCGTTTTCATTCGCTTCGACCGGTTTTTTTTCCGGCGGCGTCTCTTTGCGCGCCGTCGGCGAAATGGTTTTGGTCAGCGCGGCGCGGTGCGCGGTTTCTTCCTGATAAAATTTTTCGCTGGTGGCGTGGCGGTGCTGTTCTTCTTCTTGCCGGATAATCAGCGTCGTGCGCCCGATGCGGGGCGCGGGCGCCGCCGCGCTCTTTTCGGCAATCTGTTGCCGCAAATTCTGAAACGCCGCGCCGAATTGGTCGAACTTATCGCCGAGATACAGCCGTTGCGCCTGCTTGTCGTTAATCAAATCCTCCGGCGTGCCGTGTTTGAGCACGCGCCCGTCGTGAATGATATACACGCGGTCGGCAATCGTGAACGTCTCAAAAACGTTGTGGTCGGTGATGAGAATGCTCATACCGCGGGCGCGGAGCGAGGCGATAATTTTTTGAATGTCGGCGCACGCTTTCGGGTCCACGCCGGAAAACGGCTCGTCCAACAACAAAATCGCCGGATTGGTAATCAGCGCGCGCGCGATTTCGAGCCGCCGTTTTTCGCCGCCGGAGAGCGTGTGGGCGCGGCTGGCGGCGAGGCGCGTCAAGCCCAAATCGGAGAGCAATTCGGCGAGGCGCTGTTGGCGCTCCTGCCGGTTTAGCGGTTGCGTTTCGAGCACCGCCATTAAATTTTCTTCGACTTTGAGATTGCGGAAAATGCTCGGCTCCTGCGCCAAATAGCCCATTCCGCGCCGGACGCGCCGGAACATCGGCAGGCGCGAAACGACTTCGTCGTTGCATTTCACTTCGCCGGCTTCGGCGCGAATCATTCCCATCACCATCCGAAACGTCGTGCTTTTGCCGGCGCCGTTCGGTCCGAGCAACCCGACGATTTCGGCTTGCCCGACGTGAAAATCAACGTTATCGACGACGCGTCGCCCGTTGTAGGTCTTCTGCAAGCCGCGCACTTCAAGTAGAGGCATAAGTTACCTTTCAATGGAGAGTTTAGAGATTAGAGTTTAGAGTTGAGCCGAGGTTGCGCTTCGCGCATTATTAAAGTAATTCCATCGCTAAACTCTCAACTCTGAACTCTCAACTTTTGTTTCGGTATAACAGCGCTCCCGCGCCGCCGGCTAAACCGACCGACAACGCCACGCCGAGCAGTCCGGCGGTCGGCGTGGCGAGCGGCGATTTTTCCCCGGCAAATTGATAATCCGGCATTATCGCCGTTTTCGCCACCGTCGCCGCCGCGAGTTCGTGGGTCGCGTCGGTGCGGACGATTTCCTGTTCGCCGCTTACTTTGCCCATCGCCCATTCCAAACCGTCGGGATATTCCGACGCCAACAACGACAAACCGCCGGCAATGACGACGGTCGCCGTCGCCCACGCGAGTAGCCAACGACGATGATTTCGGCGCGGCGCGGGCGCGGCGGCGGGCGCAAGCGCGAGCAGTTCCGGGCGGACGCGATAAACATAATTCAGCACCGCCGCCGTAACGCAACCCTCGACGACGCCAATCGCCAAATGAATCGGTTGCATCAACAACAGAAAAGAGCGAAACGGCAATTCCGCCACGCCGGAAAAATAGGTCTCCGCCACCACGGCGAACGCGCCGAGTTGCAAACCGGCGACGACCGCCGCAATCGCCGCGACGGTCAATATTTTCGGCGAAAGTCGCCGCAAGAGCGGGCGATAGACCAAATAATAGCCGCCGACGCAAGCGCAAACGCCCATATTAAACACGTTCGCCCCGTAAGCGAGCAACCCGCCGTCGGCGAAAAACAGGCATTGTATCAGCAACACCACCGCCAGCACCAGCAACGCCGGTCCGGCGCCGAGCAACGCCGCGAGCAAAATGCCGCCGCCGATATGACCGCTGGAACCGGTGCCGGGAATGGTGAAGTTAATCATCTGACCGGCGAAAATAAACGCGCCCAGCACGCTCATCATCGGAACTTTTTTGTCGTCGCGACCGGTCGCCTTGACGGCGCAACCGAGCGCCGCGGCGCTCAACACCCACATGCCGCCGCCGACCGCCGGCGACAACAGCGCATCTCCCATATGCATTTATCGGTCTCCTTGAAAGAACCTTTGCAGTTGCCCGAAAATTCTAAATTTAGAGCAAAATATCTAACGCCACCGCGTCCTTGAAAACCGTGATTTCCGGCGCGGCGTCGGTCAATAAAATTGCGACGACATCGCACCTGACCACGGCGTCGCGGATTTTGTGCTGGGCGCAATACGCGGCGGCGGCTTTGCGCAGTCCGCGTTTTTTGCGCGCGCCGACCGCCTCTTCGGGACGCCCGAATTTTTGGTTGGTGCGGGTTTTGACCTCGACAAAAACCCATTCGTCGTTTTCCCGCGCGACCAAATCAATTTCGCCGCCGCGTCCGCGATAGTTGCGCTCGACGAGGCGATAACCGCGCCGCGCCAGCGCGTCCGCCGCCAAATCCTCGCCGGTCTTGCCGACCCGCCAACGGCGGAAAAAAGATGCGAACATAGAGCAAAGTTGAAAGTTAAAAGTTAAAAGTTGAGATTTTATAGTTGAGTCGAGGTCGCACCCATAGTCATTTGATGCAAAAATCAGAACCCTAATAACCTATCCGCATCTCGGACCATCAGTTGTTTGCCCCGTAGGGGCAAAATGTCGGTAGAAACGTCGCCGACCTGAAACCGCGTCCCGTAGGGACGGCGCTCGTTAATCGCCGGAGATGTCCTAATTTACCGCAAACGGAAGTCGCCAATCTAAATATGGTGTTACGTCAAAATTCATCCCGCAGACCACGCGCTCAAGTTCGTTTTTTGAATCAAACGACTATAGTTGAGTCGAGGTCGCACCTATTTCAACTTTCAACTCTAAACTTTCAACTTTTTCCTCAATCCAGCGCGGCGCGCGCGACGCGGGAACTTGCGGCTCGGCGGCGGGAACGCGCCAAATTATCACGGGGGTAATTATCACCGCTTCCGCGCTCGCCGGTCTCGCCGCCGCGTCTTTCGCCGGTTTATCGCGCGCCGGTTCGCTTTTCGCCGGCGTTTTTTTTTCTATTTTTTTCTCGCCGCCGGACCCCGGTGTTTTATTCGCGGTTGCCGCTTCCGGGCTCGCGCTCTTCACGCGTTTTTTTTTTTTGCCGCTATCGGCGCCCGCCGCCGCGAAGATTTTACCCGGGCGCGGCAATTCGCCGTCGAGCGGCAGACGGTGCAAAAATTCGGCGGTGATTTGGCGATAGTCCGCCGCGCCGCCGCCCGTCGCGTCGTAGTTGATAATCGGCTTGCCGTAACTCGGCGCTTCGGCGAGCCGGACATTGCGGCGCACCACGCCCGTAAAAACCTGCGCCGGCAGAAAATTTTCCACGTCAGCTTTGACGCTTTTCGCCAACGTCGAATTGCCGCCATACATACAAAACAGCACGCCGGACAGCGTCAGCGCCGGATTGAGATTTTCGCCAATCAGGCGAATGGTGTTGACCAATTGCGACAGTCCTTTGAGCGCCAGATATTCGGCTTCCATCGGCACGACGACGTGTTCGGCGAAAGACAAACCGCAAATCGGCAACAGCCCCAAACTCGGCTGACAGTCGATTAACACGTAGTCGTAATTTTTTACCCACTCGCCGACCGTTTTTTTCAGGCGCAGTTCGCGGCTCATCATCCCGACGAGTTCGACTTCGGCGGCGGACAAATCGAGGTTGGCGGGCAAAATATCCATGCCGAACGCCGTGCGGACGGCGTCCGCCGCCGGCAGATTGTTGACCAACACGTCGTAAATCGAGCGGTCTTCGGGATAAACGCCGAGATGTTCGGAGAGATGCCCCTGCGGGTCGAGGTCGATGAGCAACACTTTGTAGCCGTATTCCGCCGCGAGAATCGCGCCGATATTGGCGACCGAAGTCGTCTTGCCGACTCCGCCTTTTTGGTTCATAAACGCGACAATTTTCATAATGGGGGCGGGATTGTAGCGGAGTCAATTAACAATTCACAATTAAAAATTCACAATAGACCTGTTCGATAACCAAGAGCGAGCAAATTTTCGGGTCTAATTTTCCGTCCCGCCGCGTCAAAATTCCTTGCAATACTCTCGGTATTGCTTCGTCATTTTTCCTTGCGGCACGAAAAATTAGACACGAACTTTTGCTCACTCGTAGGTTTAGAACAGGTCTAATAAATTGCCGCCGAAAACCGCCCCCGGCTCACGGCTCTTGCGCCGACCGCATTATGCCCGCGACATCGAAACCCAACTGTCGGTCGAGTTGCGCCACGGTCGCGCCTTCGATAAAGCGGTCGGGAATGCCGAGTATTTGCAGACGGCAGGCGAGATTGCGCGTCGCTAAAAATTCCGCGACCGCGCTCCCGAAGCCGCCCGCCGCGGCGTTGTCTTCCAACGTCAAAATCCGTCCGGTCGCCGCCGCCGCGCGCAACATTTCCTCGTCGAGCGGTTTGGCAAAACGCGCGTTATACACCGCGAAATTTTTACCGCGTTCCGCCAATTTTTCCGCGGCGGCAAACGCCGGCGCGACCAACCGCCCGTAGGCGACCAACGCGCCGTCGCCGCGACCGTTATCGTCGCGCAATTTTTCACCGCGTCCCAACGTGAGCGGCGCGGTCGCGAACGGCAAAATTCCCCGCTCCGCCGCGCCGCGCGGATAGCGAATGGCGCACGTTTTGCCGCTGTTCGCCGCCCATTGCAACATCGTCGCGAGTTCGTCGCCGTCGCGCGGCGCCAATAAAACGATGTCGGGGAAATGCCGCAAATAGGAAAGGTCAAACGCGCCGTGGTGCGTCGGTCCGTCGTTGCCCACCAAGCCGGCGCGGTCAATCGCCAAAATCAGCGGCAGATTTTTTTGCAACAACACGTCGTGAAAAATCTGGTCGTAAGCGCGTTGTAAAAACGTCGAATAAATGCCGACCACCGGCAACATTCCGCCGCGCGCCAAACCCGCCGCCAGCGTTACGGCGTAACTCTCGGCGATGCCGACATCGTAAAAACGGTCGGGAAATTTTGCCGCGAAATTTTTCAAACCCGCGCCCGCCGTCATCGCCGCCGTGATGGCCACCAGGCGCGGATTTTTCGCCGCCATGGCGCACAGCGTCGCGCCGAAAATGTCGGTGTAGGTCGTCGAAGTCGGCGCGAGGGTAATTTTCGCGGCGGGTAACGCGGTCGCGAACGGCGCGGCGGAATGAAAACTTTCCGGGTCGGCGGCGGCGGCGGAAAAGCCGCGCCCCTTTTCGGTGATGACGTGGAGCAGACGCGGTCCCGATAAATTTTTCAATTTCGTTAGCGTGGCGAGAAGTTGCGGAATATCGTGTCCGTCGAACGGACCGAAATAGCGGAAATTCATCGCCTGAAAAAACGCGCCGGCGGGATTTTTCACCAAGTTGAGGAGATGTTCCTGGGCGCGGACGAGCGCGTTGCCGACGAGCGGGACGCCGCGCAAAAACCGGCGCAAGAGTTGGCGGAGGCGCGTGGCGTCGGGGCGGGCGCGGATTTGTTCCAAATAGGCGGCGAACGCGCCGACGGTTTTGCCAATCGACATTTCGTTGTCGTTCAGCACCACCAACAAATCGAGTCCGGCTTGACCGGCGTGATTCATCGCCTCGAACGCCAAACCGCCGCCGAGCGAACCGTCGCCGATGACGGCGACCGCCTGCCGCGCCTCGCCGCGGATTTTTGCCGCCGCCGCCCAGCCCGCCGCCGCCGCGACGCTCGCCGAGGCGTGTCCCGAGGTGAAATAATCGTAAGGACTTTCCGCCGCGTTGGGAAAGCCGCTCAGCCCGCCCATCTGCCGCAACGTCGAAAATCGGTCGCGCCGACCGGTGAGAATTTTATGCGCGTAACATTGATGACCGACATCGAACATCAGCGCGTCGCGCCGGAAATCGAACACGCGGTGCAAGGCGAGCGTGAGTTCGACGACGCCGAGCGAACTCGCCAAATGCCCGCCGTTTTTGCCGACGACCTCAATCATCAGCGCCCGCAACTCGGCGGCGAGCGCGGCGAGCGCGGACGGCGTCAGCCGCGTCAGGTCGGCGGGAAACGTATGCGAGTAGAGAATGGCCATCGGCGGCGATGCGGGGTTGAAGGCGTTTTGAGGGCGCGGCGTTTTTTTGGGCGGGGATTGTGTTGAAATAATTAACAATTAACAATTAAAAATTAAAAATTGTGGCGTTTGGTTTGTTGAACCCCTCTCGGGGTTCGGCGATTGGGCGACGTTATCCCCGACCGGCGCGACGACAGCGCGTGTCGCTTGGTCGGGGTTATTCAAATTAAACGCCTACGGCGTTTTTTAAGGAATTTTACTTTTATCAAATCAGTTACGATTTTCTGGCGCGCGTAAGCATGAGTTGTTAATTGTTAATTGTGAATTGTTAATTGAATTACAGCCCCGCGTCAAATCACGTAATCCCAAAATTCGTCCTGCTTAAATTCCTGCGTTGCGGTTTGGGCTTTGTCGGTCTTGAATTGTAATTCGGGATTTTTCACGCTTACTTTGGTTTTTTCCGGCACCGATTTCGTCACGAAAGCGTTACTGCCGATGACCACGCCTTCGCCGATGACCGTCGCGCCGCCCAAAATCGACGCGCCGGAATAAATCGTAACGTGGCTTTCAATCGTCGGGTGGCGTTTCACTTCTTTCAGCACTTGCCCGCCGCGCGTCGATAACGCGCCGAGCGTTACGCCCTGATAAATTTTCACAAAGTTGCCGATGACCGTCGTTTCGCCAATCACCACGCCGGTGCCGTGGTCGATAAAAAAATGATGCCCGACGGTCGCGCCCGGGTGAATGTCGATGCCGGTTACGCTGTGCGCGTGTTCGGACATAAAACGCGGAATCAGCGGCACGCGCAGGTCGTAAAGCACGTGCGCCAGCCGGTAAATCATATCGGCGTAAATTCCCGGATACGAAGAAATAATTTCGTCGCGGTTGAACGCCGACGGGTCGCCGTTGAAGGTCGCGGACACGTCGTCGGCGAGATAGCGGCGGACTTGCGGCAACGTCGATAAAAACGTGAAAACCAATTCCGCCGCCCGTCCCGCGACGGTTTCTTCCGGCGCGTCGCGGTAATCCTCGCTATGCCGGAGCGCCCGCTCAACCTGTTTGGTCAGATTGAAATCCACGTCCTCCAACAAATCGCCGGAGTAGTATTCGACCGAGCCGACCGAGATGTTTTTTTTACCGAAGTAGCCGGGGAAAATCAGACAGCGCAATTTCTCGATGATGTCAATCAGCGAGTTGCGGTTGATGAGGTGTCCGCTGTCGATTTTAATGATTTCGGAATGGTCGTCGTAACTTTTGACCAAAAGGTCGGTGAGAATTTTTAGCCGCGTGTCTGCCGATTTTTCCATAATAAGTTCCCTCCCTAATTTATTACCACAATAATCACCAAGTAAGTGGTAATTGCGCCGGAGTGTATCGCCGTCCGCGGCATCGTCAACCGGAATCCATATTTAGCATTTTCTTGTCGGCGGCGGTCCACAAGTTCCCAATGCAAGTTCTAACCCCCCGCCCCTTTTTACCTTTTTGTCGCCACGCCACCGGCGCGGTTACATTTTCGTAAAACAAACTAACTTTTTTTTCACCCCCGTCAAAGTGTCCGCTTTTGTTCGTCGTTATCGAAATTCCGCGCCGGATTTTCGGCATATATCGGCGTTGATTAACCGCGGCGGCTCTCCGCCGCCGCCGGCTTGCGGGCGGTGGCACGGGGCTTGCTTTGACTTTTTGAGTAAAATTCTACGGTGAATTGCTTCTTTTACGCCCGAATTCCGCTAACATTTTCGGTCTTGTTTTGTCTCTTAGACGCAAAGGAGAAATGAATGAACAACCGCAGTGCCGCCATTGGCGAAATTGCCAATGAAAAAGCCCCGTCGCCCGCGGCGGCGAAACCGTTTGCCTTGGATTTTTACGGCGAAGACGTGTTCGGGCTCACGGCGGCGAAAAAATATCTGCCCAAAGCCGTGGTGAAAAAACTCGAAGCCACTCTCGTCAGCGGGCAACCGCTCGACCCGGCAATCGCCGGCGATGTCGCGCACGGGATGAAAACGTGGGCGCTCGAACGTGGCGCGTCGCATTTTACCCACTGGTTTCAGCCGCTCACCGGCGGCACCGCCGAAAAACACGACTCGTTTTTAGAACCGACCGGCGTCGGCGAAGCCGTGATGCAGTTCTCCGGCAAAAATCTCATTATCGGCGAACCGGACGCTTCGAGTTTTCCGTCCGGCGGTTTGCGCGCCACGTTTGAAGCCCGCGGCTACACCGCCTGGGACCCCAGCAGTCCGGCGTTTATTAAACGTCACGCCAACGGCGCGACGCTGTGTATTCCGACGGCGTTTTATTCCTACACCGGCGAGGCGCTCGACACCAAAACGCCTCTGCTCCGCTCCATTCAGGCGTTGCAGAAATCGGTCAAACGGCTGATGACGGCGTTCGGCGCGCCGGCGGGTTCGGTCAAAGTTACGCTCGGACCGGAACAGGAATACTTTTTAATCGATAAAAAATTCTACCTGAACCGTCCCGACTTGGTGCAGACCGGTCGGACGCTGTTCGGCGCGCCGCCGCCCAAACATCAACAGTTGGAAGACCATTATTTCGGCGCCATTCGCCCGCGGATTTTGGCGTTTATGACCGAGGTCGAAACCGAATTGTGGAAACTCGGCATCCCCGCCAAAACTCGCCACAACGAAGTCGCGCCGGCGCAGTTTGAACTGGCTCCGATGTTCGAGGAACTCAATCTCGCGGTTGACCACAATATGCTCGCGATGGAGGTCTTGCGCCAAACCGCCGAGCGGCACGGCTTGGTTTGTTTGCTCCACGAAAAACCGTTCGCCGGCATCAACGGTTCCGGCAAACACAACAACTGGTCGGTTTCCTACGGCGACGCCAACTTACTCGAACCGGGCGACAGTCCGCACCAGAACGCGCGTTTCTTGACGGTGTTGACGGCGATTGTGCGCGCGATTGATTTACATTCCGACATTCTGCGCACCGGCACCGCCTACGCCGGCAACGACCACCGCCTGGGCGCCAACGAAGCCCCGCCCGCGATAATTTCGATTTTCTTGGGTGAACAGTTGACGGACATCATCGAGCAAATCGAAAAGGGCGAGGCGGCGTCGAGCAAAGAAGCCGGCACGATGAAAATCGGCGTGGATTTGTTGCCGCCGTTGCCGAAAGACGCGACCGACCGCAACCGCACTTCGCCGTTCGCCTTCACCGGCAATAAATTTGAGTTCCGCGCGCCGGGGTCGAGTCAATCGTGCGCGACGGTCAACACGTTGTTGAACACGATTGTCGCCGAGTCGCTGGACTATCTCGCCGGTAAAATCGAATCCTTCGGCGGCGGCGATTTCAACCAGCAGTTGCAGAAATTGTTGCAGGCGGAAATCGTCGCGCATAAGCGCATTATTTTCAACGGCGACAATTACAGCGCGGAATGGGCGGCGGAAGCCGAGCGGCGCGGTCTGCCGAACCATCGGACGACGATGGCGGCGCTCGCGGCGTTGCGGGCGGACGCGACGGTCGCGCTGTTTGAGAAATACGGCGTGTTAAACCGCACCGAACTCGAATCGCGCTTCGAGATTTATCTCGAAGAGTATCACCGCAAAATAATGATTGAGGGCAAAATCGCGATTGCGATTGCGAAGAGTTCGATTTTGCCGGTGGTGGCGCAGGCGTGTGCCGGCGCGGCGCGGGCGCACACCGACATCGTCGCCAGCAAAATCGACGCGGGGTTGGACGCCTTGTTCGCGCACGCCCGCGCGCTCGGCACGCAGTTGGACGCCCTGACCTACGCGATTGCCGCCGCCGAAAAAGCGCTGGCGCTGAAACACGAGGACATCATCGCGGCGACGCTGAAATTGCGCGAAGTGGTCGATGGCTTGGAAACGACCCTCGACGACGCGCAGTGGCCTCTGCCGAAATATCGGGAAATGCTGTTTGTTTATTAGACCTGTTCGACAACCAATTCGCGGCATCTTTTCGGTTAATTTTTCGTCCCGCTACGTCAAAATTCCTTGCAATACTCTCGGTATTGCTTCGTCATTTTTCCTGGCGGGACGGAAAATTAGACCCGAAAATTTGCTCGCTCTTGGTTATCGAACAGGTCTATTAAGAGCGGAGTTGAGAGTTCAGAGTTGAGATTTTTCCATCGCTCAACTCTACACTCTCAACTCTGAACTTTCAACTCTCAACTTTTTTAAGGAGACAATGATGGACGTGTTAAACTCCGGCGACACCGCCTTTATGCTCGTTTGCGCGGCGCTGGTATTTCTAATGACGCCCGGCTTGGCGTTCTTTTACGGCGGTCTCGGGCGCCGTAAAAACATGGTCAACAACCTGATGGCGTCGTTTTTCATTCTCGGTTTGGGCGTCGTGCTGTGGTATGCGTTCGGCTACTCGCTGGCGTTTAACGGCGACACGCTCGGCTTCGTCGGCGATTTCGGCAAAGCGTTCTTGCGCGGCGTCGGCGTCGAGGATATGAGCGGCTCCATTCCCGAACTGGCGTTTGTCGGCTTTCAAATGACCTTCGCCCTCATCACGCCGGCGCTGATTACCGGCTCGGTGGCGGGGCGGATGAAATTCGGCGCGTTGTTTTTGTTTATCGCGCTGTGGTCGCTGGTCTGCTATTACCCGCTCGCGCATATGGTTTGGGGCGGCGGTTTGCTCGGCGAGGGCTGGCTGAATTCGGTTGACTTCGCCGGCGGCAACGTCGTGCATATCAACGCCGGCGTAACCGGTTTGGTTTTGGCAATCATTTTGGGACGGCGCATCGGCTACGAACAAATTTCGTATCGCGTGCATAACGTGCCGTTTGTGATGTTGGGCGCGGGTTTGCTGTGGTTCGGGTGGTATGGTTTCAACGCCGGCTCGGCGGGAGCGGCGAACGGCTTGGCGGCGCACGCTTTTGTAACCACTTCGGTCGCGGCGGCGGCGGCGTTGCTGTCGTGGATGCTGATTGACGTGTTAAAGCAAGGCAAGCCGACGGCGGTCGGCGCGGCGACGGGAATTGTGGTCGGCTTGGTGGCGATTACGCCGGCGGCGGGTTTTGTGCCGGTGTGGGCGTCGCTGATTATCGGCTTGTTGGTCAGTCCCATCTGTTATTTCGGCGTGTTATTGGTGAAGAAGACGCTGAAAATCGACGACTCGCTCGACGCTTTCGGCTGTCACGGCATCGGCGGCATTTGGGGCGGCATCGCGACGGGCTTGTTCGCCAATCACACGATTAACGACTTGGCGACGCCGGGTTTGGTCTATGGCGAATGGCGGCAATTCGGCGCGCAATTGTTGAGCATCGTGATTACCATTGTCATCGCGGCGGTCGGCACGCTGATTTGCGCGGGCATTGTGCGGTTAGTTACGTCGTTGCGCGTCGAACGGCGGGACGAACTGATTGGTTTGGATTTGTCGCAACACGGCGAAGCGGCGTATCCGTCGTTCAACGGGTTAGATTAATTTCAGCGAGCAGTGGTTGTAGGGTTTAGAGTTTAGAGTTTAGCAGAGGTTGCGCTTCGCGCGTCTTAAAAGATAAAACTCCACTGCTCAACTCTAAACTCTAATCTCTGAACTCTGAACTCGGCTCACTGCCAACTAAAAAACTAACAAGAAAGGGCAAGCAATGATTAAAATCGAAGCCATCGTGCGGCGGGAGAAGTTTGAAGAAGTCAAGGACGCGCTGTCGCGGATTGAGGTGAACGGCATTTCGGTGTCGGAAGTGATGGGGTGCGGCAAACAGAAGGGCTATATGGAATTGGTGCGCGGGTCGGAAGTGCCGATTTCGCTGTTGCCGAAAATCAAGTTTGAGATTGTGGTCTCGGACGACGGGTGGGCGGACAAGACGATTAAAGCGATAAAAGAATCGGCGTTCACCGGCAATCCGGGCGACGGCAAAATTTTCACTTACCGCCTCGACAACGTGATTAGGATTCGCACCAGTGAGTCCGGTAGCGCGGCAATCAATTAGAGCGGCGGGACGTGAAAATGTTTGGGGCTTTTAACGCGAACTGCCGGCGAGCGCATCGCCGGCAGTTTTTTATTAGACCTGTTCGATAACCAAGAGTGAGCAAATGTTCGTGTCTAATTTTTCGTGCCGCAAGGAAAAATGACGAAGCAATACCGAGAGTATTGCAAGGAATTTTGACGCGGCGGGACGGAAAATTTGCCGAAAATTTGCCGCGAATTGGTTGTCGAACAGGTCTATTGAGCGACCTCCGCTCTATTCCGGGTCAAACCAGTGATTATCGACGACCGCGCCGCCGCCGTCGGAACCGTCGGGACGGGGTTTATTTTTGCGATAGACGAATTGCAGGAATTTTTTGCCGACGACGGCGCCTTTCGCGGTGTTCACCAAACCCGCCATCACGATAAAGCGATAATAACTGTCGGTCTGACCGCTGAAAAAGACGGACTGGGCAAGGTCGCCGTTTTCGCGCAAAACCGCTAAACTGGCGGTGTTGATACTACCGCCGGGGACCAAGTAGTTAAGTTTGACGGGGATAACCGAGCCGTCTTTGGCGAGCGGGTGCGCGCCGAACAAATTTAAGACCACCCGTTCAATCGCGGCGTTTTTAATCGCTTGCGGATTGACTTCGGTGTATATCGGATAATTCGCGCCAATCGCCGGTTTCCAGCGGTGAATGTTCGCGGCGCGCATCACAAACCGACCGGCGTAAGCGCGGCGGTAATCTTCAAGGTTTTTGTTCGTCAAAACGGTCGGCGCGGAGTTCTGGTGCAGTTCCAATAATTTCGCCCCAATGATAAGAGCGTTATTGTCAGAATTATGGTCGTTGTCGCCGGAATTGTGCGGGGCGGTAAATTGTTTGGTGATGACGCCGCCCACCCACTCGCCGCCCACGTTCTGACCGCCCTCCACGACGCCGTAATTGAACGCCTGCCAGCCGTAATAACGTCCGGCTTCGGCGGGGATTGCCGCGCCGACGGTAACCCCGTCCGCAAGATTACTTCCGGTCAGCACCAACGGTTTGACGGTGCGCGCACCGTTATGGTCGGCAATGAAAGTGCGTAGCTCGGTTTTACCGGTGGTGACGGTCGCGTTCGGGATTTCCACCCATTTGCCCCAATTCCACCGCCACAGTGAAACGGTTCGGGCAGAATCGTTGCGATATAACGACCCCTGCCGCGACGGGTCAAGCATCGTGTTACCGTCGATATCCACCGTTTGCGTAGCGTCTTTGAGATTCGTCGCCGTAACGTTATAGCCCGGCGCGTCGGCGGCGACAGTGCCACTACCATAATTTATACTGCCGCGAAGGTCCCACCGTCCCGAACTGTGCTGATACGGCGGAGCCGTTATATTGCGAGTAGTGCCGCTGACAAACTGATTGGTGCCACTATTCCCGTCGCAATAAATAACCGGACCGCTAAGAAAGTTGCCTGGGCTATCAAACGTGGCGGTGGCATTGAGCGGCGCATACGCATCGTTGGTTCGATACCACACGGATTCGGCGTAGCTGTTGTTTGACTTCTGCGCATCGAAACCCTGCACATTCGAGCCGGTAGAATTGCCGATGTTACTGTCGCCGTAATTGCGGGCAGGGTCATACTGCCCGGGATGGGTGTTGAAATACCAATCCTGAAATTCTATTTCATTGGCATACAACACGCGGTAGCCGAAACCGAAAGTCGGATTCACCCCATAATTCGCATCGTTAAAACCATTGCCGGCAGGTATTGTGCCCGGTATCCACAGAATCGTGCCGTCCCAGTCGCGGGCGACGTTATCGACGACGTATTTTTTCCATTCGGTAGTCCCCATATAGGTCTCGCTGAACCGGTCGGCGGTCGCGCCCGTGCCGGATTTCGCGTAAGCGTGCGGCGTTGATATTTGGAATGTTCCGCCGATTTCGTTTGACGGCGACGCGGTTCTGCCGATGGTGTCGCACCGCCCACCGTCGCATTCGCCATTGTATCCGCGCCCGTAAATGCGCGTGCCTTCGCTTGGGTCGCGGGAAATTGCCGGTCGCGTAACCGCGACGTTTTCCCGATAGCCAACTTGCGG
>BNUQ01000041.1 GCA_025997475.1 Planctomycetales bacterium
TTTCGGCGGATTATTTATCGCATCGTTTATTTTCAATCTGGCAATGAGAACTGAACACGCGGCGTTTAATTTTTATTTTCCAGCGACGCGGTTTTGGGAACTTTTTGCGGGCGGGTTGTTGGCGCTCGCGGTCAGAAATTATCGCGCCGTGTCGGTCAACATCGCCTCTTTGGGCAAGCGGTATGTCGTAAAAATTCCGCTGTCCGCGGCGTCGCTCGCCGGCGCGGAGAGGTTTCGTAAATTTTTATCGCTGACTGGCGCGGTGCTGTTGGCGGTCGCGGTGTTCGTGTCGTTGGGACGAAAGACCTATCCGGGGGTTGGCGCATTGGTTCCAGTTATCGGCGCGACTTTTTTGATTTGGGCGGGGGCGAGTGCGCCGGTCAATCGCCTGATTTTGTCGAATAAAATTTTGGTGTGGATTGGTCTGATAAGTTATCCGTTGTATTTGTGGCATTGGGTATTTTTGTCGTTCGGTCGAATCATCAACGGCGGAGAAATGCCGGTCGCGACGCGCTTTATTTTGCTTGGCTTGGCGGCGGCGTTTTCGGTCATCACCTATTTCGCGATTGAAAAACCGATACGGTTCGGCAAGAAATGGCGGAATATAAAATTGGTCTTAACTTGGCGGTCATACCGGCAACCGCTGTTCGATGTAAAAACATTCGGATTGCTCGTCGTAATGTTGGCGGTCGGGCTGGCGGGGTGGCGGATTGTCACGGCAGAGTTGCATGGCGAATTGACGGAAGCAAGAGATGCGTGGAATAATACGCCATACTATTTCCGCTATGACCGATATGGAGAGACATCGAAGTGGCGAAGCCAATACGGCTTGCGGGACAGCATCGAGAAATACGCCGGAAAAAGAATCGCCGATATTGAATTTTTTAACGATGTCGGCTCCGACCAAACAATCGCGGTAATCGGCGACAGCCACGCGGAACAAATTTACACGGCGGTGGCGAGTTACTGCGCTAAACGAGGCGTAAATTGTCTTTTGTTGGCGCGTGGTGGCGGTGTTTTGTCGTGGCAAGAAAAGCGAAGCCCCAATCGCATAACCGAAGATAGGCGTTGGTGGTCAGACATTGCGGCAATTGACGAGGTATTAGTCAACAAAAAAGACATTAAGAGAATAATTATCAGCAACATTTATTCCAATATTCGGAAAGAAGATTACGAGTCGCTCCAAGAGACGGTAAATACGTTGACCGCCGCCGGCAAAGAAGTGATTATTCGGTTAGACAATCCGGCGTTCCCTTTTTCACCCTTTGAGATTTGGAGAGGACGTCCGCTCCCATCTTTTTTATCAACACTTTTGCCTCCGAAAAAAGAAATGCCCAAACTTCCTTCCCGTGCGGAAATTTTAGCGGGCGAGGAACAATCGGGACATCGTGAGGCGATTTCGCGGATTGTCGGCGCGACAATTGTTGATTCGTTCGACGTGTTTTGCCCCGATAACGATTGCGTAATTTTTGACGAAGCGGGAAACATAATGTATGTTGATATCAACCACCTTTCTCTTTACGGCGCCGAGTATCAAGTGAAACACCAATTAGCCCCGTATTTGGAAATTCCGGCGGCGGAATAGCGGAAAAATAAATGTTTGAAATGCTCTATTCAATTGCCACGCCTTTTAAGGCGTGGCGGGTAGTCAAATAAAAAAGCGGGACGCTTTTCGCGTCCCGCTTTTTTTTCACGCTTAATTCACTTAACGTCGGCTTATTCCGCCACATCAGCGTCGGTTTTCGCCACTTCGGCGGTTATTGCCGACGCTTCTTCCGGCGCTTCCGCCGCTTCCGCCGCCGGAGATTCCACTTCCAGTTTCACCTCCGCTTTCGGCGCCACTTCTTCTTTCGCCGGTTTCGCTTCTTTTACTTCTTCTTTTGCCGGCGTCGCGTCCGCTTTTTTCACTTCCGTTTTCGGCGCGGCGGCGGTGCCCAGATATTCGGCGCGGGCTTTGGCGATTTCCGCCTGCACTTCGCTTTCAAGGACTTTTTTCTTGACGCATTCCGTTACCTCTTTGTAAGTGCAAACCGGCACTTTCTTTTTGACGGTTTTGGTCAGCGTAACCGGCACTTTTTCACAGACGATTTTCGTCGCGTCCACCTCGCGCAACACTTTAACTTTGACTTTGACCTGCGTCGGTTCCCACACGCATTCCATCACCTTGCGGACTTCTTCTTTGATTTCCGGGACGCTGGTGCGGACTTTGCACGGCACGGTTTCCCAGACCTTTTCGTAAGTCGTTATCGGCACGGTTTTCTTTTGCTTGATGGCGACTTTTTCCAACTTGCCGGTTTCGGGATTGCAGACCTTTTCATAGCCGCAAATTTCTTCGACTTCCTGTTCGACGACTTTGCGGACGGTCTTGCAGACCTGACGCTCAATCGTTTCTTCTTTGGTGTTCAGCACGCAGACCTTGAAAGTTTTCTCGACTTCTTTCTGCACCGGTTTTTCGACGGTGATTTCCTGTTCTTCCCAGAACGGTTTTTGCACTTTGCACGGCACTTCTTTTTGCACCGTTTGATAGACGGTGTAAGGCACTTCTTCGCAGACGATTTTGTAGCCGCGTTCCGGCACCAATTTTTTGACCGGCACTTTAATCGTCACGTAGCGCGGCGCCGGCGCTTTTTGGCACGGATTGCATTCGTTCACGACCTTCTGGCACGGCGTAACTTTGGCTTTGCACGGCGCACATTCGCCGCAACTTGCTTTCGGCTGACGACCGCAGTCGTCGCTCGCGAACGCCGGCATTGCCGCCAACACCGCCGCCGCCAATCCCCAAGTCCACTTCATCGCTCTTCCTCCATAAAAAGAAAAAAATGACCGACAGTTATCCCCCTGTAACCGCAATTAGACCCCGGCACGAAAATTTACCAGAGCCGACCCGTCAATTTTCGCCAGAAAAGCGGCGAAAAACGACGATTGTCGCCGGCGGGTTTTGACATCGCCGACCATTTATCTAATTACCGGCGCGGGGAAATTCGTTTTATTTTTTCCGGTTGGGTTCGGTTGAGAGGGGGCAATGAGCAGGGGACAGTAGGCAGTGAAAGAGCAATTAAAAATTACAAATTTCGGAGTTCGATTCTCAAATTCGCTTCGCGCAATTTTTAATAAATTCCGACAGCCGCCCTGAAAGGGCGAAACATATCAGCCTATGGTAAGCGGCGACGCGCTATCAGCCGCGCCACCATAGGTAAAGACGGCGCGAAGCGCCAACCGCAATTGGACGGTTCGCCGCGTTTTGGCGAACCGCTTTCGCCGCCAATGGCGGCGAGATGCCGCCTAACGGCGGGACTGTCGGATGGTTTTATCAATCAACCGTTACCCAGGGTGGCGGCGCGAAGAGCGTGCGCCTTACCCTGGGCTGATATACGTCGCGCTTTCAGCGCGGACCGGCGGAATTTGATTTTCAAATTCGCTTCGCGCGATTTCAACTCTCAACTCTCAATTTCGCGAGCGCTTCGGCGATGGTCGGGTGCGGGAAAATCACTGCGTTTAGCCGGTCGGCGGGAATTTGCCACGTCATCATCATCGCCAAAGAGTGAATCCACTCGCCGCCGTTGCCGCCCAAAATATGCGCCCCTAAAATTTGCCGCGTGTCCGGCGCGAGCAGAATTTTCAGCACGCCCGTTTCGTCGGGAAATTCAATCGCGTAACGCCCCGCGACCGCGAGCGGCGTCGTGATTTTTTGATACGGCGTCGCGGCGGCTTTTAGTTGTTCTTCGGTCGCGCCGACCATCGCGACTTCCGGCGCGGTATAAACCGCCGCCGGCATCGCGTCGTAACGCATTCGGGCGTCGCCGCCGAACATATTTTCCACCGCGATTAAACCCTCGCGCGTCGCCGCGTGCGCCAATAAACACCGCCCCGTAACGTCGCCGCACGCCCAAATACCGGCGATATTGGTTCGTCCGGCGTCGTCGGTTTTGACCCCGTGCCGGTCATAGGCGACGCCGACTTCGTCCAAGCCCAAACCGGCGACGCGGGGCGTTCGCCCCAACGCCGCGAGGACGGTTGCCGCTTCGACCGTGTGAAGGCCGTCGGCGTGGGTGAAAGTAACTTTTCGCACGTCGCCGTCGGCTTCGACTTTTTCGACTTTACTTTCAAGGTAAAAATTGATGCCGGATTTTTTCAGCGCCAATAACAGCCGTTTGGCGATTTCACCGTCGAGCGCGCCGCCGATTTGTTTGGTCATTTCGATAATCGTTACCGGCACGCCGACGGCGTGAAAAAACGACGCCAATTCCAAGCCAATCACGCCGCCGCCCAACACGACGAGCGAAGCGGGCAGGGCGGACAAATTCAGCGTTTCGGCGCTGTCGAGGGTCAGCGCGGCGAGCGGCGGACGCGCCGGTTGACCGCCGGCGGCGATTAAAATGTTGGCGGCGGCAAACGTTTCCCCGTTCGCTTCCACCTGATTCGGCGCGACGATTTTGGCGCTGGCGTGGACCGTTTCGACGCGCGCTTTTTTTAACATTGCCGCGATGCCGGCGGTCAGTTGCGCGACGATTTGTTTTTGGCGCGTTTGCAATCCGGCGAAATCAAGAGCGACCGTGCCGGTCAATTCCGGCGTTTTTTTCAGCGCGGCAAGCAGATGCGCGGTTTTCAGCCACGTTTTCGTCGGGATGCAACCGGCGTGCAAACACGTCCCGCCGAGAGTTTGCTCTTCAATCAGCAACACTTTTTTACCAAGCGCCCCGGCGCGCGCCGCGGCTTCATAGCCCCCCGGTCCGCCGCCGATAACGATGAGGTCATACATTGGGTTTTCTCCTTTTGTTTTGTCTCGCGGTAGTTGTCGCAATTTTAATTGATAACCGTCCGATAATACACGGAAAAGAATCCTTATCCGTAATTTTGCCGGTGTCCCCGATGAATAACCAAAATAACGATGAAACCGCCGCCGGTCTCGCCGTGTGGCGGACGATTTTTATGGCGAGCGTCTTCACGCTGGCGGCGCTCGGCGTGGTGCTGGTTTATTCCGCCAGTTGCGTCCGCGCCGCCGCCGGCGGAATTGATTCGATTTTTTTGCAACGCCAATTGTTGTGGCTCGTTTTGGGCGTCGGCGGCTACGCGGTCGCGTCGCGGATTGACTGGGCGCGGCGCGGGCGCTGGATTGGCGCGTTGTTTTTATTGACGCTGTTGCTACTGGCGGCGGTGCGAATTCCGGGCGTCGGGGCGAAAGTCAACGGCGCGTATCGCTGGTTGCGGTTAGGCGGTTTTAATATGCAACCGTCGGAGTTGGCGAAATTCGCCGCCGTGCTGGCTTTGTCCGCCTTTTTGTCGCGTTTCCCCGCGAAACTGCCGTTTTGGCGCGGTTTTTTACCGGCGGGACTGATGGTCGGCGTCGTCGGCGGTTTGGTGGTTATCGAGCCGGATGTCGGCACGGCGGCGCTCATCGGCGCCGTCGCCGGTTCGATGTTGGTGGTCGGCGGGGCGCGGTGGTGGCAAATCGCGCTGATTTTCGGCGGCGCGGCGAGCGGCGCGGCGTGGTTCGGCGTGCATAAATTCGACTACATCTTAAAGCGCGTCGAAGCGTGGCAAACCAATTCGATTGAAGGCGCGGGCTATCAAATTCATATGAGCAAAGTCGCGCTCGGCAGCGGCGGCGTTACCGGTATGGGGCTCGGCGAGGGACCCGCCAAACTCTTTTATTTGCCCGAAGCGCACACCGATTTTATTTTCGCGATTGCCGGACAGGAACTCGGTCTGGTCGGTTGCCTGACCATCGTCGGCGCGTTCGGCGCGCTCGTCGTCGCCGGCATTAAATTGCTCGGTCGCGCCCGCGACAAATTTTCCGGCTTATTGATTTACGGCGCGGTGATGATGCTCGGTTTGCAAGCCGCGTTTAATTTGGCGGTGGTAACGGCGTCCATTCCGCCGAAAGGCATTTCTCTGCCGTTTGTCAGTTTTGGCGGGAGCGGCTTGTTTATCGCGCTCACGACCGCCGGCGCGGTGTTGAGCGTCAGCCGCCCGCCGCGCCGCGCGAAAATGCCCGACGCCGTGCTGGTGTATGTCTGCGGCGGCGCGAGGCAAGCGACAATTCACAATTAACAATTAACAATGGTGGAGTTTTTATGGACAAAACCGCAAGCGCGCGCGAAGCGAATTTTCAAACTCCGCAATTGTGAATTGTTAATTGTTAATTGTTAATTGTTTCTTGAAACGATTTCTCCTTCGGCGGTAAGTGAGCGGTGGAAACGGCGCGGGTAGCCGTGCGCACCGCCTCGCGGGCGTCAATTGTAACCGAATAAATGGCGGGCGCGCCGTATTTCGTCAAGCGGTTTCATTTATTTTGCCGATAGCAAAGAGACAAACAGGCGTGTTCTCTTCACGGCGAACATCAGGGAGGTTGATAGTGCGACATTTTCGTGCGAGTATTTTGGCTCTGCTCACGTGCGGCGTGCTTTGGTCTGCGGCTGACGACCGTCGCGTCGAAGCGGGCGCGACCGAACCGATGCGTATTTGGTCTGTGCCGGCGGAGCCGTTGGCGGCGTCGGGACGCGCGGCGTCGGGACGCGCGTCGAGCGCGGCGGTCGTGGACAACGACATCGCGTTTATGGCGGCGCCGGCGCGGGACTGGGCGGCGTTTGCCGCGACCAACGAGCCGTCCGTCGCGGAAGCGCCGTTCGCGGTCATCGGCAACAGCGGCGCGGACGGCGCCGTCTTGCCGCCGGAGGTTGACGACCCGCCCGCAGACGACGCGGATGACGCGGACGACGCGGACGCGACCGCCGCCGCCGATTGGCGCGCGGCGTTGCTCGCCGAGGAAAACGCCGCCGCCGATATTGCCAATGCCGCCGACGCGACTTTGCCGGCGACGCTCGACGCGACGGACGCGCAGGATTTGCTCGAAAATTTACTTTCCGTGCCGCCGGCGGCGGGCGAGGGCGCGGTGGCGGAAGTGGCGTTGGCGAATGAAGAAACGGCGATGGAGCGTTTGACTAATCAGGAACGAATTCGCCGGCAGGCGCTGGCGGTGGAAGCCGAGCATTATATTGAGCAAGGGCGGCAGTTGTTTGTCGCCGGACAATACGAGGCGGCGTTGGAATTTTTTGACCGCGCCTTGGTCGCCGCGCCGGATTCCAAAGACGCGCTCGATTATCGCTCGCGGGCGCGGCAACTCGCCGGTCGTCCCGACGGCGACGAAAATTCGGCGGCGGTGCGCGACATCGTGCGTTTGGCGGAAGCGCGGCTGAAAGAGCGCGAACTGCGCCTGAACAACGGTTTGGAACGCGCCTCGGAGGCGTATTTACGGACGATTTCACCGGACGCGGCGCGGCGCGAAATGAAACGCGGCGAGCAGATTGAATTGAGTTTATTAGACCTCGACGCGGCGGAGCAAAGTTTGCAGGCGGTGCGCCTGTTGCTGAAAGGTAGCGGTTTGCCGCCGGCGATGGAGCGGACGTTGGAACTGCGCGCCAAGGCGCTCAACGTGCAAATCGGCAACGAGCGGCAAAAACTGACCGCCGAGCGCGCGATGCGCGACCGCGATTTGGCGCAAAAAGAAGTGCAAAACGACCGCGTCAAAGTCAACGCCGAAAACGCGCGGGAAGTCAACGCGATTTTGACGGCGGCGGATTATCACTTAGGGCGCAAAGAATACGACGCGGCGATGGAGTTAATCGAAAAGGCGCTGACGCTCGACCCGCGCCATAAAGGCGCCGTCGCGTTGCGCGAGCGGGCGCGGACGCTCAGTTATTACGAGAAAAACGCGGAAATCGCGCAGGACAACAAAGACAGCGTCAGCAATTGGTCGCTCGACGTGCAAGACGCCTACATTATGGACTCGCGCAAACTCGTAACCTATCCGCAGGACTGGGACCGGATTCGCGAGCGCGCCAAGCGCGTGCGGCGGGTTTCGACGGTCAGCGACGACGAGCAAAAAACGCTCAACCGGTTGGTCGCGGTCGTCGGCGATTTCGACTACTACGAGCAACCGTTGCTGATGGCGATGAAGGACTTCGAGCAACGCGCGCAGGTAACGATTTCGTTGGCAAGCGGCGTGGAAGGCGAAGACACGATTAAAACCGCGCGGTTGGCGGGCGTGTCGATGAAAGCGGCGTTTGACCAAATTCTCGAAGACCTCGGCTTGGTCTATAAGTATGAGGACGAGGCGTTGGTGGTCAGCCGCAAAGGCGCGGAAATCGGCGCGTCGGTAATGCGCATTTATCCGGTGGCGGACATTGTTACGCGCACGACGCCGTTCAACGTCGCTAAACGAATGATTCCGACGATTGCGGAAAATCGGGAAGACAGTAGCGGTTCCAGCGATGAAAATTACAAAAGTATTATCGGCGGTTTCGTGAACAACGACGATGACGACGACGATGACGACGACGAAAAGAATAAAGAATGGAACGCGGAAGATTTTGATATTGTCGAGCAGATTAAGTCGAGTATCGGCGGCATCGAAACGTGGAACGAGCCCAACGGAATTATGCGCTGGGAAGATAATCTCGTGGTCTATAACGTGCCGGAAATTCAGTCGGCGGTCGAGAAATTCTTGGACGAATGGCGGGCGGCGGCGCGGCAACAAGTGTTCGTCGAAGGGAAATTCTTGGACATTAAAGACAGTTTCAGCGAGAAATTCGGCATCGACTGGAATCAAACGAACGGCGGCGGTAGCGGCAGTAACTACAAAACCAATATTCAATTCGGCTCCGGCTCCGATAGTTCCGGTAAGAATGTTGTGCAGAATGCGCTTGGTGTTGCGAACGACACTATGAATAGTGCGATTGGCTTTATGAGCAATATCGGGCTGAACTCGTTGCGTTTGAATTTGACGCTTAACGCGATGCAAAAAATGCAAAAAGGGTCGGTGTTGCATAATCCGAAATTGTTGGTAACCAACGGACAGGTGGCGTATTGCCAAATCGTGCGTGCGCGGCGGTATATGAAAAGTTGGAATGTCAATGACTACGCGATTACGCCGGTGATTGACAACGTGATGAGCGGCGTAACGTGGGAAGTGCGTCCGGTGATTAGTTTCGACCGCAAATATATCACGGTGCGCGTGCGCCCGGAAATGGCGGAAGAGGTAACGGACAGCGATATTGACGCCCTGGGGATTTCGTCTCTCGATGCGAGGCAACGAATAAAGGACAACCTTAGACCTATGGAATATCAAACGACGGTTACGCGCACGACGCAAAACAGCACTTCCGGCGCCTCGACCACCGGCGACCAGACATATACCGTTACGATTTCGCATCCGACGGTGAAAATCGCCGAATTCTGGACGAACGCGGTGGTGCCGGACGGCGGCACGGTGCTGGTCGGCGGACAATTGATGGACAAAACCGGCGACGGCGTAACGGGCGTGCCGGTGTTGTCGAACGTGCCGGTCATCGGTCGCCTCGCCCGCACCGACAGCAAGAACAAGGACTCGACCAACCGCGTGATTATGCTGTCGGCGAAAATTGTGGACTTGGAGGATTAAAACGATTTCTCACAGCGGCACAGAGCCACAGAGTCCCACAGAGAGGAAAATGAAATCATGTATAGTGGTTTGATTCTAAAAATGAACCGCGACATGCCGTAATTAAAAATTACAAACTCAGGTTACGCGCGCCCCAAAATAGCAACTGACTTGAAAAAATAAAATCCTTAAAAAAAACGCCGTAGGCGTTTAAGGTGAATAACCCCGACCAAGCGACACGTTCTATCGTCGCGCCGGTCGGGGATAACGCCGCCCAATGACCGAACCCCGACAGGGGTTCAACAAAAAGTTCAACCCCTATCGGGGTTGTGTCCGTCGGGGCGCTTTTCCCCGAGTTGCGCGGCGGATACCGCCTCGCCGCTCCACTCGGGGTTATTCACCTTAAGCCCCTGTCGGGGCTTTTAGCGGAGTTGATGATGACAAATTCGCGTAACCTGAGTTAAGTAAAATTTAGTTCAATTTTTAAGTTAAACGACCATAACTTTATATTTTTTTTCTCTCTCCGTTCTTCCTCTGTGGCTCTGTGCCTCTGTGAGAAACGTTCTTGCTCTTTTTTATGCTGTGCCTCTGTGAGAAATAATTTATCAAACAAATAAAACCGAAGGAGACATAATGAATTCTCTCAGATGGTTATCGCTCGCGGCGCTCGCGGCGGCGCTGACTTTGCCGGCGGTCGCCGCCGAAACGTTGGACGACATCGCCGAGCGCGAAATCGAGCGGGCGCAACTGCTGTCCGCCGAGCGCGACCTGCGCGCCGCCGAATACGTCCGCTTGGGTAACGAGTTTTTGCAGGCGCGACAGTATCGCGCCGCCGCCGAGCAATTTATGTTGGCGCTCGGCGTGGACCCGAATTCGACCGCCGCCCGTGACGGTCGGCGGGAAGCGTTGCGTTATCTTGAAGTTCAAAGCGGCGCGGAAAACGGGAGCGCCGACCGGCTGGTAACGCAGGCGAAAGTGCGCGAAGAATACAATTTGGCGGAAATCAATCAGTTCTTGACCAAAGCCCGCGACGCTTATCAAAACGCGACCGCCGAAGTCGCGACCGTCAACGCCAAACAACAGGCGCTGGTCTTGTCCGACCGCTTGCGGGCGCTCGACGACGCGGAAGCGTTCGCGCATCGCGCCGGTTTGCGGTTGCAGGGGGTGGCGAGCGACGCGCAGGTAATCGCGTGGCGCGAAGAAATCGTCGCCTTGCGCGGCAACGTTAAACAAATCCGGCAACAATACGCGGCGGCGCTGACGGAACTCCAACGCGCGCAAGCGGCGGCGGATGTCAAAACGGAAAAGACGCAAATCAATCAAGTTGCCGCCGCACGCCACGCCGCGATGTTGGCGCAGGCGCAGGACTACGCGCAACGGTTGGATTATCCGCCGGCGTTGGAAATTTTAGACGAGTTGTTGGCGGAGAATCCGGGCGACGACGAGGCGCGGGAATTGCGCGAAAAAATTCGCGGCGAGAAAATCGCCCACCGGTTTAACACGGTGGAGGATTTGCGCCGCGACCGCCGCGTGGCGATGTTGCAGAAATTGGACGAAGACGCGATTGCCAACGTTTCCGCCGGCAGTCCCATTCGCTATCCGAAGGACTGGAACGCGCTCATCGCAAAGAAAAACGTCAAGCGCAAAATCAGCGCCAACGACGACCTCGCGGCGCCGAAAAAGGAAACGTTGCGGAAGTTGGAAGAATCCTACGTCGGGTTTGAATTTTCCGACGCGCCGCTCGTCGAAGTGGTGCTCGACAACATTCGAGCGCGCACGGGGTTGAACATCAACGCCGCCGCGATTCCCGAAGAAATCGCCGAAAAGGAAATCAATCTGACCCCGCACGAAATGCGCCTCAGCAACATCATCAAACACGTGTTGCGGCAGGTCAATTCGGCGAACGAAAACGACGACACCAACATCGTTTATACCGTCAACGACCAGGGCATCATCAATTTTCTGCCCCGCAGTTTGTTGAAAAAAGACGAAGCGGTGGCGACGAAGGTCTATGACATCAACGACTTGGTGACGGCGGCGTCCGACGCCAAGCGGATGCCGACGTCGCTTGCCGCCTCGAAAAAAGAGGCGTATAAAGACGCGGACGTCGGCGGCGAATCCACGCCGATTGACGACATTGTGCGGCAGACCTTGCCGCTCGACTTTGAGGAGAGCATCAATCCGGGCGGCGTTAAATATGACGACGGCGCGAAGAAATTGATTGTCAAAGGCACGATGGAGCAACAGGCGCGGGTGGCGGAACTGTTAGGGCGGTTGCGCGAAATCCAAACCACGCAGGTCTCGGTTTCGGCGCACTACTTACAGATTAACGATGATTTCTGGGAGCAGTTCAAATCCGATTTCTACCAATTTGCCGACAGAGTAACCGACAATGTGCTGATGAATCCCGTGCCTAACATTTTGACTAACAGCAATCTTTCGCCTTTTGATAACGGGAGTAATTTGTCGAATTCGTATAACCGTAGCCACAACCCCAACGACACGGTCAAAGCGTCCCTTTACAACGGCGATATAACCGGTTTTACCAACGTTTTTGGCGCCGGCAACACCAACTTGAACGACCGCGGTTTGCGGATGGGATTTCAGGAACGCGGGATTTTGGGGGATTTGCAGGCGAACTGGTTTTTGCAAATGGTGCGGCAGAGCGAGCGCAACGACGAACTTTTCGCGCCGCATTTGGTGGTGTTTAACAATCGTTACGGCTGGATTCGGTTTTTGACGCAAATTCCCTTTATTAGCACTTGGGAAACCGACGATTCGGGCAATAACAGCGGCGCGATGAAGCCGGTGTTCTCGACCTTTGACCAAGGGTGTTCGTTGGAAGTGGAGCCGAATATCAGCCCCGACCGCAAATATGTTACGGTGCGCCTGTCGCCGCAAATCAGCAAATTGGTGGACTTAGAACAGGCGGGCATTACCCGAAACGGCAGTGGTGGCGGGACGGAGAGTACGCCTTATCCGGTCGATTTACCGGTCGTGATGAAGTTTAGCACGGGGACGTATGCGACGGTGCCGGACGGCGGGTCGATTGTGATTAGCGGGTTGTCGTCGAACGTGGACGGGGAAGGGCGGCAAGGCACGCCGGTCTTGATGGATTTGCCCATCATCGGCAACGCTTTCTCCAACCGCTTTTACCAAAAAAACAAAATGTCCTACACCTGCTTGGTCAGCGCGAAAATCATCATTTTAAGCGACGAAGAAGCCGCGCAAACGGGGCAGAATTAACGGACAAGGCTTGCGCCGCGTCGCCGCCACGATTAAAATTAAGGTCAAACAGTGATAAAGCGCATTGCCGATATGACGGAAAAAATGACGGTCGCCGGTTTAGCCGTCGGTATGTTTCAGGGCAATAGTTACGGCATTGCTGTCGGGCTGTTAGGTTTGGCGATTTGCCTCGGTTTGACCTATGTAATCGGGAAAAAGGAGGGACGAAAATGAGTCATCAAAACTGGCTATGGACGGTCTATGGGTTGATTATGTTAGGATTGTTTGTTTACGGAATGATTTTGCTCAAACGCGAAGAAAAAAAAGAAAAAGAAACGAAATCGACTTAACATTAAAACGGGCGACCGGCGCGGTCGCCCGTTGGTTATTTGGCGGCGCGCCCCGCCACAATTGTCCCTCGCCGCGCCCCGCGCCCCGCGCTATAATAGACCTGTTCGACAACCAATTCGCGGCATCTTTTCGGCCAATTTTCCGTTCCGCCGCGTCAAAATTCCTTGCAATACTCTCGGTATTGCTTCGTCATTTCTCCTTGCGGAACGAAAAATTATGCCCGAAAATATGCTCGCTCGTAGGTTTAGAACAGGTCTAATGCGTCCGCTTCCCTCTTGAAAAAGAATTAAAAAATGCCTCCCACCGAAACTGTGGTCGTTCTCGACTTCGGCAGTCAATACGCGCAACTCATCGCCCGCCGCGTTCGCGAGCAAAAGGTCTTCGCGCGGATTTTGCCTTATTCGGCACCGCTCGCCGACATCGCCGCGCTTAACCCCGTCGGCATTATTCTTTCCGGCGGTCCCGCCAATGTGTATGCCGACAACGCCCCGCAAGGCGACGCCGGAATTTTCACGCTCGGCGTCCCGATTCTCGGCATTTGTTACGGTTGCCAATGGCTGTGCGAAGAACTCGGCGGCACGGTGCAACGCGCCGCCCGCCGCGAATTCGGCGCGGCGACGCTGACGATTACCGCGCCCGACGAATTGTTGGACGGTTTAGCGACCGCTACGGACGGGGGCTTGCCGGTGTGGATGAGCCACGGCGACCAAATCGTCAAATTGCCCGCCGGGTTTAAGACGCTCGCCCAAACCGCGACTTGCCCGCATGCGGCGATGGCGCAACCGGAAAAGAAATTTTACGGCGTGCAGTTTCACCCCGAAGTCGCGCATACGCCGTGCGGCAAAGACCTGTTGCACAACTTTCTCTACCGCATTTGCGGCGCCCAAGGCAATTGGGAAATGCGCTCGTTTGTCGAAGACGCGGTCGCGGCGGCGCGGGAAAAAATCGGCGGCGCGAATGTCGTCTTGGCGTTGTCCGGCGGCGTCGATAGCACGGTCGTCGCGCTGTTGTTGCAACGCACCGTCGGCGCGCGACTGCACTGTATCTTTGTCGATAACGGCGTGTTGCGGAAAAACGAATACGCCAAGGTCGTTGAAAATTATCGCCGCGATTTTCAACTCAATCTAATTCCGGTTTCGGCGGGCAAAATTTTTCTCGACCGGCTCGCCGGCGTCGCCGACCCGGAAACGAAACGCAAAATCATCGGCCACACGTTCATTGATATTTTCGCTGAAGAAGCGCGGAAAATTGCCGACTGTAAATTTCTCGCGCAAGGCACGCTTTATCCCGACGTGATTGAATCGGTCGCGGCGCACGGCGGACCGACGGCGGTCATCAAAAGTCATCACAACGTCGGCGGCTTGCCGGAAAAACTGGGCTTTGAATTGGTCGAGCCGTTGCGCTGGCTGTTCAAAGACGAAGTGCGGGCGCTCGGCGCGGAACTTGGAATGCCGGAGGCCTCCATTTGGCGGCATCCGTTTCCGGGTCCCGGCTTGGCGGTGCGGATTGTCGGCGAAGTTACCGCCGCGCGGGTGGCGGTCTTGCAGGAAGCCGATGAAATTGTGATGCAGGAAATTCAGGCGGCGGGCTGGTATCGCAAAGTATGGCAGGCGTTCGCGGTGTTGTTGCCGGTGGCGTCGGTGGGCGTGATGGGCGACGAGCGGACTTATGAAAACACGGTGGCGTTGCGCGTCGTCGATTCGCTCGACGGTATGACGGCGGACTGGTCGCGCTTGCCCTACGATTTATTAGCGAAAATCAGCGGACGGATTATCAACGAAGTGCGCGGCGTGAACCGCGTGGTCTATGATATTTCGAGCAAACCGCCCAGCACGATTGAATGGGAATAAAGTTTAGAGTTGAGAGTTTAGAGTTGAGCGACGGATGCGCTTCGCGCATTTTTCAAATAACTCCACCGCTAAACTCTAAACTCTAAAATCTAAACTCTAAAAAAAAGGAAAAAACAATGCCCGCTCGCAAACTCTACGCCGCGATTGACATCGGCGGCACGAAGGTCTCCGTTTTGTTGGTCGATGAAAATTATCGCGTCGTGGCGCGCGGCAAGAAAAAGACCCGTCCCGACAAGGGTTTCAACGGCGTGTTGGAGCGCGTTAAGGAATGCCTCGCCGAAACCGCCGCGACCGCGAAATTGTCGGTGAACGGACTACAACTCGCCGGTGTCGCCGTGCCGTCGCCGGTGTTGCCGACCGGTGTCGCGGTCAACGCGCCGAATATGGGCTGGCGCAACGCGCCGGTAACGAAATCGTTGGAGAAATTGCTCGGCGTGCCGGTCGTTACCGAAAACGACGGCAACACCGGCGCTTACGGCGAATACGCGCTCGGCGCCGGCAAAAAAGCGGCGGCGCAACTGCTCATCGGCTTTTTCATCGGCACCGGTTTGGGCGGCGGCATCGTCTATCACGGCGACTTAATGCGCGGCGTGAATTATCAAGCCGCCGAGGTTGGGCATACGATTGTCGAAGTCAACGGGCGGCGGTGCGGTTGCGGTAAACGCGGTTGTTTGGAAGCGTATGCGTCGAAAACCGGCATGGGGTATTATCTCAAACAGCAAATTATTTGCGAAAAGCGCGCGAGTGTGTTGACCGAATTATGCGCGGGCGGCAATTACGACAACGTGCGAAGCGGGATTTTATTGGAGGCGTATGAAGCGGGCGACGCGGTTACGGTCGAAGCGGTTACCGAAGCGGCGCGGTATATGGGCATCGGCATCGGTAATATCATCACGTTGCTCGGACCGGATATGGTCGTGTTGGGCGGCGGCGTGTTCGCGGCGTTAGGCAAGGAAATGTTGCCGATTATCAAAGAAGCGGCGAAAAGCGCGACGCATCCGGCGTCCTCGTTTCGCGACACCAAAATCCTACCGGCGGCGCTCGGCGACGACTCGGTGGCGTTAGGGGCGCTAGCGTATGCGCGCGCGACGACCAAGCAATAAGGTTACGCGATTTTGTTATCGTCAGTTCCGACGTTGACGACGACGAGTATTTTCGCGTAAAAATCACGACCTCGGCACAATCGGCGATAGCGCCGCCGCTTGCCCCCGCCATAGAGGGGAATTAAAAAACGCCACGCTTGCTGACGACAAGCGTGGCGCGACCGATAAGATTGGTCGGGGAAACAGGATTTGAACCTGCGACCTCGTCGTCCCGAACGACGCGCGCTAGCCAAACTGCGCTATTCCCCGACTAAAATTTTTAGCAACATTCGTCGCATTCTTCCGCCGCGTAAGCCACGCTACCGGCGACTTGCCCTTTGACTTCCGTGTTCAGACGTCCCCAGTTTTTCAGGACGATATTCAGGAAGATGTCAATTTCGGCGTTAATCGTTTCCGCGCTGATTTCGCCCACGCTCATCGCGCTCGCCGCCGGAGCCGCCGCTTTGGGCGCCGTCGTAACGCCCGCCAAAATATAATTGGCGTCATAACCGTTTTTCGCCAACGCCGACAAAAATTCCACCGATGGACGCATCCCGCCGCTCATATACATACCGACCGAGGCGTAATTCACGCCGGTCAATTTCGACAGCTCTACATTGGTTTTGCCGACCAACACTTCGCGCAGACGTTTCGCGTAGGGAAACGTTTCATCAACTTCTTTCCGAGCCGCACACATACCATCTCCTCCCAAATCAAGAATTAAGAATTAAGAATTAAGAATTTTGGAGTAATTATCAAACATTGCGCGAATTCCTCACCACGCAAAGTGCGCGAACGCCTTATTGGCTTCCGCCATCCGGTGCGTGTTTTCGCGCGTGGACATCGCGCCGCCTTCGCGGTTGTAGGCGTCGCAGATTTCGGCGGCGAGCAACACGTGCGTCGGCTTGCCTTTCTTTTTTGCGACCGATTCCATAATCCAACGAATAGCCAACGATTGTTGCCGCGCGGATAACACTTTCACCGGCACCTGATAGTTCGCGCCGCCGACACGGCGGCTTTTCACTTCAACAATCGGCTTGACGTTGTTGACCGCCGTCTTGAACACTTCCAACACCGACTTGTCTTTGATTTTTTTCTCGACCTCTTTCAAGGCGCTGTAAAAAATCTTTTCCGCCTTGGTTTTCTTGCCGTCGCGCATAATGCAGTTGATGAACTTCGCCACCAACAAGTCGCCGTAGAGCGGGTCTTTCTTGACGCCCGGTCCGGTAACGTCCGTAACTTTAACAGCCATACTTTCCTTTCTCCGGCGTTTCGCCGAATACTCACGACCACGCGGGTCGCGCGAGAACCAATTAACAATTAAAAATTCACAATTAAGAGCAATTTACAATTAACAATTAACAATTAACAATTATTAAGCGGAGTTTTATTTTTAAAAACGCGCGGAGCGCATCCGTTCAATAATTGTTAATTGTGAATTGTCAATTGTTAATTTATTTCTTCCCTTTCGCCGCCGGAGCCGCGCCCTTGCCGCCCTTACCGGCGGGAGCGCCGGCTTTCGGCACTTTATTACCGTATTTACTGCGGCTTTGGCGCCGCGCCGCCACGCCGGCGCAGTCATAGACGCCGCGGACGACGTGATAACGAACGCCCGGCAAGTCGCGGACGCGCCCGCCGCGCACCATCACGATGGAGTGTTCCTGCAAGTTATGACCTTCGCCGCCGATATAGACCGTAACTTCTTTACCGTTGGTCAGGCGCACGCGCGCGACTTTGCGCAACGCCGAGTTCGGTTTTTTCGGGGTGGTGGTTTTGACTAAGAGGCAGACGCCTTTGCGTTGCGGACAAGTTTCGAGCGCCGGCGATTTGGATTTGAACGTCGGTTGCCGCCGTCCTTTACGGACTAATTGGTTCACCGTGGGCATAATCACTCCTACTGAAAAATCTACGACTGAGAAATTTGAAAGGGCGGTATTGTAGAATCGCGTTAAGCATCGTCAAGCGGGAAACCGTCAATTATCAATAAAATTAGAGTGGTTCTATGAACCTCCGACAATCGCTCCGACGGGGCGAAATATATTAGACCGGCGGTAAGCGGCAAAGAGCGCGCGTCTTACCCCGGACTAACTATGCGCCGCGCTTTCGGCGCGACCGGCGGAAATTATTTATTGCCCGATTAACCCGCCCTGCATTTTGCTTTGCTCGC
>BNUQ01000042.1 GCA_025997475.1 Planctomycetales bacterium
TATGTCCATCGTTGATGTTGAGCAACGTTACCGTCAATTCCAAATCAATCGCTTCGTCATTATCGCCAAACGCATCGGATAAGCGCAACATTTCTTTGTCCGGGCAGTCCTTTTTCCCGTTGTAAAAGACAAAGAATTTCGGACGCGGCAACTTGATGAGACGTTCTTGGTAGAGTTTTTTCCGGTTAATCAGCAACTCGTATTGTTCCACGATATAGCGCAAAAAACGTAGCGGCATATTTTCATTCAGCGTCGATTGATGTTCGAGCAACACGACCAATTCCGAGCCGACTAAAAATGACACGTCATTGCGCAACTTCGCGAAAAAGTTCTTGTCGAGCGTGTTAATTTTTATCGCGTCCGGCGTCGCGTGCGCGTTGCACAGCGCGTTATAAATTTCGCAACAGCGCGCCGCGTCCGTGCCGAAATATGCCGCAAACACCGTGTCTTTATATTGCCCGTTCGCGTTCACGAATACTCCTTTTTCGGCAACGTTACCCGCCCTACGCCTTCATCGTAAAGTTTTAACACGACCTACATCCAGCCAACGAACGCGCCGATTCTGCGCCCGCAATAACGGTCGGTCAGAATAAACAGTATGGTTGACGACCGGCATCGCGTTTCTCTCACTTATTGTTGATAATGTCCCTTACAAGAGGTGATGATAATCGCCTCGCCGTCAATTTTATAGACAAGACGATGTTCATCGGTAATGCGCCGCGAAAAGTGTCCCGCTAAATTGCCCCGCAACGCTTCCGGTTTGCCGATACCGGTGGCAGGGTGGCGCTGAATATCGTCAAGCAAATCGGCAATCTTTTTCGCGATTTTCTTGTCGTTCAGCGTCCATTCATAAAACGTATTGAAAGCGGCATAATCAAAGAAAGCGATTTTCATTGCACCATCGCCTCCATCTCCTCCATTGTCATTATTTTAAACGGCGGAAGTCCGCTTTTTTCCGCTTCTATTGTTCGCAATATCCGCGCATTGACTTCTTCCTGCGTCTCCGCCGTAAGTTGCGGCGACACGGGCTCAATCGTTATTTTTAACGCGCCGGTCGTCAAATATGATTGAAGGATTTTTTCCAGTATCCCAAATTCATTTGGCTTCACCTGATAGGTCGCAATCATTTTCTATCTCCCTTTTTGCGCGTTAAACCTTACCCCTCCCGCGTCAGCCGATACGTGTCCGCCGCGATGAAGCCCTCTTCGTCCGTCGGGACGACCATTACTTTCGTGCCGCTTGTCGCCGACGAAATTTCGCCTTCGCGCCCGCCGACCGTTTCGCGGTTGCGAATCGGGTCAATCGTGAGGTTCAAGTGCGCAAGATTTTTCACAATACTCCAGCGCGTCGCCGCGTCGTTTTCCCCGATGCCGCCGGTGAACACCAGCGCGTCAAGGCGCGGCAACAAGGTCAGATACGCGCCGATATACGCCGTCACCCGATAGTCGAAAATGTCGAGCGCCAATTGTTCGCGGCTGTTTTCGCCGTTTTCGACCGCGCCGGCGTGCAGGTCGCGCATATCACTTTTGCCGCCGCTGACGCCTTTTAAGCCCGACTCTTTGTTGAACACGCGGTCAACTTCATGGTAATCCTTATACACGCCTTTTTCGAGCAAATAAAACGCAATCGCCGGGTCAAGGTCGCCGCTTCGCGTCCCCATCACCACGCCGGCGAGCGGCGTCATTCCCATCGAAGTGTCAATCGACCGCCCCTCTTTGACCGCCGTAATCGAGCCGCCGTTGCCGAGGTGGCAGGTAATCAAATTGATTTGGTGGCGCGGAATGCCGAGCAGTTCGGCGGCGCGACCGGTAACGTAAGCGTGCGACGTGCCGTGAAAACCGTAGCGCCGGACTTGGTGCTTTTCGTAAAGTTCGTAGGGCAGGGCGTAAAGATAGGCGCGCGGCGGAATCGTTTGATGAAACGCGGTGTCGAACACCGCCACTTGCGGCACGCCGGGCAACGCTTTTTGGGCGGCGCGAATGCCGACGAGATTCGGCGGATTGTGCAACGGCGCGAGGTCGGCGACGGCTTCGATACCGCGAATAACCTCGTCGTCGATGGCGACGGACGAATTGTATTTCTCACCGCCGTGCACGACGCGATGACCGGCGGCTTTGATTTCGGCGATATTTTTGATGACGCCGCATTCGGCGCCGACGAGCGTGTCGAGAATCAACTGCATCCCGACTTCGTGATTGGGAATATCCCGCTCAAACACGTTTTTATTGTCGCCGACTTTGTGGGTCAAAATCGCTTTCGGCAGACCGATACGCTCGACCAATCCTTTGGCAAGGACTTTTTTCGTCGGCATATCGAACAACTGATATTTAATCGACGACGAACCGCAATTAATCACCAGCACTAACATAGTTTTCTCCTTCGGTCTGAGGGGAGGGGGGACAAACAACTTTTGGCGAACGACTATATCGCCGCCGCCGATTTCTCGCAAGACCTGTTTTCAGGGTTTGGCGTTGAAAACGGAGGGTTAAAAGGGACGTCGGTCAATGATTATTGTCAAAATATGGCGATATGGCGTCTCTGGTGTGTTTTAACGGGACGCGGTTTCAGCATGGCGGCGTCTTTTGCCTTCTACGGGGCGTTTTGTCAGAGAATTATCAAAATTACCCCTTCGTCAATCGCCGGTAGAGCGTCGCGGTTGCCACCCCCTCCGTAGAGGGGAATTAAATTTGCCGCGCTTCGCGCTCATTACGACTTCTCAACTTTCATTTCCCCCGCTTAAATCCTTTGCCCGCCGGCACGACTTTCGCATCGACGATTTTAACGCCGCCGTCGGTAATCGTCGGCTCGTCTTCTTTGGTAACTTTCATCATTAGATACTCGACAATCGTCAGCAAACTCTGCACCGCGAAATACAGCACCAAGCCCGAGGGCATATTGTAAAAAATGAACACGAACGCGATGGGCATCAGTTTCATTATCCGCTGTTGCGACTGCATTTGCGGGTCGGCGCTTTTCGGCATCATCGACATATGAATAAACTGCAACGCCAAATACAGTAGCGGCAACGGATTGAGATTCAGCGCGCCGAGAATCGGGACGTTATGAACGGTGTAGAGCGTGTCGGGATGCGAGAGGTCGTCAATCCAGCCCGGAATAAACGCCTCCTGCCGCACGGCGAAACAGCGGGCGAACACGCCGTATAACGCGAAAAAAATGGGCATTTGCAACAAAATCGGCAAACAACCGCCGACCGGATTGACGCCGTTTTCCTTAAAAATCCGCACCGTTTCCTGTTGTTGCTTTTGCGGATTATTTTTGTATTTCTCCTTAATTTCTTTCAGCAGGGGTTGGATTTTTTGCATTCCTTTTTGCGCCTTCATACTTTTGCGCGTCAGCGGATGCAACGTCGCTTTCACCGCCACAGTCAACAACACAATCGCCCAGCCGTAGTTGCGCGTTACGACCGCGATGTATTCCAAAACGAACAACAGCAAATTGCTAATCGGTTTGAGAAACGCCCACGAAAAGGTCGCGATGTCGTCAATCGCCGGCGAAAATTTCGCCGCGATGTCGTCGTCGAGCGGTCCGCCGTAATAAAGAAATTCGCGCTTCGTCGCCGACCGGGGCGGCAACGAAAAACCGGCGACGACCAACGACGCGCGCCCTTGTTGCGGATGGTCGCGGAATAAATCCTGCCACCGCGGATGCGCGGCTAAAAATTCTTCGGCGACGTTGAGGCGGGTGAATTTCGCCGCCAAGGTGTGTTCGGCTTGCGCCGGCGCGACCAACAAGAACGACGCGAAAAACCGGTTGGTGAAACCGCTCCACGCCGTGCGGGGCTGGGGGTGCGAAAATTCCGCTTTACTCGCAAAATCACCGTTGTCGTTTTCTTCGCGGCTGACGGAGTTCTTGCCGGTGTAATAACCGCTGACCGCTTTGAGTAAGCCGAAATTGCGGTCGCGGTCGTCGGGGACGATGCCCGCCGCGCCGGCGATTTCCAACGAATTGACGCGAAACGGCGCGTCGCCGAGATTTTCAAAAACGAACCAATGGCGAAAACCGAAATTATTTTTTCCGTCGGCGACGACCGGCGAAAAATCGTAAATATGCCGGACGCGCAAATCGCCGCGCACGGCGGCAAAAATCAACTGCTCGTCCGTCGCCTCAATGCCGTCAAAGCCGCAGTCCTTGGGGGCGGCGACGAGTTGCCAATTGTCGTTGCCGAATTCCAACACCGCGCCGACGCCGTTGACCGGCGGCAACACGGCGCGGGTTAATTTCAAACTCGTCGCTTCCGGCGCCATTTCGGCGATTAGCGTCAGCGGCTCGCGCTCTTCGTTCGCGGGACGGTCGAAGAATTGGGTTAATTGATAATTTTTCAGCGCCCCGCCGCGAGTGGTGAACGTGGCGACAAATTGGTCGCGCCGGACGACGATATGGTCATAAACCGTCGCCGCGGCGGCAGGCGGAGGGGCGGCGTTGGCGGATGCGGATTGCGCCGACGGTGCGGCGGGCGCGTTGGTCAGGGTCGGCGGCGTTTGGTCGGTCGCGGTCTCGGTCGCGGCGGGCGGCGGCGTAATCATATTCATAAAATACATCGCCGTCATAAAGATGGCGAGCATCAATAGCATTCGCGTGAAAAAATTGCCTTTCAAGGTTGGACTCCTTTATTTTTTTTCGGGGAAATTTCGGCGGGCGAAAATAAAGGGGCGGGATTGTAGCGAAGGCGCCGGGCAATGCAAAATGAGGGGCGATAAGGCGGGAGGCGGGGCGGGGCGGTAAGAACAAAATTAACAATTAACAATTAAAAATTAACCATGGCGGAGTTTGACCGCTAAAAATCGCTTCGCGCAATTCTTATAATCAACTCCTCAATTGTTAATTGTGCATTGTTAATTGTTAATTCCGATTTATCTCTTACGCGTAATCTTTGGACTGAATACTGCGGGGCTAATCCCGCAGATACTCTTTTAGCGCTTCGATTTCTTCGTTGACCGCTTCTTCGTCAACGACCGACTGGCGGATTTCGTCGCGCAATAATTTTTGAAAAATGTTGCGTCCGCGAAACAGATAATTGGTTACGTCGGAATGGCACAGTCCTAAATTTTTCGCCACTTCTTTGTAGCGCGTCGGACGCTCGCTGTTGCCGTCCATATGCATCATCAGCACGTCGTAATACAGTTTCTTTTTGCCGTGGTCGCATTCCTGTTTCATTTTTTCCAGCGTCGTCTCAATCAGCGACATTGCCCAGCGGCGATTAAATTCGTCTTCCGCCGTTTCCTGTATCGCCAACTCCTTGACAAAACGGTCTTCATACACATCGACCGGCACCGACAAATTGTAGTAATCCCGTCGCCGTTTGCTCGCCATCTGCTTGGTGTAGAAGCGGTGCAAGGTTACCAACACGAAAGTCCGAAAGCGCCCGCGCTCGCGATTGGCGCTGGCGACGAAATTTTTCTCCAAAAACGTCGCAAAATACTCCTGCGCCATATCCCGCGCGTCCTCGTGCGACAAGCCGCGCCGCCGCAAGTATTGATACACCGGCTTCCAATAAGTCGAGCATAAGCGCGCCAAACATTCGTCGCGATTCTCGGCGTCCATACTGCCTTGCGCGCCGGTTACCACGCTCCACGCCGTCGTCCGAAAATAACTCGGTCCCGACATAATGTCCATTTCCCCCATACCGCTTTCCATAAGCATCTCCCTTGCCAAAAATCAGAACCGCCGCCGGAACCGTTACGACGATACTTTATCGACGGATTGCCGTCCGCGCCGCGCAACTTTTGTAGGAAATACCGAACTCGACGAATGGGGAATAGACCTGTTCGACAACCAATTCGCGGCATCTTTTCGGCTAATTTTCCGTTCCGCCGCGTCAAAATTCCTCGCAATACTCTCGGTATTGCTTCGTCATTTTTCCTTGCGGAACGAAAAATTATGCCCGAAAATCTGCTCGCTCTCGGTTATCGAACAGGTCTAATTTTTATTTCACCCCTCGCGGGGCGGGCGAGCGGATTTATTATTACGGCAAATGGTTACACGATGGCAAGTGGTTACGCGCGTCAAAAAATCGCAACTGACTTGATAAAAGTAAAACTCCTTAAAAAACGCCGGAGGCGTTTAATTTGAATAACGTCAAGCGACACACGCTATCGTCGCGCCGGTCGGGGATGACGCCGCCCGATGACCGAACCCCGAGAGGGGTTTAACCAATAGTTCAACCACTCGGTTGTGTCCGGCGGGGGCGCTTTTCCCCGAGTTACGCGGCGGTCGCCGCTCCACCGTTATTCACATTAAGCCCCGGTCGGGGCTTTTAGCGGAGTTGATGATGACAAAATCGCGTAACATGAATTCGTAATTCGTAATTGCTTTTTTTAGCGGTTGTCGAATCGGTCGATTACTCACGAGCAGAGGTTTAGCAATGAAAAAAATCAAATTGGTCGGCGCGACCGGCTACGGGGGGTTGGGTTTATTGGAATTGGCGCTGGGGCATCCCGAATTGCAAATCGGCGCGGTCATCGCCACGCAGGATGCCGGTAAAAAAATTTCCGACGTTTGGACTTATTTGCGCGGTTATTGCGACCTGCCGATTTGGACGCCGGAATCGCCCGAAGCGCAAAATTGCGACGCCGAAATCACGGTGTTCGCCACGCCCGACGGCGTGGGGCAAAAAGCGGCGGCGGCGGAAATCGCCCGCGGACGAAAAGTTCTCGACTACTCCGGCGACTTCCGCTTTAACGACGCGAACGTTTTCGCCGAATACGCCGCGCGGCTCGGCAAAGACCCGCGTCATCACGCGCCGGAATTGTTGCCGCGCAGTGTTTACGGTTTGACCGAGTTGCACCGCGCCGCGATTGGGCGGGCGGATTTGGTCGGCAATCCGGGCTGTTTCGCGATGAGTTGTATTTTGGGTTTGGCGCCCGCCGTCAAGCGCGGTTTGCTCGCGTCGGACGGCATTATTTGCGACTGCAAAAGCGGCGTTTCCGGCGCCGGCAAAAAGCCCGCCGCGACGCACCATTACCCGGAGCGCTACGAAAATATCAACGCTTACCGGTTGAGCGGACACCAGCACGTTATGGAAATCGAACGCGAATTATCGTTGCTCGCGGCGCGGGAAATTAAAATCACCTTCACGCCGCAAGTCGTGCCGATGTGCCGCGGGATTATGAGTTGTCTTTACGGACGGTTGACGGCGGGCGTTACGGCGGCGCAGGCGCTTGATGCTTACCGCGATTTCTACGCCGATGAAAAATTTGTCCGCGTGCAAGACACGGCGGCGGGGACCGGCGACGTGCGCGGCAGTAACCGCTGTGTAATCACGGTCGCGCCGGACGAGCGCGCCGGCGTGTTCCGCGTCATCAGCCACATTGACAATTTAGTCAAAGGACAGGCGGGAAGCGCGTTGCAAAATATCAACGTGATGTGCGGCTACCCGGAGGACTTGGGGCTAAATCGCGTCGGGATGCATCCGTAAGAGCCGAGTTGAGAGTTTAGAGTTTAGAGTTCAGCGGAGGTCGCGCTTCGCGCGTCTTGAAAATAGTTCTCAACTTTTTCCTTTGATTTCATCAAAGAGTGGACCAAGGAGAACGCGAATGAATAGAACCCCGACGGTCATAATGAGTGACGGTATGGCTTGCCTCATCAAGACGCTCGGCGTAATTGACGCCGAGAAATTTATTTGCGGCGTGTTAAGCGAGCGGAATTTTGACTATTCGGTTTGGCGCGAGCGTTATTTTCGCGACGTGGATATTCCCGCTTTTGTGCGCGAGGCGGCGGATTATTGCGCCGAGATGACGCCGAAAAAACGCCGTTCGCGTTGCAATGTATCAGCGTGAGGCGTGGAGAGTTTTTTACCAACCTTTTGTTCATAGCAGGGCAAAATACAGGTTATTAAACAAGTCAAATGGTAACGAAGCAACTATTGCAGTTGCCCGCTTGGCGTCGCGATAAAAATTATCTTTTTCCCATTCATCCGGCGCAATTTCGCGCAATTTTTAGAAAGGAGCCACTATGTATCAGTTCATTGTTCGCGTCATCTCGTGTTTCATTCTCAATCAACAAAAAAGAAAAGCGTTTCGGCAAAAATGGTTCGGTAGGTTGAAAGTCGAACGGCGTTTTGATGCGTTAGAAAATCGGCTTGGCGCGTTGGAATGTCGGAGTGAGGCGCAAAACACCTTGAATATAAATTTGTGTATGGTGCTCGCCAACGGTCAGTCCGGCAACAAAATTTACGGGGGGGGGGGGGGGTTTTACGTCGGCGGTAAGGAACTATTACAACAATTTATCGTGAAGAATAATGGGGAAAAATACTTTGATTTTAACGGTGCGAAAATGCCTGATGTCGCCGATGACGGGTTATTGCGTTACGTTTTTGATGATACTTTTTTGGTCAGTTGCTTTTTTCACGATGATTACGCCAAAAACATTGCGAAAATGCTCGACTTGGTTTTAGCGGAAGGGGTTTACGGATACCGCGACGGCGATTTCGATGTAACCGTGAAAACCGGCGATGTGGTTATTGACGCCGGCGCGTGGGTCGGCGATTTTAGCGCTTACGCCGTGAGCAAAGGCGCGACCGCTTACGCCTTTGAGCCGACGACAGCCACTTACAATTTATTGCAACAAACCGTGGCTCTTAACGACCACAAAATTTATCCGGTGCCGCTTGGTTTAAGCGACGCGGAAAAAGAAATTACGCTATATCGCCATAATGGCAATAGTGGTGCTAATACCATAATCAGACATTCGTGGACAAACGATCCTTTAACTATTACGGAAACGATAAAAATCACGACGTTGGATAAATTTGTCGCGGAAAATAAAATTGCGAAAATTGACTTTATCAAAGCGGATATCGAGGGTGCGGAGCGGGATATGTTGCGCGGCGCGACCGGTGTCTTACAAAAATTCGCGCCGAAATTGGCGATTTGCACGTATCACTTGCCGGACGACCCGCAAGTGTTAGAAAAAATCATCACCGACGCCAACCCGCGCTATCGCGTCGTGCAAATGCGGCATAAATTATTCGCGGCGGCGGTGGGGTAAGGGCAGGGTGTTCTATTGACCGCCTCACGTTACGCGATCGATGGTGTTTCGATAAATTTATTCCGCCAGTCGCCCTGCAAGGGCGAAATATATCAGCCCAGGGTAAGCGGCGACGTTCTATCAGCCGCGCCACCCTGGGTAAAGACGGCGCGAAGCGCCATCCGAAATTGGACGGTTCGCCGTGTTTTGGCGAACCGCTCTCGCCGCCGGAGGCGGCGTTTGCCGCCTAACGGCGGAACTGTCGGATGGTTCGCTTCGCGAACCGCTACCCAGGGTGGCGCGACGATAGAGAGTGTCGCTTACCCTGGGCTAACATATTTCGCGCTACGGGACTGCGTCCCTTTCAGCGCGACTGTCGGAGTGGTTATCAAAATAGCGCTCCGCGAATCAAACTAACTTTCATTCGTAATTCGTAATTTTCAACTTTTCCCTTTTCTCTTCCCCTTTTCCCTCCTTTCTAAATTCCGATGTTTTACTGGCGCACCGTTTGGTTGGCGATTGCTTTCACGTTGGGTTGCGGTTTGCTGGGACTGCGGTTGTATCAACTGCAAGTCGTTCAAGCCGAGCATTACCGTGAAATGGGCAAAAAACGCACGCATCGGCTACAACAAGTCGCGCCGGCGCGCGGACGGATTTTGGACCGCCGCGGACGCGCGCTCGCCGAAGACCGCCCGCGTTTTGAATTGTGGCTCCGTCCCGACCAACTCGCTCTCCCCGATTTTTCGCCGCCGGAAAACGATTTAGACCAATCCGCCGCGATTGGCGCGATTGCCAATTTGCCGTCGCTAAGCCGCTTTATTGATTTTTTCCGCCGCCCCAATGAGCCCGTGTTGACCACGCGCGCGCGCGTCGCCGAAGCCGTGCTGACGGCGCTGTTGAAAAACGGCGCAAAAGACGGCGACCCGGCGGAGGCGCGGCGCGTGACGGAAATGCCGTTGCCGGCGGCGCTGGCGCTGACGCAAGCGCAAGCCAATCCTTACACGGCGGCGGAAATGGCGGGCTGGGAACTCCGCGTCTCGTCGAGCCGCGTTTATTATTACGGCGGTTTATTCGGGCATATTACCGGCTACGTCAACGCGCTTTCCGCCGCCGAATACCGGACCTTGCGCGGTTACTGGGAAAACGGCGAGCCGGTCGCCGGCACGGGAGCGCTGACGAGTAAAAACGCCGACGGCGGCGTGTTTTTCGCGCTTAATCCCGCCGGCGACGAAGCCGAAATTATGGCGTTGCGCGAAATTCCGCGTAACGGCGAAACGCAAAAAACGTGGGGCAATTTGCTCAACCCGATGGTCGGGCGGGCGGGCGTCGAGCAGTGGTATAACCAAGAATTGCGCGGCGAGCATCAGTGGCGTTTGGAGACCCTGACGAAAGTTCCGCGCGGCTGGCGGACGTTTATCGAAGTCGGCAGTCCGGCGCCGGCGAAAAACGGCGCCGACCTCACGCTGACGATTGACGCCGACTTTCAGCGCGCCGTCCGCGATTTGACGGTCGAGGAATTGCGCAAACTCGCCAAACAACCGGAACATCGCGCGACGCTGGCGAAACATAATTTAACCGAATTTTCCGCCGCCGCGGTGGTGATGGACGCGCATACCGGCGCCATTCACGCGCTCGTCAGTTTGCCGGAATTTGACCCGAACGCGGTGCGGCAGGATTACGAAAAACTTCTCGCCGCCGCCGGCAATCCGTTGCGCAATCAGGTCATCAGCGAAAATTATCCGCCCGGCTCGTCGCTGAAACCGCTCGTCGCGTTCGGCGCGTTGTCCGCCGGAAAAATCACGCCGGGCACCGAGTTTGACTGCGAGGGCGTCGAGTATCTCGGCAATCGGCGTTACGTTTGTATGAACCGCGTCCATCACGGTTTCATCGGCGTCGCGAAAGCGTTGCGCGTGTCGTGCAACGTTTTTTTCTATCACGCCGGCGGCGCGCTCGGCATTCGCGGGCTCGCGGCGACGCTCGCGGAGTTCGGCATCGGCAAATTGACCGGCATCGACCTGCCCAACGAAACGCCGGGTTATCTCGCGCCGGCGGCGTTCACCGGCAAAAATTGGTCGCTCGGCGAAACGTGGCATATCGCCTGCGGACAGGGAAAAATCGACGCCACGCCGTTGCAAATGGCGACCGCTTACGCGATGCTCGTCAACGGCGGCAAAAAGGTGCGACCGCATTTGCGCTATGACCCGCGCCGCGCGGATTTAACGGCGGCGGAAACCGTCAATTTATCGCCGGCGGCGCTCGCGGCGGTGCGGGAAGGAATGTGGGAAGCGGTGCAGGGCGCGGATTATCCGCGCGGGACGGCGTGGCGGGACGGGCATATTCCGGGCTTTGCCTATTTGGGGAAAACCGGTTCGGCGCAGGGCAAAAAGCCGGACACGCATGCGTGGTTTGTCGCGGCGGCGCCGGCGGTGGAGCCGGAAATCATCGTCGCGGTGTTGGTGCCGCTCGGCAATCACGGCGGCACGACTTGCGCGCCCATCGTCCGGCGGATTATCGAAAAGTATTTCCGCCTCGACGAATTTCCGGCGGACGACGCGGACCGTGACGCGGGCGGCGGCGACGAAAGCGAATTTACCGGCGAGGCGGAGGAGGATTAGAGTTTAGAGTTTAGAGTTGAGCAGAGGTTGCGCTTCGCGCATTTTTAAGATAAAAACTCCACTATCTCAACTCTCAACTCTCAACTCTCAACTCTCAACTCTTAACTCTCAACTCTTAACTCTCAACTCTCAACTCTAAAAAAAAATTATGTCCCTGCTCAAACTCGAAGACCTCACCATTGATTTCGCCGTCGAAGGGCGCGTCGCGCACGTCGCGCGCGGCGTGTCGCTCACGGTTGCGCCGCGGGAAGTCGTCGGGTTGGTCGGCGAAAGCGGTTGCGGCAAAAGCGTGGTCAGTTTGGCGATAATGGGCTTGCTTGAAACGCCGCCGGCGCGGATTGCCGCCGCCGAGTTGACGCTGAACGGCAAAAACCTGCTCGCGCTGAATAACCGCCAACGCCGCGCCATTCGCGGGCGCGAAATGGCGATGATTTTTCAGGAGCCGATGACTTCGCTCAATCCGGTTTATACCGTCGGCGACCAGCTGCGCGAAGCGTATCTCGCGCATAATGCCGACGCGGAGACGGCGGCGTCCCGCGCGCTCGCCGCGCTCGACGAAGTCCACATCCCGAACGCCAAAAATATCGTCAATTGTTATCCGCACGAATTGTCCGGCGGTATGAAACAGCGCGTAATGATTGCGATGGCGCTGATTTGCCGCCCGTCGCTATTGCTCGCCGACGAGCCGACGACGGCGCTCGACGTTACGGTGCAGGCGCAAATTTTGGCTTTGTTGCGGGAAATTCGCGCGACGCAAAAAATGGGAATGTTGTTCATCACGCACGACCTCGGCGTGATTGCCGAACTTGCCGACCGCGTGTGCGTGATGTATGCCGGACGGATTGTCGAGCGCGCGCCGGCGGCAAAAATTTTCGCCGCGCCGCAACACCCCTACACCCGCGCGCTGTTGAAGTGCGTGCCGAAAATGCGCGGGGCGCGGGAGCGGCTCTACAACCTTGCCGGCACGGTGCCGAGTCCGTTTGCGTTGCCGCCGGGGTGCAAATTCGCGCCGCGCTGTGAATGGGCGACGCCGGAATGTCGGCAAATTGAGCCGGATTTACGGGCGGTCGCGGACGAACATTGCGTCGCGTGCCGGCAAGTCAAAGCGAGCGGCTCGTAGTTTCTAATTTTTAATTCGCCCTTTTCCGAGCGCGTTGCGGACGGCTTGTTGCGCGGCGGGCGGCGCGACGACGACGAGATTACCGCTCGGCGCGTGGTAGAAAATACTCGCCAGCGGGTCGCGCCAAATGTCCGGCGTAACGTTTTGCCGCGCCCAGTCCGCGAATTTTTCGCCGTCGAACCCGCGCCCCGCCGCGACCGCGACGCCGTAACATTTCACCTCGACATCGTCCAACCACAACTGCCGCCGCGACGGGAACCGTTGCCACTGCCGTTTTTCGCGGCTCAACCACACGCCGTTCGGCGCCGCCATTTCGACGCTTCGCAAACCGATTTGTTTGGCCACCGCCACCAACGCGACCTGCACGTTGACTTCGCCGAGTTCCATCGTTACGATCGGCGGCTCGCCGACGGCGTCGAAACCGATGTTCAGCCCGCATTGCGTCCGCAAATCCGCCAACACTTCGCGCAACGGTCGTTGCCGGTAATTCACCACGACTTTCGTCGCGTTTAATTTGTCGATGAGCGCTTGCTCGGCGGGCGCCGGCGTCGCCGCCGCCACCGGCGTTTCGCCGGACGCTTCGAGCGCCGTCAGCGCCGCCATAAACAGCGGTTTTAATTCGGCGGGGACTTGTGCGTTTAATTTGATTTGTCCGTCGGCGTGCTCTTCGAGGCGATAGCGATACAGCGGCTCGAACAGCGTGACGATTTTCATCAATTCGTCGAGGTTGCGGGCGAAGCGCGTCAACTTTTCGGCGCGGTCGCTGGGGCGTTCGCTACCGACCAACGTTTCGACGTTGCGAATAATCACGCCGTAGCGCCGGTCTTTCAACCACTCGTAACCGGTGGTCAAATAAACGCCGCCCGCGGTCAGGCGATAATGACAACCGGCGGCGCGCGCCAACCATTCGAGCGCCTGTTCCGCCGGTAAATTTTGGGCGGCGAGAAAAATTTTCGACGGCGGCGCGGCGGTGCTGACGACGGCGGACACGAGCGGCGTAACGCCGGTTTGTTGACTGAATTGACTGACCGCCTCGTTGATGCCGCCGCCCCAAACGGAAAAAGTTACCGTCTTCGCCGCGGGCAAAACGGGCGTCTCCGCCGCGAGCGCGGCGGCGGCGAGCCAGCAAGAGAAAACGAGAAGCAGGAATTTCATGGAGTTTCCAGTGAGCCGTGAGCAGTTGAGAGTTGAAAGTTGAAAGTTGAAAGTTGAAAGTGCGCGAAGCGAATTTGAGAAGCCAACGCCACAATTTTTAATTTTTAGTTTGTAATTTTTAACGGTTCTTTCACTGCCCGCCGCCCACTGCCAACCGCCTATTTTTAATTTCGCGCCGCGCCAATACAATGGCGGTTTTATTTTCTCTACGGCGCCGCCTTATGCCTTTACTCGACCGTCTGACGATTTTTTTCCTGTTATTTTACGCGGCGTTGCGACCGCTCGGCACCGGTTTGGATTTCGCCGAGCCGGAAACGCTGTTTCTCACGGTCGTCGCCAACCTCGTTTTGGTCGGCGCGTTAGTCGGCTCACTGCGCGACGGGACGCTGATTTTGCCGCGCCGCGGGCTTACCGCCGCGCTCGCGGTTTTCGCGGTTTTCGCCGGTTACGCCGTCTATGCCGCGAATGACGCCAACTGGCAGAACGCGCTCGACCTCGGCTGGAACTGGGTCGCCGACGGCGAAATTTTTTGGGCGGCGTTAATCGTCTGCCGTCGTTATCCCGACGCGCGCCGTCTGCTTATCGCGGCGTTGCTCGCGGCGGTGGCGCTCGCGGCGTTGTATGGTTTGTATCAGCGTTATTTTTTCAACGACTACGTGCGCTCGGCGCTTCTCGGTGCCGACAGCGAATTGTCGTCGTCCGAGGGCTTTATCAGCCGCGTGATGAGCAACCGCATCGCCGGTCCTTACGCCTACGCCAACGCCTACGCGGGTTTTTTCATCATTCTCTTGCCGTTGGCGGCGCCGTTGTTTTTGGCGGGCGGGCGAAAATTCTCGGCGGCAAAATTATTGCCGGCGCTCGGTTTGGCGGCGGCGTTGTTGGCGTTCGTCTATGCCGGCAGTAAAGCCGGTTTTATCACGGCGAAAATCACCGAAGCCGCGGCGCTGTTTTTATTGATGCCGTCGGACAAAAGACGTTGGTGGCGGTTCGGCGAAATCGCCGGCTGGCTGACGCTGACGACGGGCGTTAGCGCCGGTTTGGCGTTCGGCGCCGGTAAAATTTTCGACCATAATTTATGGGCGCCGAGCGTGTTCGCGCTGACGTGGGGCGCGGAAATTTTCCTGCTTGGTCGCCGGGCGCGAACGGCGGCGGGCTCGCGCCGAGGAGCCGTTCTCGGCGCGGCGGCGGTCGGCTTGGCGTTGCTCGGTCTCGGCGCGGCGGTCGCGCAGTCGCCGCGTCTGCAAGCGCAAATAAAACTGCAAGTAAGCGTGCGCGGCAATTATTGGCTGACGGCGCTCGAGATGATAAAAGCGCGTCCGCTGACCGGTTACGGGTTGGATAATTTCGGCTCGTATTACGGCGCGTTCAAGCAACCGGACGGCTGGGAAACGCGCCGCGTGCATAACCTTTATTTACAATTGGCGGTGGACGGCGGCATCGGTTTCTTGGCGGCGTTCGTCGCGCTGTGGGCGGTCTTTTTCAAAAGCGCCGCCGGAAAAAAGCGGACGGCGAACGGCGTGAACGCGCCGTCGCTTGCGCCTCTGTTTCCCGTCGCGCCGCCGAACGGCGAAAGCGAATTGCCGAGGCCGCCGACCGCTTTTTTGTCGGCGACGTATTTGCCGATAGCGAGCGTCGCCGCGCTCGCGCTGACTTATTTAATGTATGGCGCCGGCGCGTTCACCGGCTTGGGCATTGAAACGTTCGTCGCCGAGTGGCGGCAAGGGTGGACGACGGCGCTCGTCGTCAACGGCGCGGTCAATTTGTTGTTGTTGCCGGTCGCGTTTATTCTCGCCGGTTATGGGCTGACAAAAATTTTGCCCGACGCCGACCGCTTTAAGGGCTGGTTGTTGCTCGGTTTGGCGGCGGCGTTCTTTCACTTTATTTTTGATTTTCATTATTACCATTCGGTCATCGGCGCGACGGTGTGGCTGATGGCGGCGTTGGCGTTGACGATTAACGGCGGCGTGCGGGAAATCAAATTGTCGCCGCGGGCGGCGAGCCGGCTTTTGGCGGCGGCGCTGGTCGTCTTGGCGGCGGTGCTGTCGTTGTCGGCGATTCCGCGCTTTAACGCCGGCGTGTCGCGTTATTGGGCGGAAAAAACGGCGCTCTATAATTATTCGCCGGCGGAAGCGAAACTGATTGTGGCGTGGACGGACGAGGCGCTCGGCGCGCGTCCGCGCGACGCGACTTTATGGATAAATCGCGGCAACGCCTTTCTGCGGCTCGGTAATTTGTCGGAAGCGTTGGATTGCGCCGCGAGCGCGGTGGTCGCCGACCCGCGCGCGGCGGGCAATAAAATTTATTTGGCGCAGTTGCTCGGCTGGTCGCCGCAGTTGACCGCCGAACAAAAAAGGCAGACGCAAAATTTATACCGCGCGGCGATTGCCGACTATCCGTTGAAACCGCGCTATCGCGCCTTATACGCGAATTTTCTGCAAAAATTCGGCGTCAAGGACGCGGAAAAAACGGCGCCGGAATGGGCGGCGAGCGCGCTCGCCTTGGACGCCGCCACCACCGACTTAGCGGCGAAATTATCGGCGCGCGATAGGGAAATGGCGGAAACAATTAACAATTAACAATTCACAATTAACAATTAACAATTAACAATTGAGAGACAGGTGGGGCTGTGAACAGTTGTCAGCGAAGAGTGAGGATTCGCGAAGCGAATTTGAGAATCAAACTCCACAATTCTTAATTCTTAATTGTTAATTGTTAATTCTTTTAGCGCAGGAATCCCTAATAACGTCGGCAAGAAATTAGCCCCGCAGGGGCGACATTATCTAATCGGCGTAACTTGATAATCCCGCCCCGTGCGGGGCTTGCTTCGTGGGGCGACTCTCCGGCGGTTGCGCGTCCGTAAGAACCGGACGCTTCGCCGCCGGTTATTCATAACCTCGTCCCTGCGGGACTACTCTGCCGCGATTTTAAGGTTTTTTGCCGCATAATATGAGTTCTTAATTCTTAATTGTTAATTGTTAATTGTTAATTTTTTTAGCGCAGGAATCCCCAAAAATGCCGCCCGCCATCGAAAAGGTCTTGATTTCCGCCGAAGAGGAGCGCCGCGATTGCTGGGAGTTGGCGGCGCGGATTGTCGAACAGGACGCGCCCTTTGACGTGGTCGCCGGATTGACGCGCGGCGGGTTGCCGATTGCGATTTATTTGCAGGAATTTTTTATGCTGGCGTATCGCCGTCCGGTCGGTTTCGCTTGCGTCCGTTGCCGCAGTTACGACGGCGTCGCCCGCGCCGGCAACGTTCGCGTCGGCGCCCTCGACGAGGTCTGGACGGAGTTGGGCGAGAGGACGCGCGTGTTAATCGTCGATGACGTTTTCGACCGCGGCTCGACGGCGCAAGCCGTCATCAATAAAATTCGCGCCGACGCCCCGCGTCCGCTGACCGTGAAAACGGCGGTGTTGCATTACAAACCGGAAAATTCGCAAGTGTCCATCGTCCCCGACTATTACTTGCGCGTCTATCGCGGCGACCAATGGCTCGTCTATCCGGCGGCGGTCATCGGCCTCGCGGATGACGCCGACGCCCTGCGCCGGTTCGGGATGCCGGAGAAAATTTTGGCGGGAATAAGGGAAAAGTTGAAAGTTAAAA
>BNUQ01000043.1 GCA_025997475.1 Planctomycetales bacterium
AGGGCAACGCCCCAATCGTAGGCGATATGGCGCATCGTCCGATACTCGCGCAGATATTGCAACGTAATGGCGAGTTTATCGGCCACTTTTAACTTTGGCGGACGCCCGCCGCGGCGGTGTTGTTGCCAGTGTTTTTTTTCGCAAGATGACGACCATCGCGGCGTAGGCGGACTTACTCACGCCGAAGAGGCGCTTGAAATCCGCGTCGCTTAACTTCTGCTGATTGGTAGGCTTTTTCATGCCAACCAGTTATGCACTTTGCCACAACCACCGCAACCTATTTCTTACAACCGGTTATCGAACAGGTCTATTCACGAAAGCCGCTTTCGTCCACATAAATACGGTGTTCACGCGGCACGCGGGCGATTTGTTTCAGGTGTTTTTCGCGTTGCTCCGGCGTGGCTTCGCGGTAGCGGGTCGTTTTTTTTTATGGGTAACGCCGAGCCGGTTGAGCGCGCGCCAGACCCCGCTTTCCGAGCAATGGAAGTGCGTCGCCATCTCCCGCAAGTAGTCGTCAGGGTGGGCGGCGATATATTCGCGGAGTTCCGCCGTCGGTATTTTTCGCGGGACGGCGGCGCGCGGTTGCGAGCACAACGAGCCGGTAGTCGCGAGTTGTTGGCGCCAATTATAGACGGTGGTGCGACCGACTTTGAAATGCTCGCAGGCGTCGCGCATTGAGTTGCCGTTTCCCCGAGTTACGCGGCGGAAACGCCTCGCCGCTCCACTCGGGGTTATTCAACATTAAACGCCTACGGCGTTTTTTAAAGCCGCCACCTACAACTGTTTTCCCGCCGTTAAAACGGCGGGCTATTGAACGTTTGCCGCGCCGAGCGCATTTTCAATCGGCGGCAATAAATTGCCGCCGAAAACCGCCCGCCGCCACACTTGCCCGCCAACGACCTACGCTTTCACCACCGTCGCCTTGACGCCTTTGACGCCCGCCATCGCGTTGCGCGTGTCGATGATGAGTTTGGCGTTTTTGCCGACCAACTCGTAATCGACGCCGCTGTGCGCCGTCGCGATAATTACCGCGTCGTATTTCGCCACGCTCGCCGCCGTGCAGGGCGACGACGACAGCGTGAAATCATACGACCGCGTCTTTTTCAGTTTCGGAATAAACGGGTCGTGATAGTCAACTTTCGCGTCTTGTTTTTTCAGCAAATCCAGCAATTTCCAACTCGGACTTTCGCGGTCGTCGTCCACGTCTTTTTTGTAGGCGAAGCCGAGGATTAAAATTTTACTGCCGCCGACGCTCTTTTTGACTTTGTTCAGCGCGCCCGCCAAGCGCCCGACCACATACTCCGGCATCGCGCGGTTGATTTCGCCGGACAATTCGATAAAGCGCGTGGCGCAGTCGTATTCGCGCGCCTTCCACGTCAAATAGAACGGGTCAATCGGAATGCAGTGTCCGCCCAAGCCCGGACCGGGATAAAACGGCGTGAAGCCGAACGGCTTGGTGCGGGCGGCGGCGATGACTTCCCACACGTCGATGCCCATTTTGTCGAAAACGATTTTCAATTCGTTGACCAACGCGATGTTGACGCCGCGGAAAATGTTTTCCAACAATTTCGTCGCTTCGGCGACCTCCGGCGACGACGCAAAAACCAAATTCGGCGTTACGCGCTGATACAACGCGCCGGCGATTTCCGCGCAGTCCTTGGTCAAGCCGCCGATGACTTTCGGCGTGTTGGCGAGCGAGTGTTCGGGATTGCCGGGGTCTTCGCGCTCCGGCGAAAACGCCAGAAAAAAATCCTTGCCGACTTTCAGGTCGGGGCGCTTTTCCAACAGCGCCGGCAAAATCACCTCGCGCGTCGTGCCGGGATACGTCGTGCTTTCCAGCACAATCAACTGCCCGCGCCGGACGGCTTCCGCGACCAACGCGACCGTGCTTTTGATGTATTGCAGGTCCGGTTCGAGATGCTCGGTCAGCGGCGTCGGCACGCAAATAACCACCAAATCCGCGGCGTGCAGACGGGTGAAATCGGAAGTGGCGCTACAATTTTTCCGGTCGGTGATTTCGCGAATTTGCGCGGCGGGCAGGTGTTTGATGTAGGATTTACCGGCGTTAATCGCATCGACTTTGTCGTTGTCGATGTCGAAACCGGTTACCGGCAAACCGGCTTTGGCGAAAGCAATCGCCAGCGGCAAACCGACATATCCCAAACCGATAACGCCGACGCGCGCGCGATTAGAACTGATTTTCTTCAGCAAATCGGCGCCAATAGAACTGTTCATAAATATCCCTTTCGGTTACGACAGCGAACTCAATAGCAGTCATTTGTTTAGAAAGAATGATTTATCAAAATTGCGCGAAGCGATTTTTGATAATCAAACGCCAAAATTTTTAGTTCGTTTTCGGCAGTTTCGCCAACGTCGCGGCGGCGATTTCCGCGTTGGGCGAAGCGGCGCCGTCAAGATTGCCGACGATTTTCAGATACGCGGTCAGATATTCGCGGGCGCGGGCGGCGTCGGCGGCGAGTAGCGGCAAACCCTCCGCCGGCGTGGCGTAATACATCCCCAAATTGAAAAACGGGTCGGGCAATTTCGCCCCGTTCAGCGACGAAAATTCGGTCGCTTTTTCCCAGTCCGCCAACGCCTTTTTACTGTTGATTTCCCAATTGTCGCGGTCAACCAAATACGCCGGACTGCTGTAAATCAGCGCGCGCAGATTATACGCCTCGGCGCTTTTGGCGCTAATCAACAGCACTTCGTCGAGGGTCGCCAGCGCCTCGCCGTAACGCCGGCATTTCGCGAAAATTTCGGCTTTCAACAACCGCAACGATTCGCTTTGCGGCGAAATCGCCAAGCCCGTCGCCAGCGCGTCCAACGCGGGTTGCAGTTCTTCCGGCGGCGGCGAAAAACCGTCAGCGTCGGCGAAATTCAAGCGATAGCGCGTTTGCAGTTCGCCGAAGCGGGCGAGCGCCAATCCGTAAGCCGCCTCGGAAATGCGGGGCTTGAAATAATCAATGCCGTCGCGTTTTTGGGTCTTTTCGTTGTCGGCGAAAATCCGCACCGGCAAGACGCGCCGCCGCGAATTTATCGGCAGTTCGCGCCACTTCTCGTTGGCGGCAATATCGTTCGCCTGCGCCGTTTTCAGGGCTTCGGCAAAACCGGTTTCGGCGCGGCGATATTCGCCTTGCAGATAAAATTTCGCCGCGTCTTCGAGTTGCGTCAACAACGGTTTTTCCGCGGCGAGCAACCACCCCTGATAATCGGGACGGCGAAAATAAAAAACGCCCGCCGCCAGCCCCGCCAACAGCAGGAATATCACCCAATAGCGCTTTTTACCCATCGCGATTCCCTAATTGTGCTCACGCCCGACGCGAAAAGTGCGGGATTTTATTTTGCCGGCGGCAATAGTCAAAGGGACGCGGTCCCGACGCGGATTAGACGCGGATTTTATCCGCATTAACGCCGCTTGACTTGCCGCGCCGTTTGCTTAAATTGACGAAGTTTTGCCGTGGCGGGGGCGCTCTTCCGACTGCGGTTTTGGCGGCGCTCGCGCCGCCGTCGCGCGAGCGGAAATTTCGCTTCGCCGCCTAAACGAGCGCGCAACACGACATTCCGGCATTTTTTCAATGCACACGTCTGTGGCGCACTCCGTTGTCAATTAAAAATTACGAATTGCGGTTAAATGGCGGCGACCAACCGTAATTTTTAACTGAAGTTACGCGCAAAAATAAGAAATTTCCACCGCCCGGTTGCCAAAGGCGCGCGCGGTAAAAACCGTCGTATTGGGCGCGACTTATTCGCCTTCGCGGTGAAAAACATCTAAAAAAATCCGCTCTATTCAATTGCCACGCCCTTTAGGGCGTGGTCGGCGTTTTTTTAGAAATGGGCTTTAGCCCAAATAACGATTCGGCTAAAGCCGATTGAAGAGACCACATTTTTTATTTGGGCTAAAGCCCGTTTATTTTTTTTGTCCGCGCACCACGCCTTAAAAGGCGTGGCAATTGAATAGAGACCGGCGCGTAACGTGAGTTTCTAATTCTTAATTCTTAATTGTTCTTGCGGAGGGAGAAGCCATTAACACTAACACCGGCAGTAAAAGCAAAAAGACGCGCCTGAATTTAGAAATTCGCGGCGCGAAGGAAGTGCGGTTGGTCGATGAAGACGGCGCGATGGTCGGGATTGTCCCGTTTGAGCAGGCGCTCGCGCGCGCCCGCAAAGCCGAACTTGACCTGTGCGAAATATCGCCCACCGCCAAGCCGCCCGTGTGCCGCATTATGGACTACGGCAAGCACCTCTATCAGCAAAAAAAGAAGGAACACGAAGCCGAGCGCAAACGCCAGACCCAAGAGCAAAAACAATTGCGTCTGCGGAGTTTTCGCATTGATAAACACGACCTCGAAATCAAGGTCAAACAAACGCGGCAGTTCATCGAAAACGGCGACCAAGTGTTGTTCACGCTACAATTTCGCGCCCGCGAAAACGACCGCCCGGAAATGGGGCGCGACGTGTTGCTCGGCATCGCCAAAGCCGTCGCCGACGTGGCGCAAATTTCGTCGAAGCCGAACAAAGAAGGCAAGCGGATGACGATGTTGCTGACGCCGGTGCCGAATATCGCCACCGTCGTCGCCAAACTCCGCGCCGAACGCGAACGCCTCGCCAAAGAAAAAGGCATCACGCTTGAACCGGAAGTCCTGCCCGAAGACGACAGCAACGCGCCGGACGACGACGATGACGACGAAAAAAGCGACGACGGCAAGGCGGAATAAAAAAGAATCTATCCACGAATTTTCACGAAGTTAGACGAATCGGAAGCCGGAGATTTCTCACAGAGCCACAGCGGCACGGAGAAAGAAAAGAGAAGAAATTAATTTCTTTATTTCTCTCGATGGAACGCTGTGCCTCGGTGAGAAACAAAAAATTGGGAAAGCGCACTAACCTTCGCTTCGCTCGGTTGCGTGAAAATCGGTTTAATTTCGTGCTAACTTTCGTAGAGAAGTCCTTTGCTTCATTGAATCAAATCTAAAACAGGAGATAAAAATGGGAAAGCAGAAACCTTGTAAAGCGCTCGTGCGGCGGGTGCGCGTTACGAAAAACGGCAAAGTCGTCGCCAAACCGTGCGGCTCGGTGCACCGCCGCGCCGTCAAAAGTCCGAAGCGCCGGCGCCAACTCCGCCGCGTCCACGTCCTCGACAACAACGCCGCGAAAATCATCAAGAAAATGCTGGTGCTGTAAGTCAATTAACAATTGACAATTAAAAATTAACAATTTTAGCCCTTGTTAATTTGTCGTCAAACTCCGCAGTTGTTAATTGTAAATTGTTAATTTTTAATTCTTAAAATGAGGAGATAAAAATGTCCCGTTCGACCTACGGCGTCGCTCGCCATCATAAGAAAAAACGTTTGTTCAAACGCGCCAAAGGAATGATTGGCGGGCGGAGCAAACTCTACCGCGTCGCCAAACACTCGGTCTTGAAAGCCGAACGGTTCGCCACCCGCGACCGCCGCGCGCGCAAGGGCGAATTTCGCCGGTTGTGGATTACCCGCATCAGCGCCGCCTTGCTTGACCATAACCTCAATTACAGTCGCTTCATCGACGGTCTGAAAAAAGCCGGCATCACGCTCGACCGCAAAGTCCTCTCGGAATTGGCAATCAGCAATCCGGCGGAATTCGGGCAGGTCGTCGAACAAGCCAAAGCCGCGTTGAAATAAAGAGCAATTAAAAATTAAAAATTACGAATTAAAAATTGTGGCGGTTGCTTGTCAGGTTCGCGTCGCGGGCGCTTGCGGATTGGTTAATCAAACTCCGCCGTTTTTAATTTGTAATTTTTAATTGTCGTTTTCGGGACGCCAAAATTCTAAAAAAGGAAAATACTATGCGACGCATTTTTGGCTGGTTGGCGGTGTGCTTGGTTCTCGTCGGTTGCGCGAGTTCGTCCGCCGGCGGCGGGACGGTCGCGGACGGCGCCGTGGATTTGGCGTCGCGGTTTCCGTCCGGCGTAACGGTGATTTATTTTCATTCCACCTCTTGCGAGTCGTGCAAATATCAAGACCGGCACAACCCGGAAATCACGCCGGACTTAAACTCGCTCAACGTCGGTTTCGTCAAAATCGCGCCCAACAACGCGACGATAAAAAAATACGGCATTCGCCGTTACCCGACGCTGATGGTGTTGCGCGACGGACGCGAAACGCAACGTTTCACCGGCGTAACCTATCGCGAGGACCTACTGCCCGCCGTGCGTAGCGCGCTCGGACAATGAGTGAAAAGAAAAAGTCGGTGTTGGAGGCTGTGAGTTAAAAGAGAAAAAGGCGAGAAAATGTGAGCGAAATTTCGTGAAAAAGTTCGAGATAAAGGATATTTGAGATGCAAACATTAGTATTAAACGCTGACGAAGAAAGTTCATTGTTGCAAGTGCCAGCAGGCAATGGGGGATTCCAATCGTTAATAAAAAAACTGCAAAAGCAGTTTGATCCGCAAACAAAAGAATTGATATTACAAGATTGTGATTTGGAGAAAATCCCGCGTTACGCCTTTGATCATAAAGGCGGCGGTTGGCAGTCACGTTTGAAAATGATATTTGAGCGACACTTAGGACACAATCTTGGCAGATAGTAAATCAGGTAAAAAGTATCGTGCGCGGGGCGAATATCTTTTCGCTCCGCATTTTTTGTGACAAAAATGCACCCGCTAATAACTATTTTTCGTAGCCGGATTTCTCACCGAGTATCGCCGCGAAAGATTCATTGGCGATATTTTTTACGGCGACGAAATCGGCGCAACGATGCGTGTCGTCAGTGTCTCTCCAAAAAAGGGCTTTAGCCCAAACAATAATTCGGCTAAAGCCGATTGGGATGAGACCACATTTTTATTTAGGGACCAAAGCCCGTTTATTTTTTTATCCGCTCACCACGCCTTAAAAGGCGTGGCAATTGAATAGAGCGTCCTACTCCAAGCCGGCGAATCCAAACCAACACGCCGTTCATCGCGCCATCATTGGGGCTAAAGTTGGCGCTCTCTCGTAAGTCCACTCACGGTTTGACCTCGTTGAGGTCTTCGTCGAACGCGACTTTAATGCCGTATTTCGCGAAATCGCCCCGCCGAATGGTTTCGACGCGCCCGTCGGCAAACGCCGCGTTCAGCGAATTATTATGACGCAAATGCAGACCGGCTTTGCCGCTACCAATCTTCACCAATTTGCCCGCATTAAATTTGTAGCCCTGCCAATTATTCTCGCCGGTGATGACGGTGTCGGCAAAAACCAGCGTGTTCGCCAGTATAGTGGTTTGATTTAAAAAATGAACCGCGACATACCGTAATTAAAAATTACAAATTAGAAATTAAAAATATCGGAAGCCGCTTCGCTCCACCAAAATTGCGGAGCGAAGCGACAACCACCCTACGGGACTGCGTCCCTACGGGACGGGGATTTTTTACCGTATCGTTTCTACCGACATTGCGTCCTACGGGACTGCGTCCCCTACGGGACGACGCTCGTTAATAGCCGGATAGGTTCTAAACGCCTACGGCGTTTTTTAAGGATTTTTATTTTTTTCAAGTCGGTTGCGATTTCTTGGCGCGCGTAACATGAGTTAAATAAAATTTAGTTCGATTTTTAAGTTAAACGGCTATAGTTGCCGAACCGCTCTATGCTTAAATTTCCGGTCATTTCTCGCTTCTTATCACTTTTTACGCTTTGTCCAACGGCGTGAAAACGTATTGGTCGAGCCGGAGTTTTTCATCGGCGGCGACCACGATTTTCCGCTGAAATTCGGTTTCCAATTCGAGCAATTTTTGGCGCAGTTCGTTGGCAATCGTCAGCGCCGCGCGCGGGTGGAAGGTTACGCGCACGTCCGCCCCTTTGCCGAGTTCGGCGCGGAGTTTGCGGACAAATTCGGCGCCGAGCGATTCCGGCTTGCGGCATTTGCCCGACCCGCCGCAATACGGGCAACTTTGATAATGCGCCAAGTGCAAACTCTGCCGCAAGCGTTGGCGCGTCATTTCCATAATGCCCAAGCGCGAAATCGGCAAAATGGTAATCCGCGCGCGGTCGCTTTTGGTCGCCGCCCGCATCGCGTCCTCGACCTCGCGCTGGTCGGCGGCGTGTTCCATATCGATAAAATCAATCATCACCAAGCCGCCCATATCGCGCAAACGCAACTGCCGCGCAATCGCCGCCGCCGCTTCGAGATTGGTTTTCTTAATCATTTCGCGCGACGATTCCGCCTTCAACATTTTGCCGGTGTTGACGTCAATCGCCACCAGCGCCTCGGTTTGCTGAATCAAAATCTCGCCGCCGCTCGGCAGTTTGACCGCCTCGTCAAACAATTTTTCAATATCGTCTTCGACCTTATACGCCGCCAGCAACGGCTCGCGCTTGTCGTAAAGCCGCGTCCGCTGATAAAAATCCGGCATCATTCGTTTGATGAACGCCACCGCTTTCGCGTATTCTTCGCGCCGGTCGATAAACAACTCGTCGAGCGAATCGTTGCAATAGTCGCGAATGGCGCGAATCGTCAATTCGTTTTCGTGATACAACAATTCCGGCGACTTCGCCTTGCGCGTCCGCTCGCAAATTTCCTGCCAGAGTTCCGTCAGCGCGTTTAAGTCCAACTGCAACTCTTCCGCGCCGTGTCCCAAGCCCGCCGTGCGAATAATAAAACCCATATCTTTCGGCGGCGACAGTTTCGCGAGTTCGCGCCGCAGTTCGCGCCGCTGATTTTCGTTGGTGATTTTTTTGCTCACGCCGCGCGTGTGGCTCGCCGGCATCAACACGAGATAGCGCCCCGGCAACGAGATGTAAGTCGTAACGCTCGGTCCCTTCGTCGGCAACGCCTCGCGCGTGATTTGCACCAACAATTCCTGCCCGTCGGCGAGCATATCGTTGATTTTCATAAACTGCGGATTCGTCGGCGCTTTTTTGCGGCGGCGCGTCAAAATATCCTCATAGCCGCCGAACGGCGGAATCACGTCGTCAACGTGCAAAAAGGCGTGTTTTTCACTGCCGATGTCGATGAACGCCGCCTGTAAATTCGGCTGAATGTTGACGACGCGCCCTTTGAAAATGTTGCCGTGCACAAACTGCCCGCCGGCTCTCTCAATGTAAAGTTCCTCTAAACCGCTGTTGCCGATAATCGCCACGCGCGCTTGCTCGGCGTCGATGACGTTGAGCAACATTTTCCGCCCCGTCGGCTGGCGCGGCTTTTTCGGCTCGGATTTTTTCTCGCGGTCTTTCGGCGGCGGCGGCGTTTCGGTAATCGCATCGGCGGCGGCAATGTCGAGCGATTCGCGATTAGCCGGTGCGGTCGCGTTTGGCGCGGCCACCGCGGGCAATTTTTCATTATTCGCGGCGGGAGCGGTTAGCGCCTCCGGCGCAATTTCGGCTGTCGATTGCGTGGTCGTCAGCGCGGGGACGACCGTTTTTTCCGGCGCGGCAAACGGCGGTTCGCCGACCGCCGTTTCCGCACCGACCGGATTTTCAGGGACGCCGGCGGACGCCGGATAAGCCGCCCGCCAATTGCCGGACGCGCGGCGCGCTTCGTCGTCGCCGGTATTTTTGCGCCCTTTCCACAACCAGCGGCGCGACGGCGAGGCGGCGTTGTTGACCGGCGGCAACGCGGTCGGCGTCGAGGTAATTGACGGCGGCTTGGTCGGATTATTTGCCGACGACGGGTTTTCCGCCGTCGCAATTTTGACCGGCGCGGCGACCGGCGCGGTAATCGGTGACGCATTCGGCGAAATCGTCGGCGCGGAAATCACCGGTGAAGTCGGCGGCGGCGCGATTTTTGCCGCTTGCGGTCGGCGTCCGCGCCGGCGCGAATTGTTTTTACGCGGCGCATTTTGGGCGGGCGCGTTAGCGGGCGCGATTGTCTGCGTTGATGGCGTTGTCTGCGTTGGCGGCGACGACGACGCGGTAATTCTCGGCGGAGTCGCCGGCATAACGGCGGGCGCGGGCGGCGCGATTTTTACATTTCTTTTGCCGGCGGGGCGCGGTAGCGCCCGCGTTGGCGGTTGCGGCGAATTTGTCGCCACGGGCGCCGCGGGCGACGCGCTCGGCTTTTTTACGGCGTTTTTGCGGGGGGCGGGGAGGAGATGCAATTCTTTCGCAACATTTTTTTTCGCCGGTCGGCGCGCCGGTTTGGTCGGGGCGGGCGCGCCGGAAGTAATTTCGTCAGACACTTAAATTTTCCTTTTTTTTATGTTACGCCCCGTCGGGGCGATAAGCGGAGATTATTTATTAGACCTGTTCGACAACCAATTCGCGGCAAATTTTCGGCTAATTTTCCGTCCCGCCGCGTCAAAATTCCTTGCAATACTCTCGGTATTGCTTCGTCATTTTTCCTTGCGGCACGAAAAATTAGACACGAACATTTACTCGCTCTTGGTTGCCGAACAGGTCTATTTGATTTTCGCCAACGCCGTTAGCACTTCTTTTTTCACCGCGTCAATCGGCTGGGAGCCGTCCACGGCGAGGTAGTGAACGCCGGATTTCTTGCCGAGTTTTTGATAATAATCTTTCAGCACTTCGGTCATTTTGTGATACGCTTTCAGCCGCTCGCGGATAACGTCCTCGTGGTCGTCGGGGCGTTGGATTAAATCCTCGCCGGTCAAATCGTCTTTGCCGGCGACGCGCGGCGGATGGTGCTTGACGTGATACGTGCGTCCCGACGCCGGATGGATAAACCGCCCCGACAAGCGTTGCACGATGTCGGCGTCCGGCACCGCCATTTCGATGACCGCGTCGATTTTAACGCCGGCTTTTTGCACGGCTTCGGCTTGGGCGAGCGTGCGCGGAAAACCGTCGAACAAAAAACCGTTGGCGCAGTCCGGCGCCGCGATGCGGGCGGTAACGAGATTGACGATTAAATCGTCGCCGACGAATTTACCGGCGTTGATGAGGGACTGCGCTTGTTTGCCCAACTCCGAGCCGGCGGCAATCGCGGCGCGCAACATATCGCCGGTGGAAATCTGCTTGATTTTGAACTGTTCGGTGATGAAGTGGGCTTGCGTCCCTTTACCGGCGCCGGGCGGTCCGAGCAGAATGAGTTTCATAAAGCGTCCTTCCATAAAATCGGAGCATCGTCGAATGACGTGCGAACGCGGCGGATTATACAAGCGCCGCGCGCCAGATAAAGACGGTAGCGGTCGCGACGCCGCCCGTGAAAAAAAACACCGAAATGTTGAAACGATTTCGCCGCCGCCGGTAAGTTATTAGCGACGGAGTTAAAGAACAATTAAAAATTAAAAATTACGAATGAAAAATTATGGAGTTTGTAATTTTTAATTCGCAACTTCTTTTTATTCAACTTCTACTCGCAGGAGAAGACGATGAGCAATTATTGGTTGAGTTTTTCCGCGCTGTTGTTAATCGGCGGCTTACAAAGTTACGGCGGCGAGACGCGCGCCGACGATTGCGATTTATGCGCCGAACTCAAAAAAGTCGAAGAGCCGCCGTGCGTCGAAAAAGCCGCAAAGAAGTGCTACGCCACGGTGAAAGTGCCGGTGGCGGCGCCGGTCGCGCCGTTGCCGATCAAACCGGTCGCGAAGACGAATTGTCAAATCGTCGAACATAAAGTCCGCGCCGTCAAAACGCCGGTGATTACTTACCAAACCGTCGCCGAATGGGTTGACGCGCCGGTTTTGGAAGAATACGAGGAAAGGGTGGAAATTCACCGCAAAATGAAGGTGCCGGTTACCGACGAGGTCTGGGATAAAAACCGCGTCGCGGGCAAAAAAACGACCGAGAAAAAAATCGACCGTAACCGCACGGCGGTTTGCGAGGAAGACGGACACGGCGCGGTGATTCCGCAAAAAGGACGGCGCGACGGCTATTACACCGACTATAAAACGGTCAAAAAATATCGCCAAGTGCCGGGCAAGGTGCTGAAATTTAAGCGGGTGCCGGTAACGGTCGTCGCAGAAAGACCGGAGTCCTACACCGAAATCCAAGCACCGGTCGCCCCGCCGGTTGCCGCCGCCGCGAAAACGAAATACGTTAAACAAAAAGTTCAGGTCGATTGCGCCACGAAAAAATTGCCGATTGACTGGAACGGCGCGGTCATGGCGAAATAGCGAAATAGTTATTCTCGCGCACCAAACGGAACGAGGTGAGTTAATGGACGCGGGGCGCCGCGTCCATATTTTTTTATGTCGTATTCGCCTTAATATGTTTGGCAAAGTGTCGGCGAATAGGTATAAAGAGGAGGATAAAAACTTTGTCGGCGGTTGTCCCCGCTGAAACCGCTTACACCGGAACGGTTCGGGAAAATTAAAGCCGTTTCGCCGCGCGACGGTTGGCGAACCGCGACGGCAATTAAAATGAACGTCGTCTAAATTAGGAAACAGGTCTATGCCCACACCCACCGACCGGCGTCCCGCCGGCAAACCCACGTCCGCCGCGCCGGAAGCGGAACCGGCGCCGCGGGGAATTAACCGCGGCGCGCCGGTCGTGGGCGCGCGGTTGCCGCTCGGCGAAATGTTGGTCGCGCAGGGCGTCATCACGCGCGCGCAACTCGACGAAGCGTTGGAAGTGCAAGCCGGCGAAGGCGGCAACGTCGGCTTCAATCTGAAAAAACTCGGCTACTGCACCGACGCCGACGTGTTGTTCGCGCTGGCGCGGCAAGCCGGTATGGACGTGGTTACGTTGCCGGATATGGAAATTCCGCCGGACATCATCGCGAAAATTCAGCCGCCGATGTTGGCGGAGACCTACCGCATCATCCCGTTTGAATTTGACGAAGACGCCAACACCCTGACCGTGGCGATGGCCGACCCGCTGAATTTACACGCGCTCGACGAATTGCGGTTTATGCTCAATTGCAACGTCAAGGGCGCGGTGTCCAGCGAAAACGACATTCGCGCGGCGCTCGCGAAATACTACGGCAACAACGAAGCCGAAACGTTCGACGGCATCTTGCAAGAGATGGACGAAATCGGCGGCTTGCCCGCCGGCGTCAACGACGACGAGCTGGACCTTGCCAATTTGGAAAGTTTGGCGAACGCCGCGCCGGTGGTGAAACTGCTCAACCTCGTGTTGCTCTCCGGCATTCGCGACCACGCCGCCGACCTGCACTTTGAGCCCTACGAAGACAGTTTCCGCATTCGCTACCGCGTGGACGGCGCGTTGCTTGAATTGCAAAGTCCGCCGCGCTCGCTGGCGATACCGCTGGCGGTGCGCATCAAAGTAATGAGTTCGCTGAACATCGCCGAGCGGCGCGTGCCGCAGGACGGCAAAATTTCGCTGAATTTAGGCGGTCGCTCGGTCGATTTGCGCGTTTCGACGTTGCCGACGATGTTCGGCGAAAGCATCGTTATCCGTATTCTCGACAAATCGGTGGTGTCGCTCGACATCAACCGCCTCGGGATGGCGGAAGACGTGCTGAACACTTTTTTGGAGTTAATCAACAAGCCCAACGGCGTGTTGCTTGTAACCGGTCCGACGGGTTCGGGCAAAACGACGACGCTGTATGCGTGTTTGAACGCGGTCAACGACACGGCGACGAAAATCATCACCACCGAAGACCCGGTCGAATACGAACTCCCCGGCGTGATTCAATGCCCGATTCGCCCCGAAATCGGCGTTACTTACGCCGCGTGTTTGCGGGCGATTTTGCGGCAGGACCCGGACAAAATTTTGGTCGGCGAAATCCGCGACGTGGAAACGGCGGGCATCGCGATTGAAGCGGCGCTGACCGGCCACTTGGTGTTCAGCACTCTGCACACGCAGGACGCGCCCGGCACGGTGGCGCGGTTGGTGGAAATGGGCGTCGAGTCGTATCTGCTCGCGGCGACGATTGAAGCCGTCGTCGCGCAACGGCTCATCCGGTGCATTTGCCCCGAATGTAAAACGTCCTACAAGCCGAGCGACGCGGAACTTTTGGAATTGGGGTTGGACGCGACGGACGCGGGCGAGCATCGTTTTTATTACGGGCAGGGATGCGACGTCTGCAAAAAAACCGGCTATCGCGGACGCAACGCGATTTACGAAATTATGCGGCTGAACTCGCATTTGCGGGACTTTATCATCAACAAGCGGTCAACCGAAGTCCTGCGGCAGGCGGCGGTGGAGTCGGGAATGTCCACGCTCCGCCGCTCCGGTCTGCAAAAGGTCTTCGACGGCATCACGACCATCGACGAAATTGTGCGGGAAACGGCCGGCGGCGACGAATGACAATTAACAATTCGCAATTAATTACGCGAAAAAATAAGAAATTTTTACCGCCAAGTCGCCAAAGGCGCGCGAAGGTAGAAATCGTCATTATCTGGCGCGGTCGCCTTCGCGGTGAAAAAAACATCTAAAAAATCCGCTCTATTCAATTGCCACGCCCTTTAGGGCGTGGTAGGCGGTCAAAAAGAAAAGGGCTTTAGCCCAAATATACTCAAGGCGAATTGTTTTGCGGAAAGTCACGTTGGCGACGGCAAGCGTTTCTTGATCGGAGAAACGATGTCGAATTTTAGCGTCAGCAACGTTTTCAGGTCCTCCGCAAAATCGCCCGCGGACAACCGAAAGAAAAATTCGCGCAGGGCACCTCGAAAGCCCCAAAATTTCTCGTAATAACGGTTATTCGTTACTTGCTGATGCATAAATCGCCACAACCGCTCAATCAAATTCAAATTCGGCGAATACGGTGGGAAAAAGTCCAACTTTATCCGCGAGGTCTCCAAATACTCGCGCACTAATTTCGAGCGGTAATAACGCGCATTGTCCGCAAAAACGCCGATCGTTTCGGCCGTCGGATATTGCGCCTCGATTTGGCGGAAAAGTTCGATGGTGGACTGCGCGTTGACCGTGTCGCTTTCTAACGCGAGGGCTTCGCGCGTCTCAATGTTCAGCGCGCCGTTGATATTTACCCGCTCGCGACCGGTGTTCGCCGGCACCGCAATCTTTTCGCCGCGCAAACCCCAGACCTTGGTCGGGCGCGGATTATGCGTCGGAGGCACGGCGTCGAGATAAATGACCGGCGTTTCCGGCGCTTTATGCGCCAATAAATCGGTGATTTTTTCGACAAATTCGCGTTGCGCCTGCGGGTCGGCGTTGCCCGGCACCAAGACCGTGTGCTTATACACGAAGTCCAAGCGATGCAATAAATCGCGCATTCCGCTGATGGAAAACTCGACGGCAAATTTTTCGCGACACCAATCAATCGCCGGTTGGACGGAAGACAACAAATTTTGATTTACCCATTCCCGGAGTTGCGATTCGGCGTCCGCGCTTAATTTGCCGTCGTAACCGTGATAATTATTGGCGAGAAGCGCTTCGAGCCCGCAGTTGATAAACGTCGCGTAATGGCTCCGCAAGGTATCGTCCGAGAGCAAAAACAATTCGGCGGCTTCGGCGAAAGAAAGTCCTTTGTCGAGCGCGAGGATAATTTTGATGCGGTCGGCGTAGCGCTTGGACGGCTCCAACCGATGACGGGAGGCAAGTTCCTGGCGCTGTTCGACGGTGAGAAAGTTAGCGATGGTTTTCATACGTTATTTTTTTATCTTTTGTCAGCACCAACGCAATCTTTCCCCAAAAAATAATTCGCTATTGGTATATACTCATTACGAATTGGTTTGCGGGTTTATTTTACCGAAACGTGAACCGTTGTGTATTTACGCAAATGACTTTTCCGCAAACCAATTCGTAATGAGTATAGATATTACAGTTGTTGTGTTGGCGAACGGATACAGCCATAGAGGAGAAAACCATGCCGTTTTATATTTCCGGGTTAATGGTTAATAATCCGCGCCCTAAAACCCCGCTTGATTTCAATAATATACCGGAAGGACGCTTGACTTCTTTGCGATTGAGTTTGGGCAACCACAACAACGCCATCACTGAGCCGGCAACGTCTAATATGCCGCGACAAGACAGAGTCGAGATATCTGATGAAGCCCAAAAGTGGAGTGAAGCGCACGGAAATCCGCTTTCTGTCACGCATCCCTACCAGACCTATCTTGACGCGCTCGCCGATATAGAACAATCAATTGCGACGATACTGAAAAAAAAAGGCATTCAAGTTGATGATAAGGAGTATTTGCGCCTTACGGTGAACGACGCGAATGAAATTGCGGTCAATGCAGATAGTTATGTGAAAATATCCGCCAATAAGAAGTCCGCGATTGTGCAGGCGCTTAACGCCGCTAGCGGATTGGGAGAAAAAATCAATCAATACAAAGAAATTTGCAATAAAATACCGATGTCTTATCGTAGCCAAGAAGTCAGTGTTCAAGGAGCAGTCGGTATCGACGATGTTGACCAAGAACCGGAATGGGTCAAACAGCGGCGGGCGAATATTTTAGAATTTGTCAGGCAACACCAAGAAAAACAATAGATCTGTTCGATAACCGGTTGTAAGAAATAGGTTGCGGTGGTTGTGGCAAAGTGCATAACTGGTTGGCATGAAAAAACCTACCAATCAGCAGAAGTTAAGCGACGCGGATTTCAAGCGCCTCTTTGGCGTGAGTAAGTCCGCCTACGCCGCGATGGTCGTCATCTTGCGAAAAAAACACCGGCAACAACACCGCCGCGGCGGGCGTCCGCCAAAGTTAAAAGTGGCCGATAAACTCGCCATTACGTTGCAATATCTGCGCGAGTATCGGACGATGCGCCATATCGCCTACGATTGGGGCGTTGCCCT